>DASXDV010000058.1:0-3094 GCA_036490465.1 Candidatus Tumulicola sp. | reverse complement strand
GCAAGCTCGATATCGCCCCCACGGAGTCTAAGACCACGCGCACGGTTGGAAACTTTTCTCGCGGGAGCCGGGAGACCCCGGCGGCATCCGCTTCGCGGTAAGCGCGCACCAGTGCCATTGAAGATTTCAGCGGCGCTGGGCGTTTTCGGGGTGTAGGTTTGGGCGTGGCGGATCGGTCACGTTCAATGTTCACCGCGGAGGCCCGGACGATGACGCGTCGGTTTGATGTCGAGAAACGGCGGGAGTGGGTGAAGCGATTCGAGCGGTTTCGCGCCAGCGGTTTGACGGTGGCTCAGTTCTGCGCCCACGAACCGGTGTCGGAAAACACCTTCTACTACTGGGCGAAACGCATCGGCAGGCATTCGACCACGGCTCGGCCGTCCGAACAGAACGGCGCGTCGGAGCGACCTCGCGAGCCCAAGCGTCGCAGCCGCCTCTCGGCGCCGGTCACGACCAGCCCGCTGGTTCATTTCCGTCTGAATGCGGGAGTTGAGGTATCGGTGCCCGCAAACTGCTTGGACGTGATTCGCTGCCTGCTCGAGAGTATCCAACCCTCGTCGGCGGAACGCAGCGACGCGTTCCATGAGGTCGTCGTGAACACCCGCTAGGGCAGGGAGCGCATCGATGCATCCCCTGTCGCTTCCCATGCCGCTCACGGCAACGAGAATCCATCTCTATGCCAAGCACGTCGACATGCGCAAGAGCTTCGACGGGTTGCACGCCATCATCCAGTCCGAGTTCCAGCGCGACATTCGCTCGGGCGATCTGTTTCTGTTTCTCAATCGCCGACTGGATCGGCTCAAGCTGATCTATTGGGATCGAGACGGGCTGGCCATTTGGATGAAACGTTTGGAGCGAGGAACTTTTCAGAGACCGCCGCTTTCGCCCGGCGCCGCTCACATCGAAATGGACGCGACCGACCTGACGCTGTTGCTCTCGGGGATCGAACTGTCGAGCGTGAAACGTCGTGTGCGATACTCGCTCGATCGCGCATCGCGCACGACGCTGGAACAGAGTCGCTCTTGAGAAATTCCCCGTGGTCGCTAGCGACAAAATAATTTCAGGAATCTTGCCGATCGTGGCGTTTTCCCTCTGGCGCATTTTGCAAATCTCGCTATGGTAAGCGGCATGATCGAAGCCAGCGAGATACCGAACGATTTGGACGGTTGCCGAGCGTTGATTCAAACGCAGGCCGCGATCATCTCTGAACAGGCGGCAGCGATCTCGGAGCAGCCCGCCGTGGCCGCGACCATCGCATTGCAGGCCAGGCAGATCGAGGAGCTCGGCCTCGAAATGGAAAAGCTCCGCAAGCTGCTCAGCCATTTCGTCAACGGCCATCGCAGCGAGAAGCGAATCCTCACCGGCCCGGACCAGAATTGGTTGCCGTTCGAAAATAGCGAGGAGTTTCAGGTAGCTCGGGCCGAGGCAGAGGCCCAGGCCGAAGCGGTCATTCAGACCTACACGGTCGAGCGGGCCACCAAGCCCAAGAAGCCACGCGACGAATCGCTCCCCAGTCATTTGCGTCGCGAAGAAAAGATCATCGAAGGCGACGCCACGCTCAAGACCTGTGCGACGCATGGCGAGCGCACCATTCTCGGCTACGACACGACCGAGACGCTGGTCTACCAGCGGCCCGAGTTGTATGTGTTGGTGAAGAAATATCCGAAATACGCTTGCCCAGGGAATCCGCAGTGCGGCATCGCCTCGCCGCAGCGGCCGACGTCGCTGGTCGAAGGGGATCGCTACGACACCAGCGTGGCGGCCACGGTCGTCGAAGCCAAGTGGTTTCATCATCTGCCGATCTACCGCCAACAAGATGTGTTCGCCGGCAGTGGTTGGACGCCTGGCCGTTCGACGCTGTTGAACCTCGTGAGCCAGGTCGAGTTCGCGATCGGGCCGTTCATCGAGTTCATGGCCCATTTGGTGCAGCAAGACATCGGCGTCGGCATCGACGAGACGAGTTGCCGGATGCTGTTGCCAAAGACGACCCCGGAGGCGATTCCGGGCGACGCCAAGAGCCAGCGTCTGGTGGAGAAGGTGGCCGAAGCGCGTGCGGCGGGCAACGACAGCCTGCTGGCCAAGATGTGGGTCTACTCGGGCCTGCACCTGGCGCGCTACAATATCTTCGATTTCCGCGTCTCGCGGCACCGTGACGGCCCCGACGATTTCTTCAAGAACAGCCGCTGCAAGGTGCAGGGCGATTGCTTCTCGGGCAATCGGAGCGTGGTGCTTCACAGCGAGCAGCGCTTGGAGTTCGTGGCTTGCTGGGGGCACGCGCGCCGCAAGGTCGTCGAGTCGAGCACCTACCGGCCCGAGTGCGAGTTGCTGCTGGGAATGATCCAAGCGTTGCACGACGTCGAGCGGCGCGGCAAGGAACTGACTTGGCAGGATCGCCAGTCGTTGCGATTGCGCGAATCGACGATCATTTTGGACGCCATCCGGCAGTGGTTGGATAGCGAGCCGCTAGGCGCGGTGCTGCCGAAGAGCGACTTCGCCGAAGCGCTCCGCTATCTGCGCAACCATTGGACGGCGCTGAACGTATACGTGGGCGATGGCCGCATCCCGATCGACAACAACTCGGTCGAGCAGTTGATGAAGCAAGTGGCGATGGGGCGCAAGGCCTGGCTATTCGTGTGCAGCGTCGCCGGAGGCGAGCAAAGCGCGAAGATGATGACCTTGGTGAGCAGCGCGCGGCGGCACGACCTCGACGTGTGGTTGTACGTCAAAAACGTGCTGGACCAGTTGCTCGCGGGTTCGACGGACTATCAGAGCTTGCTGCCGGACATTTGGAAGCAGCGTCATCCAGGGGCGGTGCGCCAGTACCGGGTCGAGGAACGGCGGGACAAAGCCGACCGCAAGCAACTCAACGCTGCTCGTCGCCGCCTCGCCGCCCGCGCTCGCCGATAGCACGGCGTCAACCCGCCATTCCGCCCCACGAGTTATGGTGCTGATGTACGCTTACGGAGCGGCGACCATTCCCGGCCGATTTTGAAGTCTCCAACGGCTTGCGATCTCCGAAAGAGATTCGGCGTTAAGGTGTTTGGAACGCCACCCAGTCGTGAAGCTAAGATCATGTGGCCGCGGTAGTTGAGCC
>DASXDV010000049.1:0-38247 GCA_036490465.1 Candidatus Tumulicola sp. | reverse complement strand
GCTTGGGGCGACGACGCCTGATTGAGCATGTCGAGGCCGACTTGCAGCGCGTATTGCGATCGCGCCTGCGACTGCTCGATCGCGCGCCCGAGCGTAGCGCGGGCATCGCGCACGGTCGCGGGGCTAAAGTCGGGCGCGGCTAGAGCCTGCCGAACGAGCGCGACGACGGCCGGAGCGTCGGCGGCGAGCGCCTCGACGTAAATTCGCACGTCGCCCGGGTCGACGGTGAACTGCACCGAGCCGCCGCTCGCGGCAACCGCCTGTTCCAGCGGCATCGTCGGCGCCGGTCCCTGCGCCGGCCCGAGCGTTACCGGCGTGCGTAAAATCGTCTGCGCGACGAGAGCGGCTAAGCCGTTCTGCTTCATCGTCTGCCGATCGAGCCCGGCGTGCACGACGAGCACCACGCCGACGAGCGACGAATGGGCATCTTGCTGGCGAACGATGGTCGTCCCGTTACGGGTTTCGACGGTTGGCGAAGGCACCTCTGCGCGCGCGGCCGTCGCCGGCGCCGACGCCAGGAGCGCCGACAGCATCAGGGCGGCGTAGCGCGGGCTCACGAAGCGGGCCCTTTCGGAGGAGCGACGGTGATGAGATTCACGGTCACCGGATTGGCCGAGAGATATCGCGCGACCACTTGCGAAACGTACGCAGGATCGAGTTCGCGGGCCGTGCGCGCGTATTCGCCGGCCGCATCTCCGGGCGCGTAACTCGGCGCACCCTCGACCGCGTACCAGCCCAGGTTGTCGGCTTGCTCTGCAGACGTTTCGGTGTCGGAAGCGATGTGATAGAGAAACGCTTCGCGCGCCGCCTCGAACGTTCGCGGATCCAGCGGCTGCTTCAACGCCTGCAGGCGATCGAGCACCTGCGGCGCGACGCGTTTGGCATCCGCTCCGCCGATCGTCACGAGCAGCACGCCCGGGTCGTGCAGCGTGATGAACTGACCGACCGCGTAGGCATCGGATTTGCCCGACTCGAGCGCGCGCGACACCTCACCGGTCTCGTCGCGAAATAGGTAATCGCTGATGAAATCCAGCGCGGTCGCGGCTTTTTGATCCGAAATCGGCGGACCCACCCAAGCCAAGCCCACGCCGCTCACGGGCGCCGTAGCCGTCGATTCGCCGAAAGCGCCGGCCAGCGGCGAGTCGAACGGCGGATCCATCGCAGCGTTGCCGCCGCCGTCGGTAATGGCGGAAATTGCCGATGCGTCGACGTTGCCCGTCAAAGCCAGCACCGCATTTCCCGAGCGAAACGCGCGCTTGGCAAAGGCCGCGACGTCGTCGTAGGGCACGCGCGAAAGCTCGGCCACCGAATCGGGCAGCGGGGAATAGTGAGCCGGCCCCGAGGCGAACATCCGCTTGAAGAGCAGGTCGTGAGCGGTTGCGTCGAGCGAGTATCGCTGCTCGACCGCAAGTACCGCCGCATCCCCGCGGGCGATTTTCACGGTCGCATCGTCGACCGAAGGCGCGAAGTACGCGGCCGTCATGGCGGCGACCACGCGGCGCACCGCCGACGACGGCACCACCGCGCCGATCCCGACGATATCCGGATAGACGTTGATGTTCAGCGCACCTCCGACGCTGCGAACCAACGCGACCAGCGACTTTCCGCCGGCCAGCGGCGCAACCGCTGCCGCCGTTGCCGCCAGACGCGAGACGCCCGGCGAAGCGTTGTTGTAGCCGGCCCCCGGGGCCCGAAACCACAAGGCGACTGCCGCCGCCCCGATGGTGGGGTCGGTGTCGAGCACGTACGAGCCGCCGCGCGGCAGCGTCCCGCGCTGCTGCATCGACTCGGTGGCGCCGCAGGGCATCGCAAAAAGCATCGACGTGCACGCGAGTATCGCGGCCGCGGCCCGGACGGCACCCGGCGTCATGCAGGTTCCGGTGAAATCTTCGGTGGCCGAAGCGCCGGCTTGTCGGCGCGTTTCGGCTCGTCGGTCGCGGCCCGCTCGCTATCTCCGGCGCCGGTTCGCGCGCCTTCGATGGCGGGTCGGTCGTAAGTGACTCCGGCCAGAATCGCGGTAACTTCGTCGGCGTCCACCGTCTCGTACTCGAGCAGCGACGCCACCATCCGCTCGACTTTGTCCCAGTTCTTCTGCAGAATGTCCCGGCCGCTGGCATAACACGACTCGATGATCGTGCGCACCTGCGTATCGATCTTGCTGGCGATTTCCTCGGAGTAGTTGCGCTCGTCTCCGAAGTCGCGCCCGAGAAATACCTGATGCGCGCCGCGCCCGTACTGAATCGGACCGAGCTCGCTCATGCCATACTGCGTAACCATCCGGCGCGCCAGTTCGGTCGCCTTTTCGAAATCGTTGCTCGCCCCGGTCGTTACGTCGCCGAACTTGATTTCTTCGGCCAACCGGCCGCCCATGGACATCGTGATTTGCGCGACCAGTTCTTCGCGAGTCCGGCTGTGGCGGTCGTCTTCCGGAAGCGACCAGGTAAGGCCCAGCGCCATGCCACGGGGGATGATCGTCACCTTATGAATCGGATCCGACTTATCGGTTAGACCGCCGATGATCGCGTGCCCGGACTCGTGATACGCGGTGGTTTCCTTTTCTTTCTGCGACATGACGATCGACTTGCGTTCCGGTCCCACCATGACGCGATCGATCGCTTCGTCGCAGTCGATCATCTCGATAAGGTTCTTGTTCCGCCGAGCCGCGAGCAACGCCGCTTCGTTGAGCAGATTCTCCAGATCGGCACCGGAGAACCCGGGCGTTCGCTTGGCCAGCGTGCGCAGCGAAACTTCCTTGCCGAGCGGCTTGTTGCGGGCGTGCACCTCGAGAATCTTCTCGCGGCCTTTGAAATCCGCGCGATCGACCACAACTTGACGATCGAAGCGGCCCGGCCTAAGGAGCGCGGGATCGAGGACGTCCGCCCGATTGGTGGCGGCGATCAAAATCACGCCGGTGTTCTGGTCGAATCCGTCCATCTCGACCAAGAGTTGGTTCAGCGTTTGTTCGCGTTCGTCGTGTCCCCCGCCGAGGCCGGCGCCACGCTGGCGTCCGACGGCGTCGATCTCGTCGATGAACACGATGCACGGCGCCGACTTCTTCGCCTGATCGAACAAGTCGCGCACGCGCGACGCACCGACGCCGACGAACATCTCGACGAAGTCCGAGCCCGAGATCGAAAGAAACGGCACGCCGGCTTCGCCCGCGATCGCGCGTGCCAAGAGCGTCTTGCCGGTTCCGGGCGGCCCGAGCAAGAGGACGCCCTTAGGAATCCGCGCGCCGAGCGACTGATACTTTTTGGGGTACTTGAGGAAATCGACGATCTCGGCAAGCTCTTCTTTGGCCTCGTCGACTCCGGCAACGTCGGCAAAGGTAACCTTCGGCCGGTTCTCGGAGAGCATCTTCGCGCGCGAGCGGCCGAACGAGAGCGCTTGGCTCCCGCCGCTCTGCGCCTGCCGCAAGATGAAGAATAAGATCATCACCATGATCGCCAGCGGGGCCAACCCGATGAGGCTTGACAAGAGCCCGCTGTTGGACTGCTGGTCGAAGCTGACGGCGCCGCTCTTGACTTTCTTATATACCTCGTCGACGAACGTCTGATCAACGTTGGGCACGGAGACGGTGTATTTGGTGCCGTTGGTGAGTTCGCCGCTCGACGTCAGCCCGGTGGCGTGGAACGACTGAACCTGTCCGGCCTCCAACTTCTGGTAGAAAGCGCCGTAGTCCAGCCGAGTCGCTCCCTCGCTGGGCTGAACGAACCTTTCTACTAAAATGAAGACGACGACGATCGCGGCAATGATGAACACGATCGAGCGCAGGTTTTTGCTCACGTGAGTGGGACCGTCGGCTTTCTCTGGGGCTCTTTCAAAGATGCCAGGTAGGGCAAAGTGCGGTATTCTTCCTGATAGTCCAAACCGTAACCTACGACGAAGGCTTCGGGAACGGGCAGCCCGACGTAATCGAGCGGGACTTCGGTCCATCGGGCGGAGGTCTTCTCGAACAGGACGCACTGCCGCACCCGGGCCGGCCGCCGCCGTTCCAATAGCGCGCGAACCGCCTCCAGCGTGAGGCCGCTGTCGGCCAGGTCGTCGACGATCAACACGTTGCGTCCCTCGATGGGTGCCGTCCGGTCGAGCAATACTTGCGGCCTCCCGCTCGATTCGAGCCCCGCTCCGTAGCTAGAAACGCAAACGTACTCCACCGCAATTTCGCTTGGTCCGTCGGGGATGGCCGCGAGCGCTCGCGCAAGGTCGACGGTCAGGTACAACGCTCCCTTCAACACGCCCAGCAGCACGAGCGGTTTCCCGGCGAAGTCGAGGCCGACCGCGGCGGCCAACCGGTCGACCGCCGAGGCGATCTCCGCGGGCGAATACAGCCGCTCGCCAAGTGCCGATCCAATCCCGGCGGTCATGCCCGCGTTATACCCGCAATCTCCCCGCGAAGGATCTCCAGCCGCAGGCCCGCCTTCATATAAAAGCTGCCGCTGCGCCCGCACTCCAAGGCCGCGACGGCGGCTTCTATATGAAGAAAGTCGACGTCGCGTAATTCGCGCTCCTCCGCCAAGCGGCCGCGCACGCGCCGGCGCAACCCGGCCCTCCCCGTCTCCGCTCGCTCGTCGCCGGCGAGGGCGGCCGCCCGAGCGACGGCTTCGTCCAGTCCGGGAAAGAGCGGACGCAACGCGTCCAGCGCCTGCCGAACGGCGTTGCGCGCGAAGGTGCCGTCCGCGTTGCTCGGATCGACCGCGTACGGCAAACCGCGAAGGTGGCAGTACCGTCTCAGTTGGCTCGCCCGTACGCGCAGCAGCGGCCGAACGAGATCGATCTCCGGAGCGAGCGTTCGCCGAGGGCGCATCCCGGCGATCCCGTCGGGTCCGGTGCCGCGAAAGAGCGCCAGCAGAACCGTTTCGCTCTGGTCTTCGGCGTGATGCGCGGTCGCGACGGCCGCGCAGCCGGTCTGCCGCGCGAGTTCGATCAGCGCCGCGTAGCGCGCATCCCGCCAGCCCGACTCGTCGCGGGCACCCGAACGCAGCCGCACGACGTCGAACGTCAGGCCGAGGGAGCCGGCTACGGCGGCCGCAACGCACTCGTCCTGGGCCGACGACGCCCGCGCGGCGTGGTTGACGTGTGCCACCCGCAACGTGAGGTGCAGCGGTTTGCCGGCCGCCCGCAGGACCGCGGCGAGCGCCACCGAGTCCGGCCCGCCGGAGCACGCGATCAGGACGCGCTCACCCGGCCGCACGACTCCGTCGCGCGCGACGGCCAGTTCGACGTTCCGCTCGGGATGCGCCCCGCGCATCGTTATCCGCTCACCGCCGGAACCGGCGCGCGATTTCGCGTTCGGCATCGCGTTTGGCGACGTCCGCGCGCTTGTCCCAGAGTTTCTTGCCGCGCGCCAAACCGAGCTGCACTTTGGCGATCCCGCGCGTGAAGTAGAGCCGCAGCGGAACGATCGTCAATCCCTTTTCGCCGACGCGTCCGCGCAGCCGCGCGATCTGCTCGCGGTGCATCAGCAGCTTGCGCGGACGATTCGGATCGACGTTCGAAAAACTCCCCTGTTTGTACGGGGGCACGTGCATCCCGAGCAGCCACGCTTCGCCGTCGCGAAAACGCGCGTACGCTTCGTTCAAGCTGACCCCTCCGGCCCGAATCGACTTGACTTCCGTTCCCGTTAGGGCGAGCCCGGCTTCGAGCGATTCGAGAATCTCGTACTCGTGCCGCGCGCGCCGGTTGTCGATCGCGGGCGTCCGGTGATGCGATTCCTTCTCGACTCGCGCGACCCGCTGCTGTTTGGATTTCACAGCGCCAGATTGCGGCGATCGGCGGCCGCCTCGAGCGGGCCGCGCGAAACGAAGTGACCCTCGCCTTGAACGAGCAATCGGCCGTCCGCGTCGAAAATCTTGGCCTCGACCCCCAGCACGTTGCGGCGCTGCCACGCGACCCGGCCGCGAACTCCCAGCGGCTTCTCCAGCGGCACCGCTTTGCGAAACCGCACGTCCACGCTCGCGGTAACGCCTCGATGGCCGGCCAACCCGGCGGCGTGCGCCATCGCCTCGTCCAAGAGCGCCATTACGATGCCGCCGTGCGCGATACCGCGCCAGCCTTGAAACTGGGGTGCGAGCGTCACGGCGGCGTACACGCCTTCGCCGTCGCTGGCGCGGTCGAAGTGCACGTGCATGCCGACCGGGTTGTCCGGTCCGCACGCAAAGCAGTTGCCGTCGTCGAATGGGACCTCGCTCATCGCCCCACTTCCAGGCGGTCGGCAAGATACTCGGGCAAACCGGCTTCGCGGATTTTCGCTTGAACCGTGGCGATCGGGTAGTCGTAGCGGACCCAGCGGGCCGTCCGTTTCTCGGGCTCGTAGAAAACCAGCGAGGCCTGCGGATTGAGATCGCGCGGCTGTCCCACGCTGCCGACGTCGACGATGTACCGTCGACCGCTCTCGAGTGCGAGTTCGCCGCCGTGCTGCAGGTGCTTGTGCCCGATCGATCCGTCCGCTTCGAGCGACCAGTGTTCGGCGATGTGGGTGTGGCCGACGAAGATCAACGGAGCGTCGGTGTGCGCGAACGCCGAGCCCGCCGCTGCCTTGTCGAGGATATATTCGAAGTAGTTCACGGGTGCGCCGTGCACGAGCAAGAATTCCGGGAGCCGCAGCTCGTACGATAGCGTATTGAGCCACGCACGGCTTTCGTCGTCGAGCACCTTTTGAGTCCAGGCGATCGCGGCGCGCGCCGCGTCGTTGAAGTACTCCGTGCCGTAGTTTTCCACCGCCGCGAGGTCGTGATTGCCCAGCACGGCGTGAGTGGTGCGGTCGCGCAGCAAGCGCACGCACTCGTTGGGGTTGGGTCCGTATCCGACCATGTCGCCCAGGCAGAGCAGCGCGTCGTCGGGTTCGAGCAGCGCGAGGGCCCGCTCGAGCGACTCGAGGTTACCGTGCACGTCGGAGACGATCGCGTATCTCATGCGGGAACCTTCGCCAGCACCGATCGCAGTGCGAGCGCGAACGCCGCGCGCATCGGTTCGGTCCCGGCGCTCACCCGGACGAACCGATCCAGTGGCGGCGCGCCGGGCTTTCGAATCCAAACGCCCCGTTCGAGCAGTTCGTCGACGACGCGCACCGCGCGCTGCGGCGTGCCCAAATCGAGGCACACGAAGTTGGCATGCGATTCGACGTATCGACAGCCCAACTCCGACGCGAGCGCGTAACATGCGGCGCGAGCGCGTCGCGTCTCCGCAATCACGTAGTCGCGAAACGAGTCGTCCCGCAGCGCCGCGAGCGCGCCCACTTGAGCGTTCCGATTGACGCCGTAGTGGAGCCGGATTTTTTGAAACGTACGCGCGTTGGCCGCGCTGACGAGCGCGTAACCGATCCGCGCGCCGGCCATCCCGTAGACCTTCGAGAACGTGCGCAGCCGGACGAGGCGGTCGTCGAAATGCGCCGGCATTAGGGCGGCTTCGGCGACGAAATCGGCGTAGGCTTCATCGAGCAGCAACAAACAATCGCCGGGAAGCTCTTGGAAAAAACGCTCGACGTCCGCGCGCTCGACGAACGAACCGCTGGGATTGTCGGGGTTGGCCAGATACACGAGCGCCGGCCGCGTCTCGCGCGCGAGCGCCAGCAGCGCGTCGAGATCGAGCGTTCCGTCTTCGCGGTAGCCGGCACGAGCCAGCGTCGCGCCGTACCCGATCGCGTGGTATTCGAGCGTGGGATAAGTCCCGCGCGTCGTGAGGACGACCGCGCCGGGCGACACGAACGCGCGAACCGCAAGACCCATGAGATCGTCGATTCCCGACCCGACGACGATTTGGGCCGGTTCGCACCCGTGCTTGATCGCCAGAGCGTCGCGCAAGTCGAGCGATTCGGGATCGCCGTACCAGGCTAGCCGCGGCAACTCCGCCGTCATTGCGGCGATTGCCCGCGGAGACGGACCGAACGGACTCTCGTTGGCGCCGAGCCGCAGCAGTTCGCGCAAACCGCGCTCGCGCATGAGCTGTTCGGGGCCGACGAACGGGGTCGTTGCCGGGATCGCGGCAATTGCGGGGGTGGGCCGAACCATGACTAGGAGCCTGTAGGGTTACGGTATTTTTCGGATCCGGTGCCGAATTTCGCTCGGGGACGAGGCGAGCAACGAAGCGTTCGGGCAAAAGGCGGCACGGATACGGAAATATGCCATAACCCTTCAGGCTCCTAGCCTCCCAGGAATCGGTGCACGGTGACGGGCGTACCCGCGGGCCATTCCTCGTCCGGCTCGTCCATCACGAGGTAGCCGTCGGCGCGCGCGGCCAGGCTGGCCGAAAACGAGCGCAGGGGAAGGGGCTCCGCCGTCGCCTCCGCTCCTTCATGCCGCAAGCGGACCGGAAGATAGCCCGTCCAGCCGGCGCGGCCGCGCGCGGGCTGGACGAGCCGCGCCGCCACGGTTGAGACGATCGGCGCTGCGCCGACCAAGGCGGCCACGATCGGCGCCAAGACGGCCTCGAGGACCAAGAGCGCCGATGCCGGATTTCCGGGCAAGCCCAGAATTGGACGATCGCCGAAAGCCCCGAGCAGCGCCGGCTTGCCCGGCTTGATCCGCAGCCCGTGCACGATGATCCCGGGCTCGCCCAGAGCGACGACCGCAGCCGGGAGCCGATCGCGCTCCCCCACCGACGAGCCGCCGCTCATGGCGACGGCGGCGCACTCGCGCAGCGCTTTTCTTAGGGCACGCTCGCATTCGCCCGGTTCGTCGCCGATCCGCGGATAGTGCCGGACCCGCGCGCCCATCGCGCGCAAGGACGCGGCGATCGCATACCGGTTCGAATCGCGCACGCGGCCGCCGCTCGGACTCGCCGACACCGCGACCAGCTCGTCGCCGCCCGACAGCACGCCGACCAACGGCCGGCAAAAAACCGGCACGTCGACGATCCCGAGGGTTGCGAGCACGCCCGCTTGGGGCGCGGCAATCCGCGTGCCCGCGCGCAGAATCGTCTCGCCCCGCCGCATGTCGGCCGCCCGCGGGATCGCATTCTCCCCAGCAGCAAGCCGGACGGCAACGCGCAGGGTCGGACCCGATCGGGCCACGTCTTCGATCGGCACGACAGCATCCGCGCCCGCCGGCAGCGAACCCCCGGTTGGAATCGCCATCGTCTGGCCACATCCGATGTCCGCCGGAAACTCGCCCATCCGCACCGTACCGGCGATCGCGAAATCGCCCGGCGTTTCGGCCGCTCGCAGAGCGAAGCCGTCCATTGCCGATCGTACCGAATTCGGATAATCGTCGTCGGCATCGACGTCGCGCGCAAGCACTCGCCACGTCGCGGCATCCAGCGGAACGTACTCGACGGCGGGCGCGGGCGGCGTCACGCGCGCGAAAAACACCTCCAACGCTTCGCGCGGCGAGAGCAGTTTTTCGGTTACGAATCCCGCACCCGGTAGGAGTGCGTTCGCGGGCTGCGTAATGGCGCGCTTCTCCATGCTCGATATCGTCGTCGTTCGCCGCGATCCCGACCGCGTTCGACGCTCGGCCATTCGTCGCGGGATCGACCCGTCGTTCGTTGACGCCATTCTGCGTTACGACGAAGAGTACCGCTCGGCGATCACCACCGCCGAACGGGCGAAGGCCGAAAAGAACGTCCTCAGCGCGACGGTTGCGAAAGCATCCGATCGAGCGGCCGCGGCCCGCGAGCTGCGTCCGCAGATCGACGCACTCTCGCAGGCAGTTGCGACCGGCGAAGAGTGCGCGCGCGCGCTGTCGCCCGAACGCGAGGATTCTCCGTTGCGCGCCCTTCTCGAAGGCACGCCCAACCTGCTCGACGGGTCGGTTCCCGACGGCAACGACGAACGAGCCAACGTCGTCGTACGCACCTGGGGCGAGCCGCCCGCATTCGGCTTCCCGCCGCGACCTCATTGGGAATTGGGCGAAACCCTGGGCATCATTGACTTCGAGCGCGCGGCCAAACTGTCGGGGAGCCGCTTTGCGGTCCTTAAAGGAATGGGAGCGCGCCTCTCGCGATCGCTCGTACAGTTGTTTCTCGACGCAGCGGCGACGGCCGGCTACGTCGAGGTCGTACCGCCATTTCTCGTGAGCCGCGCGACGATGTGGTCGACCGGTCAACTCAGTAAATTCGCCGACGCGATGTTCCGCGACGCGGACGCCGATCTATTTATGATACCGACCGCGGAAGTGCCGCTGACGGCGCTGCACGGCGGCGAAATCCTCACCGCCTCCGAGTTGCCGCTGCGGTACACCGCGTACACGCCGTGCTTTCGCAAGGAAGCGGGGGCTGCCGGCAAAGATACTCGTGGGCTGATTCGCCAGCATCAGTTCGAAAAAGTCGAGTTGGTCTGGCTGAGCGACCCCGAGTCGTCGTTCGACGCGCTCGAAACGCTGACGCGCGACGCCGAAGGATTGCTGCAGGCGTTGAATCTGCCCTATCGCGTGGTCGAGCTTTGCGCGGGCGACACGAGCTTCAATGCCGCAAAAACCTACGACCTGGAAGTTTGGATGCCCGGCAACGGCACGTACCGCGAAATCAGTTCGTGCTCCAACTGTACCGACTTTCAAGCCCGGCGCGCCGGCATTCGTTTTCGCCGCGATCCGAAAAGCCGTCCCGAGTTCGCGCACACCCTCAACGGCTCGGCTCTCGCGATCGGCCGGACCCTAGCCGCGCTGTTGGAGAACGGCCAACGACCCGACGGATCGATCTCCGTTCCCCCAATTCTCCATCCCTACACCCAGTTCGACGCCATCCCGGCGCGCTAGCCGGCGGCGGGCGCTTCCAACGCGTCGGCGAGCGCTTCGACCGCGAGCGAACGTTCGCGCGGCGCGGCACCCGCGGGAAAGAACGCTTCGACTCGAATCGCCGTCCGTCGGTCGTCGATGGATTGCAGCGTGCACCGCACGCGCTCGCTGTTGACCAGACCGAACGACGCTTCTATCGTACCGGATCCGCGATCCCGGCTTGCGACGCTCGCTCCCAAGACGAATTCCGCGGCTTCGAGAACTCGGTCGTATGCGGCCTCGTATGGTGCGTCCACGATCACGTCGCGGTGAGGGCGCAAACCCACGCGCTTGCGGTCCTTGGCAAGGTCGAGCCAGCGCCGCAGAAAGCTCACCGCAGCAGCCCGAATCCGACGGCGAGGCCCACGGCGGCGCTACCGATCAGCGCGCCGGCGGGCACCCAGCTCTCCCGGCGGCGCGCGAACGCGACGGTGTAGACGGCTTTCAAGACGTTATTCGACGAGGTCGCAATAACGATCGCCAGCGCCGCAACGCCGAGACCCAATTTCGCGACGCCTCCCTGCGCCAGGCTCAACACGAACGGATCGATGTCGGTGACGCCCACGACGGCCGATAGCCCGAACACGCCGGCGCGTCCCAAATTGGCCTGCACCCAGGTCGTGACGATCGAAATCGCAACCAGCAAGACGGCAAAGATCAATCCGGTTGAGATCTGCAGCGGATTGGGCGCCCACTCGACGACCGGAACGTGGACGTGCCGCCGGCCGCGCAGCCACGAAAACGCTAGAATCGACGCGCACGGAATCGCCACCGGCAGCAGGAGCGCGCGCCCGAGGGTTGCGCTGAAAATCGTGCAGACGGCCAGAATTCGCAGATACATCATGCCGCTTGCCGCCGCGATGCCGGCCTCGAAGTCGGCCGACATTCCGTCGTCGTGCGCGCGCCTCGCCAGTACGACGGTCGTCGCGGTGGAAGAGTAGAGACCGCCCAAAATCGAAGCGACTAAAACGCCGCCGCGCGGAAAAGCGTAGCGCTGCAGCAAGTAACTGGCATACGAGATCGAGGAGACGGCGATGACCGCGAGCCACACGCCGAACGGGGTGATCGACGTGTACGGAATCGGGGGCCGGCCGGCCAGTAGTGGTAGGACGATACCGATGAGGACTAAAAACTGGCCCGCGGTCGCGATTTCTTGGGCGGGCACCCGGCGCGCCCAATCGTGAAGCGTCCGTTTCCCACCCAGCAGCAATACGCCTAAGACCGCCGTCGCGACGCAAATCCACAACGGCTGGGTCAGCGCGAGCGCGCCCAGGACGTATGCGAGCAGACTGCAGATCGGGACGATGAAGCCGGATTCGACCGGTTGGGCGGCGGCGTAGACGCCGCGTAAATATGCGTACGTCCAAGCGCCCAGGATCAGCAACCCGGCGATGAAGGCCGCTGCGAATCGCGGCTCGAGCGCGTAGAGCATTCCGCCGGCCAGCGCCAACAAGGGAAACGTGCGCACTCCGCCCGGCCGGCGCGGCGTTTCGCCGGAATAGAACTCCTCGTAGGCAAACCCGAAGAACAGCGATAGCCCCAACAGCAACGCGAAGCGTTCCGCGCCGATGCCGAGCCAAGGCGTCACGAAAGTTCCCGAATTAACTCCAGCAACTCTTGGCGGTCGAGGTAGCGGATGTGACCGCGTTCGCGGCGCAACACGGTGCGCGATTCGAGCTCGGCGATTGCGCGGGCGGCGACTTCTTTAACCGTTCCGGCGGCGGCGGCGATCTGCGATTGGGTGACGGTCGCGAGCGAGGCTGCGGCCGGTACGAGTCCCCGTTCGGGCATCGCGTAGGGCACCAGCACGCGCGCGATCCGCGCCAGAATCGGCAGCGCCCCTTGAACCGTAATCGTATCGTTCATCTGGCGTAGCCGTTGAGCGATCACGACGCCCAGCGCCGTCGTGAGTTGCGGATAACGCGAGGCGACGTCGCCGACGACGTCCCATGGAAGCTTGACGATGCGGGCCGTTTTGGAAAACACGACGATCCGCGCGTTGGAGAGGCCGCGGTCGAAGTATTCCGCAACGCCGAACAGTTCGTGCGGAAAGATTTCGTAGAGAATGCGCTCGCGGTCGATCTCGTGGCCCTTCGCACGCACGACGATGCCCTCGGTCACGACGCCGATGAATGGCGACTCGGAGTTTTCGGCCACCAGCGTCTGACCGCGCCGGCCGCTTTGTGGAATCGCGGCAGCCGCAAGCTCGTCGAAGACCGGCTCGCTGAAGCCGCCGAATGCCGGGCAGCCCGCCAAAAAATGAGCCAGCGGGTTGCGTTCCCCTTCGCGCCGCTCTTGCGGGGTCAGGCTGACCCGCCAAATGCCGCGCGCGACCCGGCGCGTTTCGATGACGAATCGGTCGGGGCGTTCCTGCGTGATCCGGGCCGACAGGCCGCGTGGTTCGTACTCGGTGATAAACGTGAGGGAGGCGCCGGTAGGAAGTCGATCGAGGGCTTCGCGCACTAAGTCCGGACGGTCCCATACTGGGAGGCCCCGAAGGTCGATTTCAGAAGGGTTCGTCACGCCGGTCACGTTCTCGCCAAGCGAAGCGCTCTACTCCCTAGAAGAACCACCTGAAGAAGGATTTGAGCATGGTACGACAACCGGCTTTCCGTATCGCGACCTGGATTGCACTGCTGAGCTTGTCGGCGGCGGTGTTGCCGATCGCCGCGGCGGCCGATGGCGGCACGGACGCAACCGCGACGCACTACTCCACGGCGATAACTACGGTCTATGGATCGCAGTATCCGATCGCCGGCCATCTCGATCTGGAGATAGCGCCGAGCGGCACGCTGCGCGGCTACTACCACAACGCGTATCAGAAGGCGTTTATTCAGGTGGTCGGAGGGCGCGACGGAAGCTATATCTGGTTCGACATCGGTCCGAGCCCGATCGACATTGGTCTGGGAATCGGAACCGGAGAGCGCCTGCACATCGTCGCGACGATGAATGGGGACGGCTCGTTTCGCGGCCAAGCCTTTCCCCAGATGACCCTGGACAACGTTTCCCGCCTGGACAACGCTTCTCAAATGACGTCGCCGGTCAATCAAGCGACCGCTAACGATCAGTACATCTTCGCCGCTACGCCGGTCGAGAAGGGCCCCGAGGACTATCAAGGCCCCTAACCCGGGCTCTCCCGGAAAACCTTCCTTAGGTCGAAACGTGCACGGCTTTCCAGAGGCGCTCCGGCGCGGCTGGAAGGCCGTCCATATGTTGCAGAAATAGCGTCAGCTGCCATAACTGCCGGTCCGTCATCGACGGTCCGAAGGCCGGCATCCCGGTGAAGCGGATGCCGTGCGCGATTTTCCAGTAAACGACGCCGGCAGGATCGTCCTCGACCCCATCCTTGGCCAACTGGGGCGGCTTCTGATACAGCCCTTTGGCGACCCGCGACCGCAGGGCGTCGGACGAACCGTGGCAGAACGCACAGTTTTGCGCGTACAATTTGATGCCGGCGATCAGGTTGTCGTCGTCGAGCGGAACCGGATTGGGTGTCTTCGGCGCCTCGCGCTCGAGCGTCGCCAGTAGCGAGGCGCGAGCCGCCCAGCGTTCGAGCCGCATGGGTTTCCCGTCGGCATTGGCGGGCATCGCACCCATCTCAACCGCAGCGTAACCGCCGACGGCCAGGAGCATCAGCACGGCGACCACACCGATTATTGCGCCACGCAGCATTTGGTGGCTATTGGCGAAGGCTCGCGCGGCCGCCTACGCGGCAGTAATCGGCGACGCGTTCGCAGTAGAGCCGCCTCGGAGGGTGTCGCATGTGCCAACTTCGAGGATCGCTCGCGGCCGCGCTCGCGTTGGCCGCCTGCTCGCCCGCCGGCGGCGTTCCGAGTGCCGGAGTTCAACGCACGGGCACTGCAGTGCGCGCCGCGGTTCCAACGGTCGGCGGCTGCTCGATTTTTCCCTCGGACAACTGGTGGAACACCGATATTTCGAAGTATCCGGTCGACCCCCGTTCCGACCGCTACATCGCGTCCATCCCGGGCAACTTACACCCGGACTTCGGCCGCAATCCCCATTACGGCATCCCCTTCGACATCGTACCGAGCGCGCAAGCAGAGGTACCGATCAGCTTCGACTACGAGTCGCAGAGCGATCCCGGACCGTATCCGATTCCGCCCAACGCTCAAATCGAAGGCGGACGCCACTCGTCGGGCGATCGCCACGTACTCGTGCTGCAAAAGGGGGTTTGCAAACTCTTCGAGATGTGGCGCGCGTTCCCGAAAGGCGGCGGGACGAGCTGGCACGCGGGCTCGGGCGCGATCTTTCCGCTCGACACCGACAAACTGCGACCCGACGGTTGGACGTCGGCGGATGCCGCGGGGCTGCCGATTTTGCCGGCGCTGATCAAATGCGACGAAGTCGCCGCCGGCGCCATAAATCACGCTCTACGCTTTACCGTGGAGCGAACGCAGGCCGGATACATCCATCCCGCAACCCACTTTGCCAGCAGCAGCCACGATCGCGATCTTCCGCCAATGGGTCTTCGCGTGCGCCTGAAAGCGTCGTTCGACATATCCGGGTTCAACCGCACGGCCCAAATCATTCTGACGGCGATGAAAACGTACGGCATGTTCGTCGCCGATAACGGGTCGAACTGGTACTTTCAAGGCGAGGGCGGGCATGCGTCAAAGTGTTGGAACGACGACGAACTCGACGCACTCAAGAACGTTCCCGGAACGGCTTTCGAAGTCGTGAAAACCGGGCGCATCCTCCATAAGAGCGGCCCGTAAAACCGCTTCAATGAGAAACGCGAGAGAGCGAGTCTAATCGCCGCTTAACGCCGGCGCCGGAATTCTCGGCGATTTGTCAGCCGGCGCGCCTACGCTGTGAACGTTATGGCAAGCAGAACGATTCCGGCACTCGGCGGACGGGCACGCGCGCTCGGCGCGATCGACCCGCGC
This sequence comes from Candidatus Tumulicola sp., assembly GCA_036490465.1. GTDB lineage: Bacteria > Vulcanimicrobiota > Vulcanimicrobiia > Vulcanimicrobiales > Vulcanimicrobiaceae > Tumulicola. Next base: position 22,631 of record DASXDV010000049.1, on the reverse strand, counting down.
TGGATCCTTGCCGCAGTCGCCGCGGCCATCGTCTTCGCAGCGGCGTTAGCGGTCGCGGGGGCGGTGCGCGCGCATTCGGCCGTGCAATACGTCACCACCCCGGTAACGCAGCAGACGCTCGCGCAGAACGTGACCGCCTCGGGAACCGTCAACCCGCAGAATAACATTTCGGTGGGCACGCAAGTATCGGGTACGATCTCGGCCATCTACGTCGACTACAACAGCAAGGTCAAGAAGGGGCAAATTCTCGCCCGTCTCGACCCGAGCACGTTCCAAGCGCAGCTCGACCAAGCCCAAGCATCGCTCGCGCAAACCCAGGCGCAAGCCGCGCAGGCGCAGGCGAACGCCGGCGGCGCGGCGTCGGGCGTCAGCGTCGCGGGCGCCAACGCCGCCGCCGAACGGGCCGCCGCCACGGCCGCCCGGGCGAACGTCGGCAAGCTCCAAGCCGCGCTAGCGCTGGCGCAGAAGACCGAATCCCGCGATGCGGCGTTGCTCGGCCAAGGCTACGTCGCGCAGGCCGCCGTCGACGCGGATCGCTCGAGTGTCGCTGGTGCGACCGCAGATTTGGCGTCGGCTCAAGCCGCCGTCGCGCAAGCCGACGCGCAAACCGCCGCGGCCGCCGCGACGACCGATCAAAGCGGCTCGACCGCGCAGGCCCAGAGCGCCGCCGCCCAAGCGGCGGAGGCGTCGATCGGCTCCGCCCAAGCGATGGTCACCCAAGACCGGCTCAATCTCGAGCACAGCGTTATCACGTCGCCGGTCGACGGCACGGTCGTGGCGCGCGACGTTTCGGTGGGCCAAACGGTCGCGGCTTCGCTGCAAACGCCGACCCTGTTTGCGATCGCCCAAGATCTCGGCAAAATGCAAGTCGACATTAACGTCGCGGAGCCGGATATCGGTAACGTCAAGACGGGTGAGACCGTCGGATTCTCCGTGCTTGCATACCCGAACCGGACCTTCCAAGGCACGGTCGCACAGGTCCGCATCAACCCGCAAACGCTCAACAACGTCGTGACCTACGACGTGGTCGTGCGGGTCGATAACGGCGATGGCGCGCTTCTGCCGGGCATGACCGCCCACGCCTCGATCCAAGTGGCCACCCAGAAAAACGCTCTGGTCGTGCCGTTGGCGGCGCTGCAGTGGAATCCGCACGCGGCGGCAGCGCCGTCCGGTACGCCGGCGTCGGGCGGGGCTTCCCCGTGGGGCGCCGTGCAAGGCGGCGCCAAAACGACCGGCGTCGTGACCATCGGGTCGAACGGTTCCGTGTTCGTCCAGCGCGACGGCAAGCTCGCGCGAGTGCCGGTGCGGGTGGCGCTGGTGACCGCGACGCAAGCCGCAGTCACGCCGGCGGCACCGGCCCAGCTGACCGCCGGCGATCCGGTCGTCGTGAGCGCCTCGGGATCCTCGCAGCGCACTCGTTCCGCCGCAAGCGCTCCCGGGCTCGGAGGCAGTCCGATGCGCTCCAACCCGATGCGAGGGATTCACTGATGACGCCGGTCGTGGAAGCCCACGCACTTCGCAAAGTGTACGCGATGGGAGCGGCCGAAGTGGTGGCGCTCGCCGGCGTCGACCTCACTCTCGACGCGGGCGATTTCGTAGCCATCATGGGGCCCTCCGGATCGGGAAAGTCGACGTTCATGCAAATCGTGGGATTGCTCGACAAACCGGGCGGCGGAACCTACTTGTTCGAAGGTCGAGACGCGTCGAACCTTAGCGCCGACGAGCGGGCAGACGTTCGCAGCCGTCGCCTCGGCTTCGTCTTTCAAGCCTACAATCTGCTGCCGCGAACCAGCGCCATTGAAAACGTGGAACTCCCGATGGTTTATGCCGGCGTGCCGGAACGGCGCCGGCGCAGCGTCGCGATCGAGAAAATGGAACTCGTCGGGGTCGCGCCCTTGCGCGATCATCACCCCAATCAGATGTCGGGCGGCCAACAGCAGCGCGTCGCGATCGCGCGCTCGCTCGTGAACGAACCCGGCCTGCTGTTGGCGGACGAACCGACCGGCGCGCTCGACACGAAATCTTCGGCCGACGTCATGCAGCTGCTGAGCCGGCTCAACCAGGAGCAAGGCATCACCATCATGCTCGTCACTCACGAGCCCGAGATTGCCGCTTACGCGCGGCGGATCGTGACGTTCCGCGACGGGCGGATCGTTTCCGACGCACGAAACGCGGAGCGAGCGGCATGACGATCCAAGCGACGCTTCGCCTAGCGCTGCAGGCGCTGGTCCGCAACAAGGCGCGTTCGCTGCTTACCATGCTGGGGATCGTGATCGGCGTCGCGGCGGTGATCGTCACGGTCGCGATCGGGGTTGGGGCGCGCGTTTCGGTTCAAAGCAGCATCGACAGCCTCGGCTCGAACTTGATCGTCGTACAGCCGGGCAGCGTCACCCAAAGCGGGGCGCGCGGCGGCTTCGGTACCGCGTCGACGCTGACCCCGGCCGACGGATTGGCGATTGCGGCGCTGCCCGGCGTGGCCAGCGTTTCGCCGGTGGTGACGCTGCGCACGCAGGTGGTCGCCGGCGAGAACAACTGGCAGACCACGGTCAGCGGCGTCGCACCGACTTATACCTTCATTCGTTCGTGGCCGGTGGCAAGCGGGCGCTTCATCGACCAGAGCGACGTTTCGTCGACGGCGAAGGTCGCCGTCCTCGGCGCGACCGTCGTGCAGGAACTCTTTCCCAACGGCCAGTCGCCGGTCGGCGCGACCGTGATCGTCAAAGGCGCGCCGTTCACGGTCGTCGGCACCCTATCGCCGCTCGGCCAAAGCGGAATGGGTCAGGACCAAGACGACACGGTGCTCATTGCGTACACCTCGGCGATGGAGCGGCTGACCGGACTTACGACGGTCAACTCGCTCATGATCTCCGCGGCCGACGCCAAGGACGTCGCCCCCGTGCAGCAGCGCCTCACGCAGGTGCTCGAGCAGCGCCACCGGATCGTCGCGCCGCAGCCGGACGACTTTCAAGTCCGCAACCTTCAATCGATCGCGCAGGCAGCTTCGCAAACCGGCGCCGTGATGGAGTTCCTGCTGGCCGGCGTCGCCGCCGTCTCGCTCGTCGTCGGAGGCATCGGGATCATGAACATCATGATGGTTTCGGTTACCGAACGGACGCGCGAAATTGGGCTGCGGATGGCCGTCGGGGCGCGCGCAAAAACGATCTTGCGCCAGTTTCTAGCCGAGTCGATCGTGCTATCGACGATCGGCGGAATGGCCGGCGTCGTCGCCGGCACCGCCGGCACGCTTCTGGTCGCGCAATTCGCGCATTGGCCGACGGCCATTCCGCTGCAGTGGATCGCCGCGTCGGTGCTGTTCGCCGCGTTGGTCGGAATCTTCTTCGGCTACTACCCCGCGCAAAAAGCGGCTCGGCTGAGCCCGATCGAAGCGTTGCGTTTCGAGTAACCCTACATCGCCTTTCCGTCAAACGTCTGCGCTTGAAGTAGGTCGAGAAAGGATTGCAACTGCGCGGCACGCTCGCGACCCATCCGCTTTGCCGTCCGCGTGATCAGGCGCCCAGGAATATCGCGAACGAACGAGCGCAGCGTCTTCACCGCCGGTGCGAAGCTGGGCGCCTTCTCGCCGGTGAGCGCGATCATGCGCGCCGCGCCGACCGCTCCGAGAAAGTCGAGCGAGTCGGCATCGTGGAGCACGATCGCCGCCGGAACCGCTCCGGGATCGCGGTAGTACATATGCCCGCGCTCGGCCGCGGCAACGTCGGGGAACTTCGCCATCGGAAAGCCGGCACCGCGCAAAACCGCCCCGCTCTCCTGGGCGGCGCAGTCGCCGTGTTCCATGTGGGCGTCGGCGCAGGGCACGAACGCCGCCATGTCGTGCAGGAAAGCCGCCGCAAAGAGGACGTCGCGATCGACCTCCAGGCCATCGCCGCGCGCGAGTTCGAGCGCGATGTCGTAGTTACGTTCGCTGTGCTGCCAGCCCCAAGCGGGATGCACGAACTTCGTTCGAGCGAACTCGTAAATCGTCACCTTCCACGGCGCATCCAACGGGATCCCGGTGACGGATTGCGCGGGCGCATCCGCCGCGGCCGCCGGCATCAGCAGCGCGAGACACCATAGCGCCAACCCCAAAACGGTCCGCATCGTTTGCGACCTCCTTTATGAAGCGCTTATCCTAACGCTTCGAACGTGCTCTCGGCGCAACCCTAGACCGACCAGACGTGCCGGAATACGCGCCAAAAAGGGCAACCGCCGCGACACCTCCGGAAGGCACTGCAGCAGCGGCGAACGTTCGTTGGTTAGCACCCGCCCAACCACGTACTGCTGCACGAGCAACTGCAGCATTTGGATCGTCCGGGCCGCGAACTCGCGACGCCGCTGAACGCGCCGAAGATCGGTTGCGTCCGCGTTCGAACGCAGCAGCTTGGGAGCCAGGATGTTGGCGGCAGCGACCGCGTCTTGGATCGCCAGATTGATGCCCACTCCGCCGATCGGCGACATCGCATGAGCGGCGTCGCCGATGCAAAGCAGACCGGTCCGATACCAGCGCCGCAGCCGGTTGACGCGCACCGTGAGCAGGCGAACGTTCTCCCAGGTCGCCAATTCCCCGACCCGATCGGAAAAAAACGGGACCGCTCGCCGGATCTCTTCGCGGAACGATTCAAGCCCGCGCGCCTGCACTCCGGCAAACGTTCCTTTGGGAATGACGTAAGCGCATTGCCAGTAATCGCCGCGTTCGATCAGTGCGAGAATGCGGCCGTCGCGAACGTAGCCAAAGGTTTCGTGCGGATCGTCGGACCGCTTCGACACCCGCATCCAGAGGACGTCCATCGGCGCGCCCATTTCGACGACGTCGAGATTCGCGCGCTCGCGGACCAGCGAGTCGCGCCCGTCGGCCGCAATCGTCAGATCCGCCCGTATCTCCAAGTCACCGTCCGGCGTTTCGGCCCGCACGCCGGCGATGCGGCCGCCGTCGAGGAGCAGGTCGACGGCGCGCGTCCGCATGCGCAGACCAAAGGCTGGGAATTTCTTGGCTCGCTCCGCTAAAAAATTGAGAAACTCCCACTGCGGCATGAAGGCCAGAAACTTGCAGCGCGTCGGCAGTCGGGAAAAGTCCGCAACGGTTACCAGCTTCTCGCCGACTCGACCCGAAAGCCGCGTCACCCGCTGGTGCGGCTGCCTCAAGAACTCCTCGAGCATGCCGAGTTCGTCCATAATGTCGAGGGTGGATGGGTGAATCGTGTCGCCTCGAAAGTCGCGCAGAAAATCCGCGTGTTTCTCGAGCACGACGACGTCGACTCCGGCCCGCGCGAGCAGCAGGCCCAGCATCATCCCGGCAGGTCCTCCGCCCACGACGCAGGCCTGCACTTTCAGCACTCTCACCCCTACAGAACTCTTGCTAGCGCTCGAACATTCGATAACGTACGTACTCCGCTTCGCGCCGCTCGACGAACGCCGTGCATGCGGCCGCGATATCGTCGATGAAGTTTTCCAGGGTTCGTTTTGCGATGCCGCCCGCCAGAGTGTTGTCGATGATCTTACCAAAAATCTGCAGCGGCACGTCGTACCCTCCGCCCAGCCACAAAATCGATCCGCTCGTTCCCATCGCGTCGACGCCGATCGAACCCTTGAACGTCGGGAACGACGACGCCTGATTGGCCGCGTTGAACGTTAAGTCGACGGCCCGGGCCGCCTCGTGCTCTCGCCCCACGACGACGCAGACGGGTACTGCGACGTAACCAAAATCGGCCAGATGCAGATCGCCCAGCGACACGTGCAGCGCGAAGCCGCGCCAGCTCCCTTCCTGGACTTCGATCGCGCGCAGGATCTCCCGCAGCGCTTCGTAGGCCGGGATCGCCGGAATCTTCAAGTTTCGCTGTTGCCGAACGTCGCTCATCAGAGATATTTTCCAATCCACGCTTCCCAGCGCCGCATCACGTCCTCGGAGCGCACCGGATCCGACGGGAAATGACCAATGACGGGATAGATGACGAACTGCACCGGCGTACCGGCTGCCCGAACGTCGTGGTAGAACTCGTACGCGAGCGGCGTCGGCACGCGGAAATCGCCGGCATCGCTGAGGATCAACGTCGGCGTTTTCACGCGGGCCGCGTACGTTAGCGGCGACTCGCTTTGAAAAATCGCCATCAAGGCCGGGTTCGTCCACGGAGAACGCCCGATGAACTCGGGCGTAAAATCTTTCGCATCGGTCATCGCGGAATACTGAATCCAATCGTTGACCGCGGCGCCCGAAACGGCCGCTTTCCAGCGCGTATCGTGGCCGATCAGCCACGACGTCATCAAGCCGCCTTCCGACCAGCCGGAAACGCCGATTCGCGAGGCGTCGACGACGCCGAGCTTTAGCACGGCGGCGAGGCCGTCTTCGATGTCGCGTCCGGGTACGCTCGCAATATACGGCACGGTCGTGCGCGCGAAGGCAAGCCCCAAGTTATCGCTTCCGCGGTAGTTTGGTTCGAAGACGAACCAGCCGCGCGCCGCGAGAACTTGAGCGAACCCGGAAAACCCGAGGGTCGACGCGCTCGTCGGGCCGCCGTGGATGAGCAACAACAGCGGCACGCGCACGCCGGCCCGGGGGTGCGGCGGAGCGATCAACACGCCGTCGGGATGGAAGCCGTCACCGCTGCGCCAGACGATCGTGCGCTCCTTGCCCAGCGCAAAAGCCCCCAACCAATCGTTGTAATGCGTCAGCCTCGCCGGCGCGGCGGCGTGCGGGTGAAACACGTAGAGTTCCGCGGCCCGAAGGGGCGGGGATCCCACCAGCGCCGCGGTACCGTCGCGTGCGAAGCTCGCCGACGCGACGTCCATCGTCCCCACCGGATACGTCGTAACGGCACCGTCGGAAGCGACCCGATAGAGCCGGCGCTGCGTGCCGTCGTTTGCCACGATCGCCAGCGCATCGCCGGATGTAAATCCTTGGATCGACACGTTGCGATCGAGCCGGCGGGTGAGAAATCGAGGATCCGTTCCGTCGGATCGCGCGAGGGCCGCCTCGATCTGCATCGACCCGCGCGGGTTGGCGAAATCGTAGGCGATGTACCGCCCGTCCGGGGATCGGATGGGATCGCCCTGCGTGGCGGACAGGCGCGGAATCGGCGTTACGGCACCGGTTCGAACGTCGACGCGCACGATCTCGCTGGCGAGATAGCGATTGGGGTGCGCGTTCGGCTTCACGCGCGTCACGAATAGACCCCGCCCGTCGGCGGAATACGTCAGGCCACCGGCGACGCTCCAGTTCCAATCGCCGATTCTCCGCGGGCTGCCGCCAGCCGGCGAAATTTCGTACAAACGATCCGGAACCGGCGCCTCCTGCGCGGTCCATGCGTCATCGGTGACTTCGAAGGCGTCGTCGTGGTTCTCGATCGCTTTGGCGTTGGGCGCTTCGGGGGTCGCGACGTAGGTCAAGGCTCGGGAGTCGGGCCGCCAGATGAAGTCGCTCACCCCCTTTTTTTCATGGGTGAGCTGCAACGGTTCGCCGCCGTCGAGCGGCAGAACGAACAGTTGCGGGCTCTTATCGTCGCCCGACTTCGGTTCGGCGACGTAGGCGATCGTTCGGCTGTCGGGAGACCAGTGGGCAGCCTGCACGCGCGCGTCACGAACCAGCGCGCGGGCGGCGCGCGAGGCAACGTCGACCAGTACCAAGTCGGTTGCGGTGAGGTTTTTTGCGTAGTTTCGGCGCGCCACCAACACGACGATCCGTTTGCCGTCGGCCGAAATCTCGGGCTGCCGAAGCGAGACCGTCTTCCGCAAGTCGGTCAGCGTCAGGGTGGACCGCGGCGCCGCCGCCGCCGAAGCGACGGTCGCCACGGCGAGCACGCCCAACAGTGCCGCGACCTTCATTTGTTCCACCGGTCGATCCAGCCGGACCACGCCCGCAAGACGATCTCCTGCCCGACCGGATCGCTGGGAAAGTGTCCGGACCGCGGAAAGGCGACGAACTTCACGGGAACGCGGCGTTCTTTGAGCGCGTGGTAAAGCACGTACGACTGCGACACCGGGACGCGCTGATCGCGCGTGTCGCTAAGGATGAGGGTCGGAGTGCGCATTTTGTCGACGTACGTAATCGGCGACTCGGCGGCATAGGCGGCCCGGCCGGCGGCCGAAAAAGGCGTCACCCCGCCGAAGAAGGTTATCGCGAAATTCTCGTTGATGTCGGCAAGCACGGCCTGCTGGTACCAATCGTCGACCCCGGCGCCCGTAACGGCGGCGCGCCAAAAACTGGCGTGGCCGATCAGCCACGACGTCTGCAAGCCTCCGCCCGACCATCCCGAAACGAAGATGCGCGACTCGTCGATCATCCCGGTTTCTCGCAGGGCGTCGACGGCGGCCAGATTGTCCCGTCCCGGACCGCTGCTCACGTCGCCCACGATCGCCTGCAGAAACGCGTCGCCCTGATCGTCGCTCCCGCGATAGTTGGGAGAAAAGACGAAGTAGCCGCGCTTGGCGAGCACCTGCCGCAAGGGCGCCTCGACGCCGGCGAGATCTTGAAGCGAGGTGGAGACCGGTCCGCCGTGAATGTCGAGCACGAGCGGGTATTTTTTACCGGCAACGTAGCCGACGGGATAGGTCAGCACGCCGACGGCCTGCACTCCCAAGTCGGTGTTCCACCGAAACGCTTCTATTTTACCCAGCGCGAAGCTCGCGGCCCAAGCGTTGTCGGCCGTCAAGGCTTTGGGAGCCGCGGCACCGGGTGCGAGATAGTAGATCTCGGGAAAGTGATCGCTGCGCTCGCCCACGAACGCGATCGCTCCGTTCTTGGCCGCGGACGATTGGACGATGTCGACGCTTCCGAGATTTAGTTTCCGCGCTCCGCTCTTGTCGAGAATCCAAGCGACGTCGCGGACGCCGTCGGCCGTCTCGATCAACAAACTGCCGTCGTGCGGAAGCCAGGTGACCGACCGGACGTTACGATCGATCCCTTTCGAGTTGTAAAGCTCGCGGCCGTCCGAAAGCGCTCGGACCGACTCGTCGACTTGGAGGTACAGCGATCCGTGGCGTGGGAGCGCAAGCGCGATCGCCCGCCCGTCGGGCGAAACTTGCGCGTCGCCGTCGATCCCGGCAAAAGGCAATGCGGCATCGGTCTTAGCCGCGAGATCGTGCACCCACGTCGTCTGCTGCACGAAGTGTGCGAAAATCGGATCGGGCTGGCGCTGGTAGTAAACTTTGGTGCCGTCGGGCGCCCACACCGGGCTGCTGCCCTCGACGATGCTCCAGGTTCCCGACGTGAGGCGCGTGGGATGCGATCCATCGGCGTCGACGCTCCACAAATGCTTGGGAAGCGGCGCTTCGCGCGTCAAGTAGTCGTTATCCGTGATCTCGACCGCATCGAGCGGCTTGTCGGCATCCTTCTTCTTCGGCGCTTCGTCTTGTGCGACGTAGGCGAACGAGCGGCCGTCCGGGCGCCAAGCGTAGCTCGAGACTCCCTCGGGCGCTTTGGTGACTTGCAGCGAGTCGCCGCCGTTCATCGGCAGAACGTACAGCTGCGTGGGCTTGCCGCGCTCGGGCGAAGCGAGGTAAGCGAGGGCAGTCCCGTCGGGGGACCACTGCGGCGCGTGCGGGCCGATGCGATCGCGCGTCAATACCCGCGACGTCCCCGATTTGACGTCGACCAAGACGATCTCGGCGTTACGGCGATCTTCTTTCCAGTCGATCCGCGAGCGCACGTAGGCCGCCGCCTGCCCGTCGGGCGAGATCGCCGGCGCCGAAACGCCGACGATCTGCCGTAAATCCTCCAGCTCCAATCCCTTAGCGGCGGCCGACACCGGAACGGCCGACACCACGAGAGCGACGAGCCACAGGACGCCAATCCGAGGTGCGATCATCAACCCTTGGGCTGGTGTAAGACGAACGTGTTGCCTTCGCTGTCCTCGCCGAAGGCCATCAGGCAGACCGGCGTTTCTTCGATTTTGCCGTCGTCGTCGAACTTCACGCCGGCCGCTTTGGCGGCTTCGACGGCTCCCGCGAGGTCGCGAACGCTAAAGAGCACACCGCCGCTCTTGCGCCACTCCTCTTCGTGCGGCTTGTAAACTCCAAACGAGGCGCCGCTGGGGAAAGTCCACTCCGCGACCATGTCGGGGAACGTCATCGCCGGCGCGCCGCCAAGCAGTTTGGTATAGAATTCCGTCGCGCGATCGAGATCCTTGACCAAGTAATAGGTGGCGTCGATGTCGGTCACGCCTATCGTCGCGGTACTCATCGTCCTTCTCTTCCTCTCAATGCGGATTCGATCGGATCCGCGGTCGCAGGGGAACGAGGCGATTCCAGGCCCCCGGTCCGCGGCCCTTGCTCGCCCCGGGCTTGGGGCAGCGCTCGTCGAAGGGACGCGGCATGGAGGTCTCACGGTGATCGGTCTGTCGCACGCAATCCTACACGTAAGCCTGTGCGCGCCCGCACTCGCGGCCAAACCGGAGACGAACGTAGCGATTCGCGTCCGGCTGCTCGATCACCGCAAGGGCGTGAAGTTCGATCGCACGTTTCGGGTGGAGCGCGGCGATGACGATAAACCGAAGATCGTCGAATTCGATGCCGCCCAAGGCACGTATCTGCTCGCGCTGGACGCGCCGAAATACGGCTGCCGGGCGACCGACTACGTCACGTTCATGCCCGACCACGACCGCAGCATCGCCGAAACGCTCGCGACCGGCGCGCTCCCGCCGCTCCAGCCGTTGCTAATGAACGGAAGCTCGCCGCAGTCGTTTCTTTACGTGCAGCCGACGTTCGTGCTCTTGGACAAAAACGTCGCGGCCTGCAACAAGCCGGTCGGCGATCTGGTCGCGATGAGGACGGTGGTCGAAAACGATCAAGACGCCTATTACGCCTGGCTCTACCCCGACCCCGCGGCCGCCGGTCGCTCCGTGCAGCTCGCACTCCGGTTAAAAACGGCGACGCATCAGTATCACTACGTCCGGGTACCGATTCCGTTCCCGATGCCGTGGAGCGGCTGGCCGAGCGAAGTTCGATTCGACGTAACCCAAGACGAAATCGACGGCTTGGCCTCGCAACCAGTCGACACGCTCCTGTGCCTGCACTTGTGGGAAACGAAAGTCTACTTTTGAAAACGGTCCCGGGCGTTCGCCCCTCGATGGTGGTCGTCGCGGCGCTCGGCGTCGTGTTCGGCGACATCGGTACGAGCCCACTGTACGCGTTTCGGCAGTGCTTTACGAACCTGCTGCGCCTGGCGCCCACCCACGAGAACGTCCTGGGCGTGCTCGGGTTGATCCTCTGGTCGCTGATTCTCATCGTGTTCGTCCGGTACATCGGAATGGTGATGCGAGTGGCGCACGACGGCGAAGGCGGGATCCTCGCGCTGCTCGCGTTCGTACTACCGCCCGTGGTACGCGGCGTACCGCCGAAGGCGACGTGGCTGACGTTCCTGATCTTGCTCGGAGCCGGAATGCTTTTCGGCGACGGCGTCATTACGCCGGCCGTGTCGGTATTATCGTCGGTCGAGGGTCTGAGCGTCGCGACCTCGGCGGCGCACCCGTTCATCGTCCCGATCGCGGTCGGCGTGCTGGCCGCGCTGTTTTTGTTTCAGTCCCGCGGTACCGCACGGATTGGCGCGATCTTCGGCCCGGTGATGCTGCTCTGGTTTGCGACGATCGCGGCCCTTGGGATCGGGGCCATCGTGAAGTATCCGGCGGTCTTGTTCGCGATCGACCCTCTGTACGTCGTGGAGTTTTTTATCCATCACGGATTTGCCGGCATTTCCATCTTCGGCGCGATCGTGCTGTGCGTCTCCGGCGTCGAAGCGCTTTACGCGGATATGTCGCACTTCGGACGCGGCCCCATCGCGCTGGCATGGACGATCGTCGTATTTCCGGCGCTTGCCCTCAACTACATGGGCCAAGGGGCGCTCGTGCTGGCCGACCCGCACGGCCTCGACAATCCGTTCTACAAGCTCGTTCCTACGGTCGCGCTCTACCCGGTGGTGGCGATCGCCACCGTGGCAACGATCATCGCTTCGCAGGCGCTCATTTCCGGGGTCTTCACGCTGGCCAAACAGGCGATCGCGCTGGGATTCATTCCGCGTACGCGCGTGATCTACACCTCGGCGCTGCATCACGGGCAAGTGTACGTACCGGCGCTCAACTGGCTGCTGGCCGTCGCCTGCATCGCACTCGTCGTCGGATTCCGCAGTTCGATCCGACTGGCCGACGCCTACGGTCTGGCCGTCGCCGTGACGATGGTCGTTACGTCGGTCGCGTATTACGTCGTGGTGCGCGAGAAATTTGGTTGGGCGCCTCTTAAGGCATTTCTCGCCACCGCCCCATTTCTGACCCTCGAGCTGTTCTTCGTCGCCGGAAGCACGCGCAAACTTTTCGAGGGAGCGTGGATCCCGGTGATCATCAGTCTAATCGTCTTCATCGCGGCCAGCACGTGGCGCTACGGCCGCCGGCGCGTCGCGCTCAGCTACGTGGAGCAGTCCGAACCCGTCGCGCAGTTCCTCGACGAAGTCAAGGAACGTCTCGGTACGCCGCTGCAGGGCACCGCCGTGTTCTTAACGGCCGATCCCGAAGGCGTTCCGTTCGTTTTGCGTCATCATTGGGCGCGCACGCACAGCATCGACGAACGGATCGTCTTACTCACGATCTTGCCGTCGAACGATCCGTACGTCCGCGATGCGGAGCGCGTGACGGTCGATCGCTTGTCCATCAATCTCATTCGAATTACGGCCCGGTTCGGCTTTATGGAGAAACTCGGGATCGACCCGATCGTCAAAGGCTGCGCCAAATCCGGACTGTTCATCGGCAGCGACGACACGACGTACTACGCCGCCGACCCGCAGATCGTCCCGAAGGGACCGGGACTCGTATTGGCGTGGCGACGCAACCTGTACGTGTTCCTCAAGCGCAATGCGCGGCCGATAACGTCCACGCTCGGCATTCCCGCCGACGCGCTGGCGAAGCTCGGCCTCGAGGTGCCGCTCTAACCATGCTCGCGACGCTGTTGCTGGTCGGCAATTTGTCGCTGCACCCATGTTCGGGGGCCTCCGGATACTGGTGCGGCACGTTGACGCGGCCGCTCGACTCCGCCCATCGAATCCCCGGAACGATCGCGATCGGCTTTACGTGGCTTCCGCACGCGCGTTCGGGCAGCGCATCGCAAGGAACCATCGTCGCCGCCGAGGGCGGACCGGGCTATCCGTCGGGCGCTTCGCGCGCCGGCTATCGCGCGCTCTTCGGTCCGCTGCTGCAAACTCGCGATCTGTTGCTCATGGACGACCGCGGCACTGGGCGCTCCGAGGCAATCGATTGCCCCGATCTGCAAACCGGACCGATGACGCTGCCCGCGATCGCGCGTTGCGGGGCGCAGCTGGGAGCGCGCTCGGACTTATTCGGTACCGATGCCGCCGCCGACGACCTCGACGCCCTACTGAGCGCGCTCCGCATCGGCGCAGCCGACTTCTACGGAGATTCGTACGGAACGTTTTTCGTCCAAGTCTTTGCCGCGCGCCATCCGGCCCGCGTACGTTCGGTAACGCTCGACGGAGCCTATCCCGCGGTCGGCGGCGATCCTTGGTATCCGAGCACGGCGCCGATGCTGCGCTCGGCTTTCGACCGCGCCTGCCGCCGCGCGCCGGTATGCGCGGCCCTGGGCGGCTCGAGCCTCGAACGGATCGGGCGTCTTTTGATCCGGCTGAGAACGCCGCCATCTCCGATCGCTCCGGCAGAACTGGCGTTCGTCATGGATTCCGCAGGCCTCGACCCATTGGTCTTTCGCGACCTCGACGCGGCGGCGCGCGCGTATCTCGACGCGCGCGATGCCGAGCCGCTGCGCCGGCTCGCCCGCGAAGCCGCCCAGTACGAGGAGCCTCCGCCGCGCGACCCGCGCGAGGGGAGCAACGGGCTGTTCGTCGCTTCGAGCTGCAGCGATAATCCGCAAGCGTACGACATGGGGCTTGCACCGGCGGCGCGCACGGCGGCTTGGGAACGCGCGCTCGCCGAAAAGCGGCGCACAAACGCGGATCTCTACGCGCCGTTTTCGATCGACGAATTCTTAGCTATTCCGCTCGACTACGCGTACGTGCCGCTCTGCCAGAACTGGCCGGTCGCATCGCCTTCGCATCCCGCGGGCCAGCCGATACCGGCGGGTGCGAGCATGCCCAACGTTCCCGCGCTCGTCCTTACGGGCGATCTGGACACGATCACGACGCCGGCCGAAGGCGATGCGGCGGCCGCTCTGTTTCACGACGTCCGGCGGGTGATCGTCGCCAACACGACGCACGTCACGGCCGTCGGCGACCCGTACGGCTGCGCCTCTGGGATCGTACGGAATTTCATCGCTCGCCGATCGTTGCACGCGCAATGCGCGCGGACCATCCCGCCGCTGCGCTTGGTCCCGAAGTTCGCGCGGTTTATCTCGGGCGTTCCGCCGGCGCGTGCGCTCGCAGCCGGACAACGCGACCGCGACCTGCGACTCGTGGCCGGCGCCGTCGACGCTGCGAGCGACGCCCTCGCGCGCGCCGGCGCGTTGGGAATGACCGAGGGCTCCGGGCTGCGCGGCGGGGCGTTCGTCTCGAGCACCGACGGCGAGAGGACCCGCATCGGGCTGCGCGACGTGAAGTGGACCGAGGACTTTGCCGTCTCGGGCACTGCAACGTTCGACGCTCGCACCGGGCACGCCGACGCCGAGCTGCACTGGAACGGCGGCAACCTGCATGCGACTTGGCCCGCGTATGCGAACGCCGCGCGTGCGACGATCGCCGGAAGGATCGACGGCCGCTCGATCCACGCTTCGATGCCGGTGCCCTAACCCGGGGTTTGCGGCGGGGAAGCGAGCGCCTTGCGCCTAAGCTCGCTTCGTCCTTACATTGCGTGACGGAGGAACGCCATATGCCTGTCGCTCCGGCCCCGATCAATATTGGAAATACCGCATTCATGCTGTTGTGCGCGAGCCTGGTGATGCTGATGACCCCAGGGCTCGCGTTTTTCTACGGAGGCTTGGTCCAGCGTAAGAACGTCCTGACGATCATGATGCAAAGCTTCATGTCGCTGGGCTGGACCACGGTCTTGTGGTTTGCCTTCGGCTACTCCGAGAGCTTCGGTCCCGACTGGCACGGAATCATCGGCAATCCCACGACCTACGCATTCCTGCGGGGCGTAACGCTGCACACCATGTTCACCGGAAACGACGCCGGAATTCCGCTCGTCGTGCACATCGCCTATCAGATGATGTTCGCAATCATCACGCCGGCTCTAATTACCGGCGCGTTCGCCAACCGGGTCACCTTCAAGGCGTATTTCTGGTTCCTGACGGGTTGGCTCGTGTTCGTCTACTTTCCGTTCGTCCATCTTTTATGGAGCCCGGACGGCGCTCTCGCGAAGTGGGGCGTGCTCGACTTCGCCGGCGGCATCGTGGTTCACGCGTCCGCTGGATTTGCCGCACTGGCGTCGGTCCTTTACGTCGGCCGGCGTCACGTCATCGACAACAAGCCGCACAACGTCCCGCTCATCGCGCTCGGCACCGGGCTGCTCTGGTTCGGCTGGTACGGCTTCAACGCCGGATCCGAACTGCGCGTCGATTCCGTCACCGCTTCGGCGTTTCTCAATACCGACGTGGCGGCGTCGTTTGCCGCAATCGCCTGGCTGTTGGCCGAGTGGATTCGCGGCAGGCAACCGAAATTCGTCGGGCTCCTTACCGGCGCGGTCGCGGGGCTGGCAACGATTACGCCCGCCGCCGGGTACGTTTCGCCGACGACCGCGGTGGTCATCGGAGTCGCCGCAGGGCTCGTGTGCTATGCCGCGGTCGCACTCAAGAACAACATGGGTTGGGACGACGCGCTGGACGTCTGGGGCGTGCACGGGGTGGGCGGATTCCTGGGAATCGTTCTGCTCGGCGTTTTCGCATCGACGCTCTGGAATCCAAACGGGGCCGACGGTCTCATCCGCGGGAACCCCGCATTCCTGGGCAAGCAGTTGGTCGCGGCGGTGCTCTGCAGTGCGTGGGCTTTCGGGTTTACGTACGCAATGCTCGCGCTGATCAACCTAATGACTCGAGTCAAAGTCGACGAAGTGGCCGAAGAGCGCGGGCTCGACGTCGAACTGCACGGCGAAGAAGCTTACCCGTTAGGAGTATAACGTGCTACACCAGCGCAAACACCGGCGCGATTCGGCGATCGCCGATACGTACGCGACCCGGGCCATGGACGAAACCATCCCCAAGCGCCGCATTCCCGCGGAAGGATTGCGCCCCGACGTCGCACTGCAATTGATCACCGACGAACTCATGCTCGACGGCAACGCGCGCCAGAACCTCGCCACGTTCTGCCAGACGTGGTTCGACGACGGGATTCACAAACTCATGGATCTCAGCCTCGACAAGAACATGATCGACAAGGACGAGTATCCCGCGACCGCCGAGATCGAGAGCCGCGTCGTCCACCTGCTGGCGGAGCTCTGGAATTCACCGGCGTCGGCCACCACCATCGGATGTTCGACCACCGGCTCGAGCGAAGCGGCGATGCTCGGCGGCCTAGCGTTGAAGTGGAAGTGGCGAGAACGCCAAGCGCGCCTGGGTCAGCCGACCGACCGGCCGAACATGATTACCGGTCCGGTGCAAGTCTGCTGGCACAAGTTTGCGCGGTACTTCGACGTCGAACTGCGCGAAGTTCCCCTCGAACGCGATCGCTTGGGTCTGACCGCGCAAGAAGTGCTCGCGCGCGTGGACGAAAACACGATCGGCGTGATCCCGACGTTCGGCGTCACCTTCACCTGCCAGTACGAGCCGATCGCGGAGATTGCGGCCGCCCTCGACGAGCTTCAGCGAACGACCGGCCTCGACGTTCCGATTCACGTCGACGCCGCGTCGGGCGGATTCATCGCCCCGTTCGTCCAGCCCGGAATCGTTTGGGATTTTCGGCTGGAGCGGGTACGTTCGATCAATACGTCGGGGCACAAGTTCGGACTCGCGCCGCTGGGCGTAGGATGGGTGATTTGGCGCGAAGCGGCGGATTTGCCCGAAGGATTGATCTTTCACGTCAACTACCTTGGCGGCGACATGCCGACGTTTGCGCTGAATTTCTCGCGCCCGGGCGGGCAGGTCATCTGCCAGTACTACTTGCTGCTGCGCTTGGGCATGGAGGGATATCGGCGGATTCATCAGGGGTGCTACGACGTTGCCGAGTACATCGGCCGGCGGATCACCGGTCTCGGTCCGTTCGAACTGCTGTTTGACGGAAACAGCCGCCACGGAATTC
The DNA here is from genome assembly GCA_036490465.1 of Candidatus Tumulicola sp. Classification (GTDB taxonomy): domain Bacteria; phylum Vulcanimicrobiota; class Vulcanimicrobiia; order Vulcanimicrobiales; family Vulcanimicrobiaceae; genus Tumulicola. The sequence continues at coordinate 5,464 of DASXDV010000049.1, read as the reverse complement.
CGGCCGTTTCGTGGAAAATGCACGACCATACCCGTGCCCAGTTCTCGCTCTTCGATCTATCGGATCGCCTGCGAAGCCGCGGCTGGCAGATCGCCGCGTATACGATGGTCCCCAATATCACCGATATGGCCGTCATGCGCGCGCTCGTGCGACACGGTTCCAGCCTGGATCTCGCCGACGCGATGGTCGACGACATCGAGCGCTCGTTGGAATATTTCAAATCCCATCCGGTGGCGAAACCGATGCTGCCCGAAGAAGGCTCGTCGCACGACCATCATGCGCGGGTGAAGCAACGAGTCAAAGCCGGCTGAAGGCACCGCGCGCCGTCGGCCGAAGAGTTTCGCGTGAGGTTCCGTGATATCGTTCTGCGCTGCTCTGTCGGCGCATTGCTAACCGCATGCTCGGCTGCTAACCTGGGTTCGTTTTCGCCAAATCGACCTACGTCAACTTTTCCTTCCGACGCAGCGAGTTCGAAGTACATCAAGCACATCGTGCTCATCGTTCAAGAGAATCGCAGCTTCGATAATCTCTTCGGCACGTTTCCCGGAGTACACGGCGCGACGTCGGGCTATTTTCTGAAAAAGGTCGGCGGCAAGTACGTAAGAACCGCCGTTACCTTAAAGAAAGTGGCGCTCGCGGGCGGCCTGGACATCAACCACAACTCGGTTGCCTACAACTACGCATGCGACGGCCAGAATACGTATCCGAAGACGGCCTGCGACATGGACGGCTTCAACCTGGAGGGGATTAACGGGCAGAACCCGGCCGGCACGTATCCGTATCAGTACATCGATCCCGCCGACATCAAGCCCTACTGGGACCTCGCCAAGCAGTACGCGATCGCCGACGACCTGTTTCAGACGCAGGGCAGCGGCAGTTTCACCGCCCATCAAGATCTCGTCGCGGGCGGCACCGCGCTCGATCCAACGGACAGCCTGATCGACTACCCATCGAACTTCACGAACTGGGGCTGCAATGCCGCCAAAGGAACGAAGACGACGCTGCTCACGACCGCCGGCCAGTACCGTCCGGATAAGGGGCCGTTCCCATGCCTGACGTATCCGACGTCGACGCTGCGCGACCTACTCGATGCCAAGGGCGTAAGCTGGAAATACTACACGCCGCCGTACAAGAGCAGCACGCAAGGCGCGCTCTGGAACGCTTTTGCGGCGATCAAAGCCGTTTACGACGGGCCGGAGTGGAATACGAACGTCATCATTCCGGAAACGACCATCTTCACCGATCTGCAAAACGGCGGGCTGCCCGCGCTTTCGTGGGTGATCCCTTCGCAAGACAACTCGGACCATCCGGGCGGCCCGCAATCACCCGATAACGGGCCCGAGTGGGTCGCTTCGGTCGTCAACGCCATCGGGAAGAGCGATTATTGGAAGTCGACGGCGATCGTAATTCTTTGGGACGACTGGGGCGGCTATTACGATCACGTACCGCCGGCATTCTTTGACGACGCGGGCGGTCTAGGATTCCGGGTTCCGCTCGTCGTCGTTTCGCCGTACACGCCCAAGGGCCGGATCGTGCACGCGCAATACGAGTTCGGAAGCATCATGAAGTTCGTGGAGCAGACCTTCGCGCTCGGATCTATGGGGACGACCGACGTGCGCGCGACGGCCATCGGCGGAATGTTCGACTTCAAGCAAAAGCCGCGTCGCTACGTGGCGATTCCCTCCAAACTCCCAATCCGGCATTTCATGAACGAACGGCCCTCGTACAAACCGGTCGATCGGGAATAGCGGGCGCGCGTCGCGATGGAATGTTACTTTCTGCGACACGGTCCCGCGGCCGATCCGGCGCAGTGGCCCGGGGACGATTACGACCGTCCGCTAACCCGCGACGGACGCAAACGGATCGAACGCGAAGCCGAGACGCTTGCCTCCCTCGGGTTGGAATTCGACGCGATCGTGACGAGCCCGCTGGTGCGAGCGGTGCAGACGGCCGCGATCATCGCCGACGTCCTCAAGATATCCGAGCGGCTCGTTGAGGATAAGCGCCTCGGGTTCGGCTTCGATCTGGATGCCTTAGAAACCGTGCTCGCCGAACGCTCGGGCGCGAATACGATCTTGCTGGTCGGGCACGAGCCGAGCATGAGCTCGACAGTCGGCGCCCTGATAGGCGACGCCAGAATCGCATTCAAGAAGGGTGCTTTGGCCAGCGTGACGCTCACTGGCGGAGCGTCACCACCGCACGGCCAGTTAGTGTGGCTGATCCCGCCCAAATTTCTGCTGCGGTAAGCGCCCCGCTAACCCATAGCGCCGGCTATGGATTAACGCTTTGTAAAGTATCTGCAGCAGCGACGCGCTCGTAGAGCATCTCTAGCAAAAGATTCGTAAATGGGTCTTTCCCGCTACATCCAAATGCCACTTCCCCACGTTACCCGGACTGCGGTCGTGTCGCAATCTTAAGCGGCGGAACACGCGACAAGCAGATCCTGCAGGGGAGCCGTATCGTGAAATCCGACACTTTGAGCAGCATGATGGCCTACGCTCTGTCGAGCCTTCCGGCCTGACGCCGATAGCCCACGCCGAGCGGAACTCAGCGCGACGTCACGGCTGCGCTTGGATCGCTCACTTTGCGGGGATCCTCTTCGCCGGCGTCCTTTCGGCAAACGTGACCGGAACGGCGCTCGCGAGTCCCGCGCCGCATCCCGAGCAAACGACGCGATACCTCGGCCAGCCCAACCTCCGGCTGACGGCGGCGGCCGTCACCGCCGGAGGCGGCGCGAGACACTTCAACGCGCTCGCGCTGCTGCCGGTGTTGACCGGTCCGCAGGACGCAGCCGAAATCGCTCGTCTGACGCAGCGGTTTGGCAAGACGCGGGTTGCGGCATTCGCGATAACGTTCGATCGCGCGGTCGACGACGCGCTGGCGGTCGCTACGAAGGCCGGCGTCTCGTTGCCGAAACCGCCGATCTACCTCGCGGACGGCGGGCATTTGTCGGCAGCGTTGATCGCCGCCGGAACGATGGGCAATAGCCGTTTCGACGTCGGGTACATGCTGGAGCACCTACTATCGCGCAAGATCCACGTTGCGATAATGCATCAGCTCGACGCCGATCCCAACGTCGGGAAAAAGCGCAACGCAGATTTCCACATCATGCTCACGGCGCTTCTGATGGATCTCAAATCGCAATACGGCCTGTAACCCTCGTGATTAGCCCGCGTACTATACCCCTTGTTCTTTTCACCGTCGCAACCTTGCTGTCGGCGTGTGCCAAACACGACGCCGGTGACGCCGGTACCCGAGTGGCCCGCTACGTGATAGTCGACGACCGCGACGGCGGCGGCAGAGCGGACCAGTTCTCGTACTTTGGCCATTGGGAACGCGTGCGGGGCAGGCACGACGGGCGGCGTTCCGGCACCAGCACGCGCAGCTTTACACCGGGCGACACGGTGTCGCTGTTCTATTACGGCCGTCGCTGCGAGCTTTTCGGGGTGGCCGGGCCTCAGGGCGGCCCCGCCACCCTCGTGGACGGAACGACACATAATATTAGCTTCCACGCCCGCTCCGTAGAAATGAAATCCATGTATCTCGGTCCGTGGCTAGCCGATGGACCGCACACGATAGTCGTCGCAGTCGGGGTGCAAACGAAGGGCTCGGCGCCAAACGGTTACGTGAATATCGACTACGCACGCATCGACCGATAAGTTGGACGCGCCGAGGCCAGGGACGGCCATCCGGCACCGTTCTACCTATTGGAGCCTGGTGCCGGCGCGGACCTGGCCTTTAACGAGGTGACGATGGGTTGGGCGGGAATGCCGAATCAGAACCAGCGCGCCGCCATCCACGAGCCTCTCGAGATGCCGGCCGCTATGGGGTGTTACAGCCGGTGGGAGGAAACGTGGAAGGTCGAACGCATCGCCGATTGAGCGGCAAGATCGTTGCGTCTGCGGCGGCGGTGGCCGTCGCGTGCACCCTCGCGTTTGGCGCGGCGCGCGCCGTACGCGCCGCTGCCGATTCGCAAGCGAACGCCCAGATGGGAGTCTTTGCCCTGCTCGACGGCGCGCAAGAGGCGGTCGCTAAGGGATGGGCCCATCACGGCGTCGGCCCCGCCGCAAACATCAAGGTGCGCCTGTTCAAATCCGACGGTACGACGCCGGTGATGGATTATGCGGTCAGGGTGCAAAATTCGATGCACCTCATCATCGTTCGCGACGACTTTGCGACGCTTACGTATCTCGACACGGCTTACAACACCGGCACCGGCACGGTAAGCGGCGATTTCACGGCTCAGCCGCACCACGGCTATTATCTCTACTCCGACAGCATCCCGATCGGGATGAAACGCCAAGTCTTCCGCTTCAAGAGCACGCCGCTGCCACCGGCCGCTCCTCAACAACCGGCATCGACGACGCCAACAAAAGTTGCTAGCGCCGGCCCCTACGTCGTCACGCTCGAGCGCGACACGTTCCCCGCCAATAGCCAAGAGATTCTCTACTCGCAGGTCACGCGCGACGGCAAGCCCGCCCAGGATCTCGCGCCGTTTTTGAACGGCGCCGCCCAAGCCGTTTTTATCAACGCACAGACGCTGCAGTACGTGTACCTGCACCCGATGCTGCGCGGTTCGAAGGTCAACGACTATACCACCTACGACCTCGAGCAAGAGGCGCGCAGAATTTCAAGCAACTCGCTCGTTGGCCCGAACATGCAGATGGTGGTCCCGCCGTTGCCGCCCGGCGTCTACAAGTTCTGGCTACGATTCGCCGGCGGCGTTTCGATGCACGATTACAGCGCGGGTCCGTTTACGATCGTCGCGCAATAGCGCATCCCGGTGCGCACCCCGGCAACCCTTTGCGACGCGTTTCTCATCGGGAGGATCCGGGTATTCTTTGGATGTGAGTTCCGAAGACGACGTCGAGCACCGGCCGCTCTACGGCTCGAGCGAAAAGGACGAAATTCTGTGTTCGTGCGGATGGCGCGGACCAACGTATCAAATACCGCATCACTTCGAAGACGTCGCGGCCCAATCGAAGGCGCGCCTCGAACGCTTCGTCGCCCTCGTCGAAGAGGAGGCGGGTGAGGATTGGGAGGCGCTGGCACAACTCGAAGCACGCCCGCACTACCTCACACCCGCACAGTTTGCACTCGCGATGCGCGCCTTCGGGTTCGGTCGAGCGACCGGCCCCTAAAGCCTCGTCCAGCGCTCCACGAAGCCGGGCCCACTGCTTCTGGAGGAGAGGGTGGGGGATACCGTGCGCGATTCTGACCCCCCTGGCCGGCGCCGATGGCGATGCGGGTCGCAATACAAGAAATGCCGCGGCGCAGAGCATGTGGGGCATAGACGAATGCGCGAAAACCGGGCACCCTCCCCATCGCTCGTCGCGCGCTGGCCCCGGGCTGACCGCGAAAAGCCCACAAAATAAGGAAGATTTCGCATATCACACGATCGGCCGCCTCGGCGTAGTGCCCCGTGCAAAGTTTACATTCGCGATTGCAAATCGCGCGGCACCTC
>DASXDV010000045.1:0-3065 GCA_036490465.1 Candidatus Tumulicola sp. | reverse complement strand
AGCCGCGTACGACGCAAGAACGAGCGACTGCTTTGGCGTTCGCCCCAGCATCCAGCTCGGCCAGAACTGCGAGCACATTCTGCTCTTGCCGTGACGTGGCGGCATCGACACGATCAAGCGTCGGATCTCACGCCGCTCGAGCGCCTCAAGATGTTGGGCAAGCACCTCGAGATGACGGGCGCGTTCGTACGTCGGGTCCATCAACTCGCAGTAGTCGAGCAATGACCGGCGCGCAAGTTCGTCTCTCACCGCCTCGGCTAATGCCGATTGGCGACCCGCGTTGGCTACGGTCATTTGGTGCTAGAGCGACGGCGAGACGGCTTAGCCGCGCGCTTGCGTAGTTCGCTCAGCACCCGCTCCGCCTGCTCTTGGCCTTCAACGCGGACTTGCTCTGCCTTCGCGATTAAATCGCGAGCAGCCGCAATCGCGTCCGATCGCTCGGCGAGCTCGCTGTAGGCTCGACACGCTTCCATCAACTCGCGCGCGGCTTGCGCTTCAGTGGCCTTCAGCCGACCGGCAGCGCCCTTCTCGAGCATAACAAGCAAATAGTTCTCAGCCGCGGCTTTAACCGCGCTATGCAACTTCGGCATTTTCTTCCTTTCGGTTGGGTGATTTTAAAGGTTTTGGGAGGCCTCTAACTGCGCGGCTTCCTGCGATGCACGGCGCTGCCGCGCGTGGGAACTTTTATCGCGCCGCTTCTGGCTGCGCGTCAGATGATAACGCCGGCGGCGCAGTTCGCCGACGATGTTCGCGCGACCGCACGCTTTATGAAACCGACGAACGACGCTATCGATCGGCTCGCCCGGGCTCGGCTGAACTCTGGTACCGTCCCGCATCTCCGCGGGCGGCGAGGTAGTCAGGCGAACTTGCGTCGACGGCGACGGTCGAAGCGGCGGCTCCGGTTCAACCGCAAGCGGAACGGCCGCAGGCGCGTCGTCGGATTCTTCGATCCGCTCGAGCCGATCCGCGGAATATCGGATCTCGGCTTGCCGGCTTTCGTTGACCGCTACGACGACCGCATCCGCGACCTCGACGACGAGCCAACGGTTTGCGGCGTTGCGACGAGCCGATCGAACGCGAACTTCGTCGCCGACCTTGAAATCGGACATTGGAAACCTCCGAGCCATTGAAGTTGAAAAGTTAGCGGGCGCGCAGAGCCTCAAGCGCCGCCGCTAAGGAAAGATGCCGCTCATCGGGCGATGTGTACCACTGCCATCGGCGGCGGACGACGCGCCCAACCAGCGCGACGAAGCCACCCGGCAGCGCGCCGCCGGAATGCAGCTCGTCGAACGCGGCGCGCAACCGCTTGCCGATGCCGCCGATCTCGACGATACAATGCGGGTAGCCGCCATCCTCGGGCGCGATTGCAATGAGGTCGCCCGCCAAGCAGTTCTCGTTCCGGCGAGCGCCTTTGCGCTGCCCACTGGCGCTCGTTCTTGCGCACCGGAAGCCCAATGTCGCGAACTGTGACATGGCGCTGCCGACGCGTGATGCGCCTTTTGCACTCGAACTCATGGGCGGAAGCCTCCAACGAAAAGGCGCCCGGTATATCGAGCGGCTTGGAATAATGTGCTGGCAGAGAAGGGGGGCTTAAGGCCTCCCCCTTTACGTAGATCGCCTAGCCCGTGTAACCTCTAGTTATCGTGGGCGTGCCCGACCGCAGAATCTGCGGCCTCGAGCGCCGCGATCGGCCTGCCGGCGGCAGCGATCGAACGCAGTTCGTCGACCGAGAGGTTTGCGAGAAGCGCGACCTGCTGCCGGCGAGCATCGATGATCGTCGTCGAGTTATCGGGTTGCAGGAGCCCGGCGGCCTTCGCCAACATATCGAGCCCGCGTTGGCACCTGTCAACCGCTGCGAGGACCATTTGCCAGTTTCCGTCTGTCTCAGCCTGGTCCGCAACGCGTGACGATCGCGCAAGCAGCGCCTCCGCCTTGCGCAGGATCGCTGGAGCGTCGAGTTGCCTCGAATCGACCTCCGGACCGAGCTGCCCGCACGATCGGCAACGGCCGTCGGAATCGAAACGAGACGAATCGGCGACCTCGCCAGGCGTTCGAGGATCGCCCTCGTTTTTCTCGCGTCGGTTGGTGCGCAGGCAACCACGCAGATGCCTCCCTGTTGCCGCTGGCGTGCAGGCGAAGCGACTCGCGACCGCCCGTATCGAATCACCGGCGAGCAGCGCTTTGGAGATAGCGGCTGTTGCCGCGTGGCCACAGACACTACAGGATCTTGGCATCGTCGTTCCCTTTCGTTGAACAGCGCGGGCAGTGAGATTCGGCAAGCCGTTTGGCCGCCTGGGCGCCGAGGCTCACGAAGTGGCCCGTCGAGAGAACGATTAGCGTCCCGCGATCCGCGCAGGCGCAGCGGACGCTGACTTCGGCGATGTCTAGCGCATCGTGGCGGATGCGATTCATCGACGCGTCAGGCATCGCCCAATACCTCGCGCGCGTAATCGAGCAAACCATCCCGGGATTCTCGGGATTCTCGGGATTCCGGGGAGTGCTCGGGATTGCTCGGGAGATACATGGGAGAGGATTCGTGAGATTCTCGGGATTCTCGGGTTATATAGACCCTCTCTCTCTCTCTCGACGAAGATGCGCTACGGGTCGGGGGTACGAGGGAATATCTCCGTGGAGAGTTCTTGGTTCCATCGCCGGACGGTTTGATTAGGCCGCCCGTTACGAGCGAGTCGACTGCAGCTCGCCCGACTGCCGCAGGGCGGCCGCAACGCTGGGCCAGCTCGTGACGGCTCGCCTCGCCGATTTCACCGAGGATCGCGAGAATGCGATTTTCTGCGACGCGACGGTCGGTCGCGAACTTCGACTCGGCGCAGGTGATCAGACCGCTGTCTTGATCCATGACGAGTCGCGTAGGCTCCATCTCTGTCCCGGAGCGTTGTTTGGTCCTGGCGAACCGATCGCCGTCCTCGTTTCTGGTAACGCTCATGATGGTATCGACGAAGCCTTCCCACATCGTGCTGCCAAGGACCGAGTCTCCTTTGTTATTGTGGTGGAGCAGGCAGAATGTGCAACCGTACTGGGTTCGAAGGTCGAGAATCGGCTGGGTG
>DASXDV010000029.1:0-42335 GCA_036490465.1 Candidatus Tumulicola sp. | reverse complement strand
GTTCCCTTGAAGCGGTGCTCGTACGATAAGTCGTAGTTATCTGAGAACTGTGCTTGGGAGTTATGGAACGGGGTGGTGAACCCGAACGGCAGGAAGCCGACGAGTTGCTCGGCGAGGTTTTCTTCCTCGCTGTTGTACTGGATCTCGTAATTTTGCGGCTCTTGCGCGTAGCGCCCGGCCGACGCGCGCACCACCGTGTCGGGATTGACCGTATACGTTAGACCGATTCGCGGCTGCCAATACGTTTGCACGTAAACCGGCGGATAAACGTTCGAGAGCAGCAGATGGCCGTCCTTACCGTCGGGATGAACGGTTTGGACCGCCTTGCCCGACGAGGAATCGACCGGGCAAGTGAAGCTAACGTAGGGCTCGATCACCGATGCGTTCTGGGGCTTTTGCGGAATGAGCACGGGCTCGAACGTAATCGGGTTGTAGCAGAACTCGGCCTGGGCCGCGGCAAACCAGAAATTCTTTCCGGGCGTATCCGTGTTTTGGAGGTCGAACTGATCGTTGGCGTACTTCAAAGCCAAACTGACGTCGAGCTTGTCATTAGGCCGCCACTCGTCGCCGAGTGAGAAATCGGTGAACTGCGGGGTCACCGCGTTGATCAGGCCTTGGTTGCCGGTATAGGTGAGACGGAATGACGCTCCCGCTTGACAGGCGGCCGTGTTGCCTGGAACCTGTCCGGTCGCGCATGGGTTGACGCCGCGCGGATAAAAGCCCGTCGGATCGCCGAAGTCGCCCTGCGAGATGCCTAGATTGCACGGCGCGCGCTGGCCGATTTGGAACGTTTGGCCGGCCTGCGTTCCGTTGTGCGTCGCGTAGCAGTCGACGCCGTTGGTGAAGTTGCTGACCTGCTGCCCCGACGTGTTGAGGTAGTTGTCGTTGTTGATCCGCAGGGTTGTCGAAGTGATGTAGTTGGCGTTCGCGGTCAGGAGGTTCGTACTGTTGACTTGATCGCCGAAGTCCGCCTGAATGCCGCGCGTGTGGCCGTCCACCTCGTAATCGTAGTTTTCGACGCCGTAACCGCTGCCGATGCCGCGCCGGCTCGCGCCGCTGCGATTGGTATTGGAATAGAACGTGTAGCCGAAGACGCGCAAATACGCGCTGCTGCCGAAGTTCTTCTGATACTGAAGTTTGAAGATGCTGGCGGTATCCCAGCGGGCGTCGCGGTAGTCGTTGGGCAGCAGAGAATAGGTGCCGTCGGGGCACGCGCCCGGAACGCCGCTGACGTTCGCACAGCGATTGGTCGGCGATCCGGGGAAGAGGTAGGCGATCGGCTGGGCGTTCGCCGGTGCGAGGAACTGCGTGCCGGTGGGAAAGGTATAGTAGTCCGGCCAATGCGGCGGCGCGCAGTGGGAAAAGTCGCACTGAGTCAGCAACCCGTTGGCGAGCTGCGCGCCGCCGTCGTTCACGCCGCTGTAATACTGCCGGTATTCGGCCGACGACGTGTAGAGCACCTGGATGTCGTCGCGTCCGCCGTCGAACCGGTGCGGAACGCCGAAATGCATGTTGGCGACGACCTCGCGGCCGGCAATGTACGAGACTTCGCTGTAGGCCGACGTAAATGCGGAGAAACAGCCGGGATCGTTGTCGAGAAACTTCGTCGCGGGATTGACGTAGGTCGCGCCGGCGGTGCACGTGGGATACACGGCTGGGTAGAACGGCAAGTCCGTCGTCAGGTTACTCGGCCCGGCGCCGTAGGGAAACGACGCCATGAGGTCGCCGCCGTTGGATTGATCGAGGTAGCGGAAGTCCTGGTTGTACCCGCTGGTTCCGACGTAGTAAGAGAAAAGCCGGTCGGGCGTCGAGCCCCCCGCTTCGACCGACAGGTCGTGGTAGAACGTTGGCGTGCCAATTTGTCCGGAGACCGTCGCGTAACCCGGGAACGTTCCGGTCTTGACCACCTGGTTGATGAAACCGGCGAGTCCCGTGGCATTGGCGCTGGCGCCGCCGCCGCCCGCGTAGATTTGCAGCTCCTGTTGACCCAGCGTCGTCGCCGAGTGAGCCGGATAGTTGTCGAACGAGCGATTGACCGGCACGCCGTCGTACTCGTAGCCGATCTGATCGTAGTATCCGCCGCGAATATAGACGGTTTGGTTGACTCCCATTTGTCCGTTGGGGACGTACGCGCCGGGCATGGCCGCAATCGCCGAGTAGACGTTGTTCAGACCGCCCCCGCCGCCGATTGGAGCCGCGGCTTTCGTTACCGCCGGGTTGACGGAGTAGACGTCGGTGATCGTTCCCGGCCGAACTTCGTTGAGCGAAGAGCGCGCCTGCACTTGCGCGATCGTCTTCAAGCTTTTCTGCAGGCGAAACGTGAGCGTCTGCGCCTGATCGGCGAAAATGCTGATTCCAGTCGACGACAGCGGCTCGAAGCCCGATTTCTCGATCGAGAGGGTGTACGTGTCGGGCGCCAGCGACAGGAAGACGAAATTTCCGCGTGCGTCGGTGTGCGTCGTCGCGACCTGCGACGGACTGCTGGCCACTACGGAAGCGCCGGCGACCGGCTCGCCCGAGGCGACGGCGATCACGGCCCCCGCAAGGCTGCCGGTCGTTCCGGCAACGCTTGGACGCGGACCGGCGACCAGTGAGACGACGACCGCAACGACGATAGCGCGGCCTAGCAACGAGCGAACTCCGGGCATCGGCATCCTCCCTCGGGGTCTTCCTCCGATTATAGGAAGGGCGGCCGGTGGGCGGTATCCCGGATTTCCGCTATCCGCTCGGCAAACGACCGATGTGGGCCGCGAGAGCCGACCGCGAACGCAGCCCCAATCGGGCGAAGATGGTCGAAAGGTGGTGCTCGACGGTGTGCTCGCTGATGCTCAATATGGCCGCGATGCGACGATTGGTCTCGCCGTCGGCGACGAGCCGCGCCACTTCCATTTGGCGGCGACTCAGTTCGATTGGGTCCGGCGTGCCGGCCCGCGCGCGGCTGCGCAGCCGTTCGGCGTCGCGGACGTCGCCCATTCCCGCGTAACGCCGAAGGGCCTCGTCGGTATGTCCGGCCGCTTCGAGCGCGCGGGCGGCGTGAAGGTGCCAGCCGAGACTCGAACAGGCCGTTGCCGCAATCCGGGCGATTCGCTCCAAGCGCGTGTCGTCGGTGGCGGCCAGCGCTTCGAACAGCAAACGGCCGGCGCGCTTGACCCGCGGCCGTGCCGGCCAGTCCGCGAGCATGCTCCGGCCCCAGCACCGCTCGCTCGAATCGCCGGCGATCGCGATTTGCAGGAACAGATTGAGGCAACGATGGGGATGGGAAATTTCCGCGGTCGCTCGCGCCAGGATCGCACGAGCCTCCCCCGCGTCGCCCTGCGCGCCGCGCAATCCGGCAAAGGCGGCCGCGACGGCGCCGACGCGCTGGGTTTCGCGGGAGCGCGCCGCGTAGCCGGGTGCCTCGTCGTCGGCGCAGGCTTCGAGTAACTGCCGGTCGTTGAGCAACAAAGCCAAGGGAATCCCTACTGCCGCTGCTTTGGTCTTGAAAGTCGCGGTCGTGACGCCGCTCTCGATCGCTTCCCAGGCCAACCCGCGCGCCCGTTCCAATTCGCCGCGGAGCATCAGGGTGTCGGCGTAGTTGAGTGCCGAGTAGGCGACTCGCCACAGCATGCTCGTGCGACGCGCTTCCGCAAGCGCTATTTCGTGGCGTTCGACGGCCAAGTCGAGCTCGCCGAGGTCCGCCGCGACCAACGCGTAGTTGTTTTCGATTTGGGCGATCGTCTCGCTGACGCCGCTTCGCCGGGCTAGGCGCGAAGCGGCCCGGCAATCGTCCAGAGCCGCGCGAGCGTTTCCGAGCGCGGCATGCGTTTCGGCCCGAACTTCGTGAAAGCTGGTCTGCAACGCGACGTCGAAATGCGCGGCCAGTTCGCCGGCTGCGGTGAGGTGGCGCCGGGCTTCGAGCGCGTCACCGGCCGTTATCGAAAACCGGGCGATCGAAAGGAGCGCTTCTGCAAGCATGCCCGGACGATCCAATCGCTCGAGCATCGCGGCTGCTCGAGCCGCCGCTTCTAGGCTATCGCCGGTTCTCGCGTCGACCCAATATTGATCCGCCAATCGCAGGAGGGCGTGCGAGGTGCCGATCGGATTGTCTAAACGCGCGTATTCGGCTCGACACTTTTCGAACCAAACCGTCGGCTCTTCGCCGTATCCTTCGATGTAGAGCAGCGTTCCAAGACGCTCGTAGAGGGCGGCTCGTTCGGCGCCTGCCGGGTACCCCCATTGCAACGCCATCGTGTAAAATCCGATGGCGTCGCGGTATGCGTACAAACCCCACGCCGCTTCGGCAGCGCGTTCGTTATAAAGACGTGCCTTGTCGGCAACCCGAGCCGCCGACCAATGATACGCCAACTCCGCGGCGCGGTTTTCGCCGCCGGGCAGGCCTTCGAGTTCTTCGGCCACGCGCGCGTGCAGCGGAGCCGCCAAGCCGACGATCAACTGGTCGGCCAATGCCTGGCGAATCATCGCATGACGGAATGCGAAGTCCAGCGGCGCGGCCGGCGATCCGACGACGAGATCGGCGTCGACCGCGCGCTGCAGAACGTCGAGCACCCGTTCGAGGGGAAGGCCGACGATCTTAGCGAGAAATGCGGCCTCGAAACGCCGCCCGACGATTGCGGCGCGCACGAGGACCGCGCGTTGCTCTTCGGAAAGCGGCGTCAGGCGCTCGCTCAACATCGCTTGCAGGGAGAGCGGGGCGTGTGTCGCGAGGTTCAAGCCTCCGCTGTCGCGGACGGTGCGCACCAACTCCTCGGCAAATAACGGATTGCCTTCGGAGAGCGATTCGATTTGGGCGATCGCCTCGGGACTGATCGCCGCGGCGTCGCCGGCGCCTAGGCGTTGCGCGACCAGGTAGCGGATTTCGTTTCGTCGCAGCCCGCGTAACCGCACGGCAGTGACGCGGCGGCGCGCGGCGTAGAGGCGAAAGGCCGCAAGCGCGGGATTTTTGGCAACGCCTTCGGTTCGCAGCGAAACCAGGAACAGAACGCGCGCCCGGTCGAGGTTGCCGAGCAAGTAGGTGAGCAGCTCGAGCGTGGCCGAATCGGCCCACTGCAAGTCTTCGACGATCGCAACGACCGGCTTGCGCCGGCCCGCGTGCTCGAGGATGCCCGCGGCATCTTCGAAAAACGCGGCCTTCTCTTCGGCGTTTCCGCGCCGCCGTCGCGGCTCGAACGCGCGGCGCGCGCCCCGAGTCTCGAGCCGCGCCAGAATTCCCGAAAAGGGCAGGTAGGGGCTGCGGACTTGCTCGCTGCACTGCCCGGACGCGATCGCCGCTTGACCCGCGATAGCCGCTGCGAACTCGTCGATCAGCCGCGACTTCCCGATGCCCGCTTCCCCTTCGACGGGCACGAAGCGCGCGCGCTCGTCGCGCGCGCGAGCAAACGTTTCGTAGAGAAAAGCGAGCTCTTCGCGACGGCCGACGAAACCGTCGTTGGCGAGTGGTTCCGAGATCATGCGGGGGCGGGGTCCTCCGGGAAGCTCCTGAAAGCGTGCTTGCCGACGATTGCGCCGGACCCCTGCAGGGTGCATGAAATGACGCACGCCTGGTGAAAGCTTTCCAAGTGCGACGACCCGTTTTTGCGGCACTTTTTGCCGCCACGATCTTGCTGAGTGCGTGCTCGGCTGCAACGCACGCCGTGCCGTTTGCGGCAACCCCCAGCCGATTGCCGGCGCTGCGATCGATGGGCGCGGGGAAAATCAAACACGTCATCATCATCGTTCAGGAGAATCGCAGTTTCGATAATTTATTCCAAGGGTATCCGGGTGCGGACACGGTTTCCAAAGGAAAAAATTCGAAAGGGAAAACGATCGCCTTACAGCCGGTGAGCTTGTCGAGGGAATACGTCATCGATCATTCGGCGGCGGCGATGTTTTCGGCGTGCAACGGCACCGGACTGTTGCCCGGGACGCATTGCCGGATGAATGGGTTCGATCAGGAAGGCACGGCCCTCGGGCCGACCAACCCGCAATACGTATACGTCCCACACCAAGAATCGAAGCCGTATTTCGACATGGCTCGGGAGTTCGTACTCGCCGATCGCATGTTTCAGTCGCATCTCGACGAGAGTTTCGTATCGCATCAGTACATCATTGCGGGGCAGGCTCAGGCGAGCGTCGATCTCCCGTGGGGATCCTGGGGCTGCGACGGCGGACCCAGCGACACGGTCTCGACGATTTCGCCGAAGCGCCAATACGCCGCGCTGCAGGAAGCTTGCTTCGATTATGCGACCCTCGGGGACGAACTCGACGCGGCCCGTCTGACCTGGCGTTTCTACACGAGCAAAGTCAACGACCCGGGCGGCGGAGGCGGCGAGTGGTCCGGCTACCAAGCAATTCGTCACATCCGCTACGGACCCGACTGGAGTAAAGACGTCATTACGCCTCAGACGCGCTTCATCAAAGACGTCGGGAACGGAATTCTCAAGAACGTCACCTGGATCACGCCGATTTGCGTCAACTCCGACCACGTGAACTGCGGAGGCGGCTTTGGGCCGTCGTGGGTGACCTCGCTAGTCAATGCGGCGGGTAAGAGCAAACTTTGGAATTCGACGGCAATCTTCGTTATGTGGGACGACTGGGGAGGACTGTACGACCACGTGCCGCCGCCGCACGTGGATTACGACGGTTTGGGTTTTCGAGTGCCGCTGATCGTCATCTCGCCGTACGCTAAAAAGGGCTACGTGTCGCACGTGCGGTACGAGCACGGCAGCATTTTGAAGTTCGCCGAAGACGTGTTCGGTCTCGGACGCTTAGCGGCGAGCGACACGCGGGCGAACTCGCCCGCCGACGACTGTTTCGACTTTTCCCAAGCGCCGCGCGCGTTCGTGCCCATCAAGGCGCCCAAAGGACCGGCATTTTTCTTCAGCCAGCACGACGACGGTCGTCCGCCCGACTACGAGTAGCGAGGCGCGAAGCCGCCGGGCGCCGAGGGCTCTAGCCCAAACGGTGCAGAACGAGAATCGTGGCGTCGTCGCGCATATTTTCGCCGGCGTACGCCTTGACGGCCGCGAACAGCCGGTCGGCGAGATCTTGTGCCCCGGCATCGCGATGAGCCAGAAGATCTTCGCGCAGCCGCTCCGCCGTGAATAGTTCCCCATGGCTGTTGCTCGCTTCGGTCAAGCCGTCGGTATAAATAACGGCCTTGTCGCCGGCAAGGAGCGTCGTTTCTTCGGCAGCGTAGCGCACGTAAGGGTCGATGCCCAAGACGATATCGTGCGTCTCCACGACTTGGACGCCGGGAGCGTTGGCTCGCAAGACGAGCGGCGGTTCGTGTCCGGCGTTGGCGATCTTCAGACGGCCTGAGGCGGTATCGAACGTTCCCAAAACGAGCGTGATGAAATGGTCCGTATCCTTCAGGTCGTCCGACACGACGGTGTTCGTGTGCCGCAGAATCGCTTCCAATTGATCGAAGCCGAGCGCTTGGACCAGACCGCGCACGAGGTAGCGCAGCATGAGGGCGTTCAACGCGGCGGCGAGCGATTTCCCCGAGGCGTCGCCAAGGCCGAACAGTAAGCAATCGCCGTCGAGCGCGAAGACGTCGATGTAGTCGCCCCCGACCAGTCGGGCAGGTTCGGCGTGAACGCCGATGTCGAGCCCGTCCATCTTCGGAATCGTCACCCGAAGGAGGGCGCTCTGGATGCGTTCGGCCGCTAGATCGAAGTCGCGCGCCGACGCGTCCTCGGACGTGAGGGCGCCGATGGCCTTGAAGACGGAGGTCCACATGCGATAGGCCTGTACATTCGGGAGCGGTCAATCCCTCTCCGTCGCGAGCGCAAGAAGGACCCAGCCTTCCATCGTATGTAGACTGCGGCCGCGCGGGCGCCCGTAGCTCAAACTGGATAGAGCAGGGGACTCCTAAGCCCAAGGTTGCCAGTTCGATTCTGGCCGGGCGCAGGTGCGGGGGGAGGCTCGCAAGGGCCTCCTTACCTTGCTAAGTGAGAGAGCAGGCCAATCCTGTTGCGAGCCGCAAGGGGTTGTGCTAGCATGGGAGTTCGAACGGACCGCCGGTCCGTTTTCTTCATGTTTGTGGTAGGCTGATGGCAAAGAAAGAAACGCGCGTAATGATCGTGATGGCCTGCACGGAGTGCAAGCGCCGGAACTACAATACGCAAAAGAACAAGCAGAAAACGACGGAACGGCTGGAGCGGAGCAAGTATTGCCGCTGGTGCCGCTGTCACAAGCCTCATCGCGAGACGAAGTAAGCTCCGTACGGAGAGAGGCGTCTCGCGGCGCGTAGGGCGGTAGCGTAATGGTAACGCAGCGATCTCCAAAGTCGTCGATTGCGGGTTCGAGTCCTGCCCGCCCTGCCAGATCTAATTCGGAGTAAACCTTTGGTGAACGAGCAAAAAAAAGCGGTCCAGCGAATCGCCGGTCAGGATTTCGTCCGAGGCGTTATCGCCGAACTTCGGCGCGTCACGTGGCCGACGCGCGAAGAGTGGATCTCGGCAACCGTCCTGACCATCTTCCTGGTCCTGTTCATCGGCTTGTTCACCTTCGTTCTCGACTGGATCTTCGGCAAGCTCTTTACGCTGATCCATCCGCTCGTCCGTTAGTGCAAAACGCCATGTTTGAAACCGAACGCGATCCCGTATCCATCGAATCCGACGATCTTCACGATGTGGAGTCGGTCGACGATTCGCAAATGGGCGACCCGGCGGCCGTAGCCGAGGAACCGAGCGACGCGAGCGAAGCGCCGGTCGAGGGCCTCGACGAAGCCGAGGTCGACGCTCCGCGAACCGCGCCAAAGCCCAAGGACAACCGCAATTGGTTCGTCGTGCACACGTATTCGGGGTACGAAAACAAGGTCAAGGCAAATCTCGAGCGCCGGATTCACTCGATGGGCATGCAGGACAAGATTTTCCGCGTGCTCGTCCCGATGGAAGACGAAGTCGAGTTCAAGGACGGCAAGAGAAAGATCACGCCCAAAAAAGTATTCCCCGGGTACGTGCTGGTCGAGATGATTATGGACGACCAGTCGTGGTACGTCGTGCGGAACACCCAGGGCGTTACCGGTTTCGTGGGAAGTCCGGGACCCGGCGAGAAGCCCGTGCCGCTGCAGGAGAAAGAGGTCAAAACGATCCTCAAGCAGATGGGCATCGAAGCTCCCAAGCTGAAAATCGACTTCAAGAAGGGCGATCGCGTCAAGGTTACGTCCGGCCCCTTCTTCGATTTCACGGGCGTCGTAGACGAGATTGCGCCGGAGAAGGAGCGCCTGCGCGCGCTGATCTCGATCTTCGGCCGCGAAACTCCGGTCGAACTCGAGTTCTTCCAGGTGGAGAAAGTCTAGCGAAGATCTCTCGCGCAAGCGACCCCGATGCGCGAGTTTATCGAGGGGCAGAAGCGTCGGCAGCGACGCGTCGTTAAGGAGAGTAAATCGTGGCTAAGAAAGTCGTAGGCAAGATCGGCCTGCAAATCCCCGCCGGCAAGGCGACCCCCGCGCCGCCCATCGGGCCGGCGCTCGGACCGTATTCGCTCAATATCATGGATTTCTGCAAGCAGTACAACGAGCGGACTGCGTCGCAGGCCGGCATGATCATTCCCGTCGAGATCACCGTCTTCGAAGATCGTACGTTTACGTTCGTTACGAAGACGCCGCCCGCGTCGTTTCTGATCAAGCAGGCGTTGAAAATCGAATCCGGCAGCAAGGAACCCAATCGCAATAAAGTCGGAAAGCTGACGCAAGCGCAACTCGAGAGTATCGCGAAAGTCAAGATGCCCGATATCAACGCCAACGACATCGAAGCGGCAAAAAATATCGTCGCGGGTACCGCGCGTTCGATGGGCGTCGAGGTGGAAGCGTAAAATGCCGCAGCATCATGGAAAGCGCTTCAAGAAGTTAGCCGCGCAATACGATCCGAAGCAAGCGTTCACGCCTCCGGAAGCGATCGCGATAGTCAAGAAGAATGCGAACGCCAAATTCAACGAAACCGTCGAGGCGCACATTCGCTTGGGCGTCGATCCGAAAAAGAGCGACCAGAACGTCCGCGGCACCGTGTTGCTCCCGCACGGAACCGGGCGCGTCGTTCGCGTGATTGCGTTTGCCAAGGGCGACAATGCGAAGGCCGCGCAGGAAGCGGGTGCCGACAGCGTCGGCGACCAGGACCTGATCGATCGCGTAAAAGCGGGATTCGGCGATTTCGACGTAGCCGTCGCTACGCCGGACATGATGGCTCAGGTCGGAAAAGAGCTAGGCCGCATTCTCGCGCAAAAGATGCCCAATCCAAAAGCCGGAACGGTTACGCCGAACGTCGGTGCGGCCATCCGCGACATCAAAGCGGGTAAGGTCGAGTTCCGTCTCGACAAGACGGGGATCATTCATACGATCGTCGGGAAGGCCAATTTCGACGAAGGCCACCTGATCGAAAATGTAGCGACCTTGCTGGACGCGATCGTGCGTGCGAAGCCGGCTGCGGCAAAGGGCACCTACCTTCGCAGCGTTACGCTTACGAGCACGATGGGCCCCGGGGTTAAGGTCGATCCGAACCGGATCAAAGCAACGGCTTAACCGCGGTCGCTAAGAACTCGCGGCGGGACGTGCGCTTCCTAATGGAAGCGCACGCTTCCCGACTCGAGGTCGTAGACGGCGCCGACGACCTCCACCGACTTTGCCTTGACGGCGTCGGCGATAATCGACGAGCGCGCCGCCATCGCGGTGACGTTGTCGCGGACGTTGCTTGCAATGGCGTTGTCGAGCCATGTACCGGGCTTTCCTTTAGTGCTGCGAACGGCGGGTTCGATGGCTTTGAGCAGACCCATGATATGTCCGGGCGCCTTCGTACCGTCCTGGACGTACTTGATGGTCGCGTCGACGGCGCCGCACGAGCCGTGCCCAAGAACGACGATCAACGGCGCGTGAAGCACCGCAACGCCGTACTCGATCGAGCCGAGGCCGTCGTCGTTTACGAAGTTTCCCGCAACGCGTACCCCGAAGAGATGTCCGGGAACTTGATCGAAGACGGTGTCGAGGGGAACGCGCGAGTCGGAGCAGCCGAGAACGATCGCGAACGGAGCTTGACCCGTCGCCAGTTCGAAACGCCGAGCCGACAGGGAACCACAGGTGCTTTTGCCCTGGACGAAGCGCGTGTTACCCGCCTTAAGTAGCGCGAGGGCTTGCGCTGGGGTGCTCGCGGCCCGCGCGGGGGCGGTGCCCCCGGCCGCGAGCGCCTCGCCGGGCGAACCTCCAGCGAGCGTCACGGCCGCTAGACCGAAGCCGGCCGCTTCAAGAAAACGACCGCGACCGATGTTGTGGAAATCTCGTGACATAAGAACATGACCCTCCCGTTGGCCTTGCAAGGACTCGAAACCTGTGGTAATCTACACCAGGCTCCGAAGACCGTAGGCGGCCACTTTTGGCCTCAAACGTTGCAATCTCCTCGTCGCGTACGAGAGTCGCAATAGCCTGCCGAGGATGCGATACGCGACGTTTGGACTGTTTCGTCGAGCGCACCCTTCGGATTGATGGGGCGCTTTTTTGTTGAGTAACGGATCAGAAACGAGAACGTCATGCCAACGGAACGAAAAGAAACTGCGGTACGCGAACTCCGCGAACGGCTGGCTGCAGCGCAGAGTCTGTTCTTGACCGATTTCCAAGGACTGACGGTCTACGAAATCACGAAACTCCGGGGCGAGCTGCGCAAGGACGGAGTCACGTATTCCGTCGTTAAGAACACCCTATTTCGGATCGCCGCCGGCGACGTCGCGGTCAAGTTGGATGCGTTTCTCGCCGGGCCGACTGGAATCGCGTTCGCCGGGATCGATCCCGTCGCGCCGGCAAAGGCGATCAAGACGTTCGGCGACGCAACCAAGAAGCTCACCATCAAGGCTGCGTACATCGACGGGAAGATCGTCGATGCGGCACAGGTCGAAGCGCTGGCAAAGCTGCCGCCCAAGATCGAACTGTTGGCGCGCCTGGTCGGCTCGCTGGCATCGCCGCTGCGCGGCCTCGTCACCGTCCTTTCCGGAAATCAAAGCGGCCTCGTCCGCGTGCTTACCGCTATCCGCGAGCAAAAAGAAGCCGCGGGCGCAATCGCTTAAGGAGATCAACACGTATCATGGCACTTGCCGAAATCATCGATCAAATTGACAAGCTTACCGTGCTCGAACTCGCGGACCTGGTGAAGCAGCTCGAAGAGAAATACGGCGTTTCCGCGGCCGCTCCGGCCGCGATGATGGCCGCACCGGCTGCGGCCGCCGCGCCGGCTGCCGAAAAGACCGAGTTCGACGTCATTCTGTCCGAAGCCGGCCCCGAGAAGATCAAGGTCATCAAGGCGGTTCGCGAGCTGACCAGCCTCGGCCTCACCGAAGCGAAGTCGTTCGTCGAAAGCGCCCCGAAGGCCGTGAAAGAGGGCGTCAACAAAGACGAAGCCGAGCAGATCAAGAAGAAGCTCGAGGAAGCCGGCGCGAAGGTCGAAATCAAGTAGCCCGACTCGGGCCGCTCGTTTCGCAAAGCGGGAGCGCAAGCTCCCGTTTCTTTTTCAAGGTGGAGGTCGCTGATGCAAATGCAACCCGATTCGATGACGTCGCCATGGGTGCAGCTGTTACCGGTCGCGATCATCGTTATTGTCTTGGTCGTTCGTTTTATCCGGCCGCAGCGCATCAGCGTCACGCGCATGTGGGTCCAACCGATCTTACTGGTGCTGCTGACCGGGTGGACCATATACTTCACGGAAACGCTGAACCCGGCGCCCGGCTGGGAGATCGCGATCGCACTGGCGGCCGGCGCGGTCCTCGGCATCCCGCTCGGCGTTCTGCGCGGCATTCATACCGACGTACGCCCGACCGAGCGGCCCGGCTTCATGTATCTCGGATCTTCGTGGATCACCGTGCTGATCTTCGTCGTCGCGTTCGGATCTCGAACCGTTATTCGACTGATGATGCCGCACCGGGGCAGTTGGTCGAGCGCGATCGGCGACGGCCTGTTGGCCTTCGCGATCACATTTATCGTCGCGAGCTACGTCGTGATCTTTCGTAAATACGAAGCGGAAGTCGCCGGCCGGCTGGCTTCGCCGCCCGCACCTCCCGAATCCGAAACGAACGCCTAGTCGCTAAAACTGCGGCGGGTTGCCCTGCTGCGGCGGATAGCCCTGCTGCGGCGGATAGCCTTGCTGCGGCGGATAGCCCTGCTGCGGCGGATAGCCCTGCTGCGGATAGCCCTGCTGCGGGTATTGCGCGCGATAGCCGATCGGATAGCCGGGCTGCGAACCCGCAGCGGGTAACGGGGTAAAGGACGTAGGGTCGGAGCTGAATCGTGCGAACGTCGTCGGATCGGAATGGAAGAGATTTTCCAGATCGGAAACGCGGTGGTCGTCGCGCGGGTGATCGGATAACATTTCGAGCTTGCCGTTACTTCCGGACTTGGGTGCAAAGCGCCCGAAAAGCGAAACCATACCGTATGGGTTGAACCCCGCTTGCGCGCAGGTGTAGGCGCCGGTTCGGTCGGCGTTGCTCTCGTCGGCGCGCGAGAACGTCATGGCTTGCGCGCCGGCGCCCAAACCGACGGCCATTTGGCCGAGCGGATTGTTCCAGAGAAGCGCACCGAACATACCGGCGACCGATTGAAGCCGCTGTTGCTTTTGCTGATTGTTGTAAACGTCGTGATGAATATCGTGCGATACCTCGTGACAGAGTACGCCGGCGAGCTCGTCTTGGCTCTTGGCGAAGCTCATCATCGCGGTCGTGACGTATACGTTCCCGCCCGGAACGGAGAAAGCGTTGGGCGAGCGTTCGTTGACGAGAATGAAGTGAAACGGCGTAAAGTACTGCGGGTCGGCGATCGCCGCGATGCGTTGTGCGACCGGATTGAGCACGTTGTAATAGGGCGACGAGGTGACGATCTCGCCGCGTTGCGCGAGCTGCGCGTATTGCTGCTGCCCGATCTGCATCTCCCACTGGTTCTGCCGGGGATCGGCTAGCGCGGGCGTCGTCAACGACAAGACCGACGCCGCAGCAACGCAAACGGCGATCCCCCGCCCGCTCAGACGAGTCATCATGGCTTCGATTTTACGCTATCGGGCCCGCCTGCGGGCCGCTCTTGCCGGCCGTCGAGGCTAAGAATAGATGAGAGATGCGCTCGCGCGCGGCTAGTGCATGAGGAAGCCGACGAGCAGCAGCGCGACGATGTTCAAGACTTTGATCATCGGGTTAATGGCCGGGCCGGCCGTGTCTTTGTACGGATCGCCGACGGTGTCTCCGGTGACGGCCGCCTGGTGAGCGATCGAGCCCTTGCCGCCGAAGTGGCCGTCCTCGATGTATTTCTTGGCGTTGTCCCACGCGCCGCCGCCGGTCGTCATCGAAATCGCGACGAAAAGGCCGGTGACGATCGATCCCACGAGCACGCCGCCCATCACTTGCGCTCCGGTCGTTCCCTGCAGGACGTTGAACGCCGATAGAAGCACGATGATGATCGGCACGCCGACCGGAATCAGCGCGGGAAGGATCATTTCCTTGAGCGCGTGCTGCGTTACGATATCGACCGTCGTCGCGTAGTTCGGCTTGGAGGTGCCGGCCATGATGCCGGGATTCTCGCGGAACTGGCGACGGACTTCTTCGACGACGGCTCCGCCCGCGCGTCCGACCGCTTCCATCGACAGCGACGCGAACAGATAGGGTAGGAGGCCGCCGATAAACAGGCCGCACAGCACGTAGGGATTGCCGATCGCGAAGAGGTTCTTCACTCCCTCGACGCACGTGCCGGTGTCGACGCCCGGGCATTGGTGTTTGATCAGCTCTTGCAAGAACGCCGCGAAGAGCACGACCGCCGCCAGCGCGGCCGATCCGATCGCGTACCCTTTGGTGACCGCTTTGGTCGTGTTGCCGACGGCGTCGAGCGGGTCGGTGACGTTGCGTACGTCGTCGGGCATTTCCGCCATCTCGGCGATGCCACCGGCGTTGTCCGTAATCGGACCAAACGAATCGATCGCGACGATGATTCCCGCCAGCGACAGCATCGCCATCACGGCGATGCCGACGCCGTACACGCCGGCAAAGCTGAAGCTCACGAGGATCCCGATCACGATGACGATCGCCGGCCCCGCGGTTCCCTGCATGGAAACGGCCAGACCGGAAATGATGTTCGTCGCGTGGCCGGTGATCGACGCCTTCGCGATGCGCTGGACGGGCTGGAACTGCGAGCCCGTATAGTACTCCGTGATCAACGTGATCGCCACGGTAATCAGCACGCCGACGAGCGCGCAGATGAAGACCGCGAAGGGCGAGATGCCGGAAGCGTCGGCAAACGTGCGATTTGCCGCGAACCAGAAGCCGATCAACGCCAGCACGCTGGCGACGCCCATTCCGAAGTAGAGCGTTCCCATAATGCGGCTCTTCTGCACTTTGCCCATGCCGACGAAGAGCGTGCCGATAATCGAGGCCACGATCGAGAGCGCGCCGAGCACGAGCGGGAACGTCGAAGCTCCCGGGAGTTTGTCGCCGAAGATTAGGTTCCCGAGCAGCATCGCCGCGACGGTCGTGACGCAGTACGTCTCGAAGAGGTCGGCGGCCATTCCGGCACAATCGCCGACGTTATCGCCGACGTTGTCGGCAATCACGGCCGGGTTGCGCGGGTCGTCCTCCGGAATGCCGGCTTCGACTTTTCCGACGAGGTCGGCGCCGACGTCGGCCGCCTTCGTGTAGATGCCGCCGCCGAGTCGCGCGAACACGGAAATGAGCGAGCAGCCGAATGCGAGCCCGACCATCGCGTTGAGCGAGGCGGGCGCGTCGCCGCCGTTGACGCGCAGCAGGATCGCGTAGTATCCGGATACGGCCAGCAGGCCGAGGCCGACGACGAGCATTCCGGTCACCGTGCCGCCGCGGAACGCGACGTGCAGCGCCGGCGTCAGTCCACCGCGTGCCGCTTCGGCCGTGCGCACGTTGGCGCGCACCGATACGATCATGCCGATGAATCCGGCAGCGCCGGAAAGGATCGCTCCGATCAGAAATCCGATGGCCGCTTCGCGGCCGAGGGTCGGCGCGAAGAAGATGACGATCGCGAGAACGACCGCCACGATACCGATCGTGAAGTACTGCCGTTGAAGGAAGGCCATCGCGCCTTCCTGGATCGCCGCGGCGATCTCTTTCATGCGGTCGTTGCCCGCCGGCTGAGCGAGCACCCAAAAGGTCAACGCGATTCCGTAGGCTACGGCAAGCGCGCCGCCAATCAAACCGGCCACAATCGCTGTCTGCGCCGTCATTCCATTCCTTATAGTAACAGGGTAAGCGGTAGCATGACGGCCCGGAAACGGGCCGACCGGCTGGGATACTGCGGGCGAAACGGAGAGTCCTCCACGCGCGCCAGCCCGGCTCGGCACCGACGGCGGAGCGCGGGTGCCGGCGGCCGAAGAAACCGCGGGCATGGAACGCGTGGACTTCTTGGTCGTGGGGTGCGGGCCGGCCGGGGCGGCGGCGGCTCGCGAAGCCGCGCGCGCCGGCGTCGAGACGATCGTGCTCGAGAAGGACGCCGTCGTCGGAGCCAAGCGCGTGTGTGCCGCGGGGCTGCGGCCCGAGTTCTGCCGGACCTTCGACCTTCCGCACGACATCGTTCACTGCGACACGCCGCGAATGGCGCTTTTCGACACGACCGGCGCCGAGCACGAGATCTACTTCGGTCCCGGGCACACCACCACTCGCGAAGAGCTCGACGGCACCATGGGCCGGCTGGCTTCCGAGGCAGGGGCCGAGATTCGCACCCAAGCGCTGTTTCGCAGCGTGTCGTGCGGCACGTCCGGCTCGGCCGCAATCGTCGAGTACGCCGACACGCGCGCGGGCGAGCGCCGGCGCATCGCCGCGCGTAACGTCTTTCTCGCGCCGGGCGCGACGATCGCGCTCGATCGGGCGTCGAACCAAGAGCGCGAGAGTCCCGCGCGATTGTCGTTCGACAAATGGCGCGACGGATTGATGACGACGCTGCAGTACCGCGTGTATCTCGACGAACCTGCGGCCGCCATTGCGTATCGCACCATGGAGATGCACTATTATCCGGCGCACGACGGACGTCAGATCGTCGGGTGGATGTTTCCCAAGCGCGATCATCTGACGATCGGCCTCGGATTTATTGGAAAAATGCCGGGGCGGCAACTGCGCGAAGAGCTGGACGCGTTCGTCGAGCGCGTTCGCGGGCGGCTCTTTCCCAACGTCGCGGTGCGACGCGTGAAAGAAGAAGGCCACCTGCTGTACGGCGGTAATCCCCGGCCGGTCTTTTCCGACGCCAACGTGCTGCTCGGCGGCACCGCCGCGGGTTTGGTGGACGCGACCACCGGCGAAGGCATTTTCGAAGCCGCGATGAGCGGACGTTTGGCGGCCGAAGCCGTTGCGCGAGAACGGAACGACGCGGCTGCGGCCGCGCGAAACTATGCGAGCCGCTTGGGTCACCGCTTCGCGCGGCGCCTCCGGCATCGCGTCAAACTCATGCGCTTTCTCGAACGCCGTCCGCAACGATACGGCGTCTTATTCGAACAGCTCGCAAAATGGCCGCGGTTCGCGACCGTTCTGCAAAAAGAGGACGGCGAACGTTCGCTCGCAGAGCGCGCATTTCTCTATCGACAAGTTCTCTCGTTTGCCGTGCGCGCCGTCGGAGTATGAAGTGACGCGCGGCATCGGACCTGCGGGTAAGCGATATCGCATCGGCGGAGCGGAAGTTTCGCGCGAAGCGATCGTGCACCGGTATCTGCATTTGGTCAAGTATGCCGCGGGCAGAGCGTCGGTGCACCTGCCGCCCCACGTCGAGATGGACGATCTGATCAACGACGGCATTCTCGGATTGATCGACGCGATCGAGAAATACGACGACGCGCGCGGCGTGAAGTTCGAAACGTACGCCCTGACGCGCATCAACGGCGCGATCGTCGACGCCTTGCGCCATCTCGACTGGGTGCCGCGGGCCGTTCGGCGCGGCGCCCGCGAACTCGAGCGGGCGCATCAGCAACTCGAGCTGGAACTCGGCCGCGCGCCCGTCGCCGCCGAGTTGGCCGAGCGTCTCGGCATGTCCGGCCGCGAACTCGATCGACTGGTTCAGCGCGTCAATGCGGGGGCCGTGCTGTCGTTGGAAGAGGCGTTTCCCAACGAGCGCGGTCGCGACGTGCCTCTCGGGGAAACGCTCGCGGACGAGGGCGGCGACGTTGCCGCGGCGATCGAGCATCGCGAGCTGCGCTCGGAACTGGAACGCGCCGTCGCAGCGCTGGCGTTTCAGGAACGCACGGTCATCGAACGCTACTATTTTAAGGGCCAGTCGCTTAAGGAAATCAAGTCCGCGCTGGGCGTCTCGGAATCGCGCGCTTCGCAGATTCACTCGCAAGCCGTTCTCCGGCTGCGCCGGCGGTTGCGCGAACTGCGGGCCGAGCTCGGTTACCGCGACGACGACCCCGGGGGGAGTCCGAAGTACGTTCGGGGCGAGATTCCGGCCGCCGCGCGTCGCCGGACCCGGCGATAGGGCGTTCCAAAATACCGAACAGGAGTTCGATTGCCGGTAGGGAAGACATCGGCCCGTGAGCTGGTTTACGCGATTGCGTGCCTCACTCGGGAAAGCCCGTGAAGCGTTCTCGGCCGTCCAGCGGCTCGGGCGCCCGGGCACGCCGCTGACCCCGGCCTTTTGGGACGAACTCGAAGAGACGCTGATCCTGGCCGACTTCGGAGTGCCGACCACGACCAAGATCGTCACCGGCTTGCAGACGGTCGCCAAGCAGGAGGCTTGGAGCACCACCGACCGGGCCGTCGCGCGTTTCCGTAAAGATGTAGAGCGGTTCCTCACCCTGCCGGGCTCCGCGTTGCGGCTCGAGCCGCGTCCGGCGGCCGTGCTCGTCGTGGGCGTGAATGGAAGCGGCAAGACCACGACCATCGGTAAACTGGCGACCCGCCTGCGGGCCGAGGGTAAGCGCGTTCTGCTGGTCGCCGGCGACACGTTCCGGGCGGCCGCCGCCGAGCAACTCGCAATCTGGGCGGCACGCAGCGGCAGCGAACTGGTGCGCGGCGCCGAAGGCGCCGATCCCGCCTCCGTCGTTTTCGACGGCGTCCGCGCGGGCCGCGCGGACGCCGTCGACGTCATCCTCATCGATACGGCCGGCCGCTTACAAACCAAGACCAATCTCATGGAAGAGCTGAAGAAGATTCGGCGCGTCATCGAGCGCGAGTTGGACGCCCCGCCGGCCGAGACGTTGCTGGTGCTCGACGGGACGACCGGTCAGAACGCCGTCTCGCAGGCGAAACTCTTCAACGCGACCGCCGAGCTCACCGGACTGGTCGTCACGAAGCTCGATTCGACCGCCAAAGGCGGCGTGCTGGTCGCCATCGTCGACGAACTCGAGGTCCCGGTGAAGTTCGTCGGTTTGGGTGAGGCGCCCGACGATCTGCGGCCCTTCGTTCCGGCGGAATTCATCGACGCGCTGTTCGACGACACGCCGGAGGCCGCCGTCTCCTAATGGCGCCGGCAACATCACGTTCATGCCACCCAGTTGGCATTCTGGAATGCGAACCTGGTCCCGTAACGATCATCACGCGGCGATTCTACGCCTGAAAAAGAGAGGAAGAGCATGGCGGCACAAGACGAACGACTACTCGCGCTCAACAGCGCCCTTGCCCAAATCGAGCGACAGTTTGGCAAAGGCTCGATCATGCGGATGGGCGATTTCCAGGAACGCATGGCCTTTGAAATCGTTCCGACCGGATCGATCGCGCTCGATCTCGCGCTCGGCGTCGGCGGCTTGCCGCGCGGCCGAATCGTCGAAATCTACGGTCCCGAAGCGAGCGGCAAGACGACGCTCGCGCTCCATGCGATCGCCGAAGCCCAAAAAATCGGCGGGACCGCGGCATTCGTGGACGTCGAGCACGCGCTCGACCCCAACTATGCGGCGGCGCTCGGCGTCGACCTCGACAATTTGCTGGTCTCGCAGCCCGATACCGGCGAGCAGGCGCTCGAAATCGCCGAGATGCTGACCCGCAGCAACGCGGTCGACGTGATCGTGATCGATTCGGTCGCGGCGCTCGTCACCAAGGCCGAGTTGGAAGGCGACATGGGCGACGCGCACGTCGGCCTGCAGGCGCGGCTGATGTCGCAGGCGTTGCGCAAACTCACGGCGGCGATCTCCCGGAGCAAGGCAGTGATGATCTTCATCAACCAGCTTCGCGAAAAAGTCGGAGTGATGTTCGGCAGCCCCGAGACGACCTCGGGCGGCCGCGCGCTGAAGTTCTACGCGTCCGTGCGCCTCGACGTGCGCAAGCTCGAGACCATCAAAGTCGGCCAAGACGTCGTCGGTACGCGCACCCGCGTCAAGGTCGTAAAAAACAAGGTCGCGCCACCCTTCCGCCAAGCCGAGTTCGACATCACGTACGGGCACGGCATTTCGAAGATGGGCTCGATCTTGGACGTCGCGCTCGAGAAGAACATCGTGGGCAAGAGCGGTTCGTGGTACACCTACGGCGATCAGCGCATCGGCCAAGGCCGCGAAAACGCCAAGAGCTTTCTCGAAGAGCATTCCGATATGGCGGGTGAGATCGAGAGCCGGATCCGCGAGGCGCTGGCAAAGGCTACGTCCAAAAACGGGGCCGTTCCGGCCGAAGCCGTCGCCGCCCCGGAGTGAACGCGTATTCGAGTGCGCTCGGTATTCTCGCCAAGCGGCGGTTGACCGAAGCGCAACTCTGGCAGCGTCTCGAACGTAAGGGCTTCGACGACGCTGCCGTCCGTCAAACCGTCGAGCGCTGCAAGGCCGACGGTTTTCTGGACGACCGCCTTTTCGCCAAACTCTACGTCGAGGGCAAGCGAAAAGCGCTGGGCGACCTGCGCTTGATCGGCGAACTCGTCGCTAAGGGAATCGACCGCGAGGCGGCCGCGGATGCCGTTCGCGAGTGCGTGCAGGCGGAGTCTGAGCGCTGCGCCGCGGCGTTCGCTTCGCTCGCCGGCAAAACGCCGGTCGTCGCGTATGGATCTGCGGCTCGCCGGCTCGAGCGGCTGGGATTTCCGGCAGCTACGATTTACCGGATCCTGCGCGCGCACGCCGCGCACTTCGGCCCGTTTGCTCAAGGAGGTTTCGATTGAAGGTTCGCTTCGCGTCACTCTGCGTTGCCCTGGCATCGAGCTGCATCGCGGGCTCCGCGATCGCGGCCGGCGCGAAGGCTCCGCCCTCGGTAACGACTCCTTCGTTGCGCGCGGCGATCGTGGCCGCGGTGGAAAAGGAGCGCAAGGTCTACGGCGGCCGGACCCCAGTGCCCGGGGTATTGATCGGCGTCTGGGACGCTGCCGGCGGCAGCTACGTCCGCACCTTCGGCTTTGCCGACGTCGCGGCGAAACGCGCGCTGACGCCGGCCGATCACTTTCGGATCGGCAGCAACACCAAGACGTTCGTCGTGGCCGTCCTCCTGCAGCTCGTCGACGAGGGAAAACTGAAGCTCGACGACCCGCTCAGCCGCTTTTCGATCGGCGTGAAGGTCCCCAACGCGGAGAAAATCACGGTGCGGCAACTTTGCGATATGCGTAGCGGCCTGTTTGAGGCCTTCGACGCGCCGCAGTTCGCGCACATGAACATACAGCCGAACATGCACTTCGATCCGCGCACGATCATCGGCTGGGCGGTCAAACAGAAGCCCTATTTTGCTCCCGGCAAGGGCTATCACTACAGCAATACCAATTACCTGATCCTCGGTCTGATCGTCGAGGCGCTGACGAAGCATCCCGTCGGCGATGAGATCCGCCGTCGCTTGCTAGAACCGTACGCGCTCGCGCAGACGAGTTATCCGGATACCCAAGGGATGCCCAATCCTTGGGCCCACGGCTACGCTCTCAACCCGCAGAAAAACTGGAAAGACGTCAGCAATACGATTCCCGTTTCGTTGATGGGCTCGGCGGGTTTGATGATCTCCGATATGGCCGACATGCGGCGGTGGATGAAGCTCTACGTCACCGGCAAGACCAGCAGTGCGGCCATGCACCGCGCGCTGATCGCCTGCGTGCCCACCGGCACCGGCAACCTCGCGTTCGGACTCGGCTTGGGCTGCAGCGCCGGCTGGTACGGCTATACCGGCGGCTTGCCCGGATACAACACGGCCGAGTACTACTTCCCCGCGACCGGCGCGACCATCGTGGCGTGGGTCGACCTCCAGGCCAACACCCCGAAGCCCGGCCCGGCGAACGCGATCTTCCGCGACATTGCCCGTCTCCTGACGCCCAACAACGTGCCGTTCGTGACCGGCGGCAACGAGAAAAGCTCCGGCCTTTAAGCGATCTCCCGTCTCAGACCATCGGGGCGCCGGGCACTTCCGCCCGCATGGCGATGCAGACGGTCGTCGTCGCCGAAGACGAGGGCGCGATTCGAGACCTGCTGGCGCATCATCTCGAGCGCGAGGGGTTCGCGGTGGTGGGTGCGTCGGACGGTCAAACGGCGCTGCGACGCGCGCGCAGTCTAGCCGACCTGCTGATTCTCGACGTCGGCTTGCCTGGAATGGATGGCTTCGACGTTGCTCGGACGCTCCGGCGCGAGCACTGCGTCGTGCCGATCGTGATGCTGACGGCGCGCACCGATGAGATCGACCGCGTGGTCGGGTTCGAATTGGGCGTCGACGATTACATCTGCAAGCCGTTTTCTCCGCGGGAAGTCGTAGCGCGAATCAAGGCGATCTTGCGGCGCAGCGGCATGCCTCCGGCACTAACTCGGCCGACGCTGAAGTTCGGGCGGCTCGAAATCGACGAACGTGCGCGCGAAGCCCGCGTCGACGGAACCGACGCACGGCTGAAACCGCGCGAGTTCGCGCTCCTGGTGGAGTTGGCGGGAGCGGATCCTGCAAAAAGTGTGGGGATTCGATTTCGGTGGGGACGAGCGTACGGTCGACGTGCACGTCCGGCGACTACGGGCCAAGCTCGAAGAACGGTGGCAACTCCCGAAACTGGTGTTGACCGTGCACGGCTTCGGCTACAAATTCCAGCGGCCCTAACGACGCCGATGCCGAATTTCCGCCGGCTCGTGCGCGCGGTCGGCGAACGCGTCGAAGCCGGCGGCTGCGTGCCCCTTTTGGTCTTGCGGGTGCCGGAGTTCGAACGCATCGCGTGGCTCGACGGCCGCCACGCCGCCCGCGCCGCCGAACGGCAGACGATCGCGGCATTTCGCACGTCGGCGCCGCGCATCTTACGCGCCGGCGACGCGCCCGCGCATCGGCCCGGAACGAACCGCTTCGCGGTCGCGATGTTGGCTCCAGCGCGACGCGGCAGCGAACCCGGCGCGGCCGATGCGCGAGCGGCGTTGTCGCGAATCGCCTCGGCGTTGTCGCGCTCCACGGGACGTCACGTGCAGGGTGGATGGTGGCCGGTGAAGGCTCGAACCGAGCTGGATTCGCTCGCGACGACGCTCGACGCGGCCCTCGAACGCGGTGCCCGCGAGCGCGAACACGGCGCCTTGTTGGCCACCGTCGGGCACGAACTGCGTACGCCGCTGACCTCGATTCGAGGATATCTCGAAACCTCGCTCGCGGAGGAACTCGACGATCCCACCGCCCGGCGCTTCCTGGAAACTGCCCGCTGCGAGGCCTTGCGCCTCGGCCGTCTGGTGGAGGGGATGCTCGAGTTCTCGATGCTCGATCTTTCGGCCGGCGAGCGCGAGGGCCGGTGCGACGTCGTCGAACAGATTCGCGCGGCCGTCGCCGCCGCGATACCGCTCGCTCGCCGGCGTTGCGTGACCATCGGCGCGCGCCTTCCACAAACGGCCGGCGCTCGGGTCGACGCCGACGTCTGCATGCGAGCGTTGGTGAATCTCGTTGAAAACGCCGTCGAGTGCGGGCGGGAAGGCGGACGGGTGGAAATCGCCTGCGGCCTGGACGATCGGTTCGTTACCGTGTCCGTCGACGACGACGGTCCCGGAGTTATGCCGGCCGAGCGCGAGGCGATTTTTGAAATGGGCGTGCGCGGAAAGGATGCGACGCATCGAGGCCACAACATCGGTCTATCGGTCGTCAAGACAACCGCGCAGCACTCGGGCGGCGACGTTCGCGCGCTCGATTCCCCTTTAGGCGGCGCCCGCTTCGTCCTCCGCTTCCCATCAGTCTAACTGACCCAACCCGATCTAACAGCCCTGTCATCTCGACCGAAGCGCCCGCGCCCACCACCGTCATCTCACGCGGAGCGCCGAAGGCGCGCAGTCGAGAGAGGCGCCCAACAAGTGACGTGACTCCCCGAGCGTTGTGCCGCCTTCTCTTCTCGTCGGACGACGGAATAGCAAACGGGCTCGCTCAAGGCCGTGACAGCCCCGAATAGCCGCAAAGCATGAGGTTAAGCTCCATCAAATAGGTCTGAATGAGTAACCCATGTAATGCTTCGATCAAAGTCATCACGCTGGGAGCCTAACGTGCTGAGCGTTTCAGATATAAGCAAGGTTCCTTTACGACGGCACGGCGCGAGTTTTATTGAGGTAACAACGCTGAAATGCGGCGGGGACGAATTGGAGATACGTTCGAAGTCGCGATTGATGGCGGCTTTACATACGTACGCTATATTGGTGTGGATGCAGAACCGGTATTCCACGCTTTCGCCGTCCTGGATTCTCAGCTCCGCCAAGTAACGCTTGAAGAATTCCGCAATTTGTCCACACTTTTCATTTTTGCTTCGCATTGTACCGTGCTTCTCAAAATGAGAATGTGTTTCGGCACATGGTGCGCCTTGACGTAAAGAAGCAAATCGTCCCGTTCCGCGAAACCTCCGGCTTCGACGGATGGGAACTGCCAGACGGCCGCCGGACTAAAAATCTCACGGACGAAGAAGCCAAGTTGCCGATCCTAAAAGGGTTGCCGGCATGGAGCATTTTGGAGCGTATTAGATCCGGCTGGCGGCCAGAAAACGAAAGAGTCGACACCGTAGCTAAACTCCTGAGCGGCGCGCTCAACTCGACCTTTCATTTTACTAAAATGGAAGTGTACGTGGAGTTTCCAGACTCGCAAAAGATGAAACAATCCAGGTCGGTTCTTAGGGCAAGCGGCTACAGGCTTCGTGCGGACGGCTCACGCCGGCTATCGGTGGTGATTCCAGGCGACCACGATGACGTTGCGTCAGACAGCTGGCGCGAAAACCAAGAGTCCCGGCTTGACGATCTAGTTCGACCCTATAGTGGAGAAGTTTCTGGGCACGAACTGCAATAGACGCTCCTACATCGTTACGACGATGTGGTTCCCGATCGTGCCGATCGGCTCGGAGCGGACGTCGGCGGCGAGTTGCTGGACGATGAAGAGGCCGCGTCCGAGTTCGCTCAAGGGATCGTCGGGGAGCCGGCCCGATAGTTCGAATGGCTGGCCCGAATCGATGACGTGCAGGCTGAGCTGTTGCCCGTTCTGGAAGGCGACGATTTCCACCGGTCCCGGAGCGTGGCGAACGACGTTGCCGAGTAACTCGCCGAATACGAGTTCGGCCCGCGCGAGCAAAGCGCTGTCGACGCCCCGTTCGCGTAGAAAAGCGACGAAGTCGCGCCGCGCGTACGCCGCGACCCGTGCGTCCTCGGAATCGTACGACCAAAGCGGCTGATTCCCGATCGACGCCGTTAAGATCGCCACGTCGTCGGGAGCCTCCGCCGGAACGCACGAGCGTTCGACGATCCTGGCAGGATGGACCGATACCGTCATGACGTCATTGTGAAGAATGCGTTCGAGGCAGCGATCCCCGTCGTCCGACGCTCGGCTCCACTCGGTCAATCCGTCGGTGTAGAGCGTCAAAACGTCGCCGTCTTGCAAGTCGATGCTGTGGCTTTGTTCCGGGGGCGCTAAATGTCGCAAACCCAACGGCAACCCGTCGGTACCCAGTTCCGCGAGCGCGCCGGCCCGCCGCAGGATCGGTCGGGGATGGCCCGCACCGGCAAATCGCAGCGAACGACGGTCCGGACTCACGACTCCCACGAAGGCCGTCACGATCGCGTCGGGATAACGTTTGCGCAAGAACCACTCGGCGGCGTCGAGAACGCGCGCCGGATCGTGCTGATGCATCGGCGCCATACCCATTGCGTGGCGCATCTTGCTCATGATGGCGGCCGCTTCGACGCCGCGCCCGGTGACGTCGCCGACGCTGATGACGACGGAGCCGTCGTCGAGTTCGATTGCATCGTACCAATCGCCGCCGGCCTTGCCTTCGCCCGCTGCCGATGCATAGACCGAGTCGAAACGAATGCCGCGCGGCTGCGGAATTAGGGTTGGAAGCAACGCCTTCTGAAGCGTCGCGCCGATGCGGCGCTCGCGCTGCAGGATCTCGGCTTTCTCAATCGCGACCGAGACCCGCGCGGCGGCTTCTTCGAGCAGCGGCAGGTCGCGTGCGGCTTCGAACGAGCGTTTGGAAAAATAGGCGATCAACGCGCCGTACGTCAGCGTTCCCCACGCGAGAGGAAGAATCGCCGTCGTCACGGGGGCGAGGAGTTCGAATTCGGCGGCGAGGTGCGGCCACGCAGCCGCTTTGAGGCGGGCGTTGGCGTCGGCGTCTAAAACGATCGGCCGGTGAGCGCGCAAACGCGCGGCCAGATCGCGTTCTACACCGGGCCGCAGCGGACGCTGACCGCGAAGATGTTCGAGCGCCGCGTCGATGGCCGGATCGCGGTGATTCAACAGTTGGACGCGGACCGTGTCGCCGTTGAGCCGCAGCACGCCGCAGGCGTCGGCGATCTCGGCGGCAACCGTTTCGGCGATGCCTGCGACCGCCGGCCGGACGTCGTCGGTTTCGAGTAGCAGCTGGTTGACTTTGGCGATGAACCGCAGACCTTTGGTGGTATCGCGTTCCCGGGAGCGGGCGCGCGCTTCCGCGATCGCCGCGGCGGCTTGCGCGGCCACCGTCGCGGCGGTTTCTACATCGTTGGAATCGAACGACCGGCGCGCGTCCGACGACAGCATGCCCAACACCCCGAAGGCGCGGGCGTGAGGACCCGTGAGCGGCAAAAGCATCGCCGAGTGAATGTGCAGCTTGCGCAGAAACCCCAGGTGTTCGGGATCGCGTGCCGCCTCTTCGAGGTGCCGCTCGGTGACCCGCTCCATCAAGATCGGCTGGTTGTCGATGGCGACCTTAGCGACCACGTCTTGAGGCAACAGCGGATAGCGATCCAGGAATCGTTGGGCGTCGCGCAGCGGCCCCCGGTTTTTATTCGCGCAGGCCGCCGTAGTGAAACGCCGGCCATCTCGCAGCACCACAAAGCACCAATCGGCGATGTGCGCGATCGCGGCTCGCGTAAGATTTTTGCAAACGGCGTCGACCCCCAGCTCCGACGTGGCCATGCTGCCGGCCGCGGCGATGAATCCCAGGCTATCGCGCAAGCGGCGCTGCTCGTCGATGTCGGTCGCCGTCCCGACCCAGCCGGTTAGCTCTCCCGCGGCGTTGCGCACCGGAACCGCGCGGCTTAAGAACCAGCGATACGCCTGGTCGCTCGCGCGACACAGACGATACTCGCATTCGTACGGCGTCGCGCTCGCCAGCGCGGCCTTCCAGCGATCCCAGGTCGCGTCGAGGTCGTCGGGATGAACGAATCCAAGCGCCCCTTGAGTCGCCGCGAGGCGCTCGGCACTGAAGCCGGTGTACTCGACCCAGCGATGGTTGACGTACGTGATGGCTCCGGCCGGATCGGCCGTCCAAACCAACTGCGGCATGGAGTCCGCGACAACGCGAAATTCTTCGGAACCGACCGAAGCCGCTCCAGCTCCAAGTCTACCGTCACCAAATCCATTGCCGACTGGCGCCGGCCTGCGGCGGCCGGTCGGGCGGCAAACGCTTCGTTTGGTGCAGTCTTACCCAGATACGCCTAGGACGAAGCGCGCGGTCTTAGCGCGGATTCGTGCCGTCGCCCTGATTCAAACCGCAGTTCGAGTCGGCTCGGAGTTTCGCCGGTATGTAGGCACGAATTTTGTAGATCACGTCGACGTTTAGGTCGCGTCCGTTGCTTTCGTCGTGAATCGTCTGCGACCCGAGTTCCAGGGTTCCGGTGAAATCTTCACCGTTGTACATGCGCACGTCGGGGCTCGGTGGATTGACCCAACCTTTGGCAACGGCGACGGCAAATTCCGTCTGGCCCGGCGTGGCGAACACGTAGGTTTGGCACGTCTTGCTCAAAACGATTCCCGGCTTGGGTTGGCCCGGAACGTACCACAGAGTCCATTTCGAAGGTCGGGCGTTCAAACAGCCGGCGAGGAGAAGGGTCATTGCAAATACAAGCAGCCGCCTCCCGGCGGGTTGCGCGTAGTTCATCGGTCGTCACGTACCTTACAAGCGGCGCAGCGGTTTGCGGCTATGTTGACGACGATCAATTATCTCTCCTTCCACTGACTGAGTTGGTTCTCATAAGGCAACGTGAATCGTCCGATTAACATCGCGTATTCTTTTTGCGCGACGCGTAACGGTCGCACGGTGCGGCGCCGGAGGGGTCGGGCCTGCTCGGCCCCCGTCGGGGGATCGTTCGCCTTCGAAAGGGAGCGGGCGGTCCCCAGCG
Source organism: Candidatus Tumulicola sp. (assembly GCA_036490465.1). GTDB lineage: Bacteria > Vulcanimicrobiota > Vulcanimicrobiia > Vulcanimicrobiales > Vulcanimicrobiaceae > Tumulicola. The sequence goes on along the minus strand of DASXDV010000029.1, from coordinate 13,935 downwards.
GGACAGCGGGGCGGGGGCGTCGTAGAATACTGCCCGTGGCTACGTCACGGGGCCCATTTGCACATGCGAGCGAAGCCGAACTCGCGCGCCTGTTCGACTTCTACAGGATTCCATGGCAGTATGAGCCCCGAACATTTCCCATTTCTTGGAACGAGCGCGGCGACGCCGTCGAGTATTTCACGCCGGATTTCTATCTGCCCGAGTACGATTTGTACATCGAACTCACGGTTGCCAAGCCGATCCGCAACTCGCGCAAGAATCGCAAACTCCGGCTGCTGCGCTCGAGCCACCCGCATCTCAACGTCAAGTTGTTCAAGCGCCGTGACGTCGAGCGGCTGTTTTCGCGCTCGGCGCGAGGCGCGGTGGGATGATCGGCGAGCCGCTCTTCGACGCGAACTCCATCGCCGCGCGCGTACGCGATCTCGGGACGGAGATTTCGCGCGACTACGCCGGCACGGTTCCGCTGCTGGTCGGCATGCTGGCGGCGGCGGCGCCGTTCTTAGCGGATCTCTCGCGGACCCTCGAGATTGCGTGTCAGCTCGACGTCATCGCGGTGAATCGCTACGGGGAAGGCGACGGGATCGCGTTCCAAAAGGATACGGCGATTCCAGTAACGGGCCGTCACGTGATTCTGGTCGACGACACGATCGATACCGGCCTCACGCTGCAGTACGTGCGCAAGACGCTGCTGGCACGCGAGCCGGCCTCGCTCGCCGTCTGCACGTTGCTCGACCGGCCTCACCGGAGAATCGCGGAAATTGAGGTTAAATACCGCGGCTTCGAAGCTCCCGACGTCTACTTGGTCGGCTACGGGCTCGATTATTTCGGACGCTATCGCGAATTGCCGGCGCTCTACGCGCACGGAACTTGGCCGAAATGATCGTTAAGCGTATCGCCCTCGTGATGTTGCTGGCGTTCTCGGCCGTCGCGCTGCCGGTCCGCGCGCCCGCGCTCGAACTGCACTCGATCGAACAGGCCGCTGCCGATTACCGCAACCCCAATGCGGAGCTGCAAGAGATGTTCCGTGCCGCGCTGCTCGATACGAGTAAGCTGGCCGAGTACGCTCCCGATGGGACCGCCTACGTCAAGACCGGCGACATCCCGGCCGAGTGGCTGCGCGACGCGAGCGCGCAGTCCCGCCCGTACTTGTTCTTTGCCAAAGACGATCCCGACGTTCGTCGTTTGCTGGCGGCGATCGTCGCGCGGATGGCCAAGTACTTGCAGATCGATCCGTACGCGAACGCCTATACGCTCGACTATCGCGTTTGGGAACAGAAGTTCGAACTCGACTCGCTCGCGTACCCCACGGCGTTGGCCTGGAGTTACTGGAAAACCACCGGCGACACGTCGGTCTTTACGCCCGATTTTTCCAAGATGCTCGACGGGGTGCTCGCGACCATGCAGCGCGAGCAAGACCATCCCCGCAACTCGCGGTACACGCATTCCGAGCTGGCTAACGGCGGCAAAGGCCGCCCGGTCGGCTATACCGGCATGATCTGGACCGGCTTTCGCCCGTCCGACGACGCCTGTTATTACAACTTCTTGATTCCCTCGGAAATGTTCGCGGTCGTGGCGTTGGGCGACATGGCCGAGATCGAGCGGGACGTCTACCACGACGTCGTAAAGGCCCGCGAGGCCAAGGCGCTGCGCGACGAAGTGCAGCGCGGAATCCAAACCTACGGCTTGGTCCTCGTGCCGAAGTACGGCTACATCTACGCCTACGAAGTCGACGGGCTCGGCCACGCAATCCTGACCGACGACGCCAATATTCCCAGTTTACTTTCGGCCCCGTACATCGGCTATACGACCGACAACGATCGTTACTACGACAACACGCGCCGGTTTTTGCTCTCGCAAGATAATCCGTCGTTCTATCAAGGCCAGAAAGCGCGCGGCATCGGTAGTTACCACACACCCGATCACTGGGTGTGGCCGCTGGCGTTGATCGTTCAAGGCATGACCGCCACGTCCGCATCCGAGAAGCAAGACGTACTCACCCAGCTGCTCGCCAGCGATCCCGGCGACCACCTCTTGCACGAGTCGTTCAACCCGAACGACCCGCATCAGTACACGCGGCAAGACTTCGGTTGGCCCAACGCGCTCTTTTCGGAGTTCGTGATGACCCAGTTCCAAGGCGTCGCGCAAATTCCGATGGGCGATACCTCCGACTTGGAGTTTCGCTCTGAGTAACTCCGGCCGGGAGGCCGATGTGGTCGTTGGGATTCAGTGGGGCGACGAAGGCAAGGGCCGAATCGTCGACTTGTTCGCGCAGGACTACGACGTCGTCGCGCGTTTCGGCGGCGGCGACAACGCGGGACATTCGATCGTAGTTGGAACGACCGAGTTGGCGCTGCGCATCGTGCCGTCGGGGGTTCTCAATCCGGGCGCGGAACTTTTCGTCGGCGGCGGAACGGTCGTCAGCCCCGTCGCGCTGCTCGCCGAACTCGACCGCCTTGCCGCACTTGGGATCGACGTCGCGCGTCTCAAAATCTCCGATCGCGCGCACGTCGTGCTGCCCTATCACGCTGCGGACGATCGAGCCGGCGAGCGCGCCCGCGGCGCCGCCGCCATCGGCACGACCGGCCGCGGGATCGGCCCCGCGTACGCCGATAAGGTGGCTCGCGCGGGCATTCTCTTTGGCGATCTCGCCGATCGCGAAACGCTCACCCGTAAAGTTCGCGCCAATCTCGCGCGCCGCACGGAAAACGCCGACGGTGAATCGTTGCCGAGCGAAACCGAAATCGTCGTCGAGACGCTCGACGCCGCGCGCCGGCTGGCGCCGCACGTCGTCGACGGCGTCGCCTATTTGCACGACCGGCTCAATGCCGGAAAGCGCATCCTCATCGAGGGCGCGCAGGGTTCGCTGCTCGACGTCGGTTACGGCACGTATCCGTACGTCACGAGTTCGCACACGATCGCCGGCGGGGCATGCACCGGTCTCGGGATCGGTCCGACCGCGATCGGTCGCGTGATCGGAGTGGTCAAAGCGTACTGCACGCGCGTCGGTGCGGGTCCGTTCCCGTCGGAGCTGCACGACGAGCGCGGCGAACGCCTGCGCAGTCAGGGCGGCGAGTTCGGCACCGTCACCGGTCGTCCGCGCCGCTGCGGATGGTTCGACGCGGTTGCGGGCCGGTATGCCGTCGCGCTCAACGGTTTGACCTCGGCGGTGATTACGAAGCTCGACGTCCTCACCGGTTTCGAGCGCATCGGGATCGTTACGGGCTATCGACTGCACGGCCGGGCGGCGACCTTCGCGGCCGCATCCTCCCCGGATCTAGAACTCCAGATCGAAGAAGTCGCCGGCTGGAAAGAACCGATCGGCGCGTGCCGTCGGATCGCCGATTTGCCGGCTGCCGCGCGCGCCTACGTCAAACGAATGGAAGCCCTGCTCGCTACCCCGATCGAACTCGTCTCCGTCGGCCGCGAACGCACCCAACTCGCCCGCTAACCCCCCCGTCATCCTAAGCGAACCGTGCCGCAGCACGCGCAGTCGAAGGACAGAGCGAACCGTGCGAAGCACGCGCATCATCTCCTGTCATCCTGAGCGGAGCGTGCGAAGCACGCGCAGTCGAAGGAAGCCCTTTCCAACGAGCTCACACGCGTGATCGCCTCAACGTGTTCGTCTTCACGCTGCAGCCGCTCCTGGAACTGCGCCGCCGCGAAGAAGATGCCGCGCGCGCCGAGTTCGCGCGCTGGCTAGCCGCCGAAACCGGCGCGCGCGCAACGCTCGCGACGCTCGAAGGGTCCCTCCAGCGTACCGGCTCCGCCGCGGTCGTCGCGGCCTCCCTACAATACGTTGCGGCTCAGCTCGAAGCGCGGGCTGGGATCGTCGCTCGGACCGGCGCCGCGCTCGCGCGCGCGCAGCGCGGGTTGCGCGCCGCCCGCGCCGCCTATAAAGCCGTCGAAGTGCTGCGCGATCGCCGCCGCGCCGAATTCGAGTCGGGCCGCCGCCGGCGCGAGCAACGCGCGCTCGACGAAAGCAACGCCGGGCTTCGCCCGCCGCCTGTCGCTGGCCCGGTCTACGGTCCGGTCGCTTCGACCGCCAAACGGGCGTGGAGATAAGCAGCCGTCGCGACCCCTGCGGCAGTGAATCGGGCCTGCCGGCGGCGCATGCGCGGCGCACGAGGGCACCGCACCTACATACGGAGCGCCCAACGATCCCATCATCCTTTTGGACCCATTATCTCGTTGCGCTCGCCGTAGTGGCGATCGTGCTCGGCGGCTTGTTTGCGCTCGCACGCGTCACCGCGCGCTGGCGCGGGCTGCCGCTGCGGCGTCGCCGCTTTCTACACGTCGTGGAAACGCTGGCGCTTTCGCAACACGCCGCTCTGCACGTGGTGCGGGCGGGCCCGCGGTACTTGGTCGTCGGCGTCGCGCCGCACGGCGTCACGCTGGTGCTCGAGCTCGCGCCCGCCGCCGTTGACGCCTGGGTCGCGCCTCAGTCGCCGAACGCGCCGACCACGACGCGGGCGGCGCCGGCCAGCACCGCATCGCGTTGCGCGGGCGACGCCGGCGAGTCGACGTAATAGACGGCCACGAGCCACGGCCGGCGGTGCGGCGGCCGTACGATCGCGACGTCGTTGGTCGCGTGGCGGTCGCCGGTGCCCGTCTTGTCGCCGACGATCCAGCCGCGCGGGATCCCGGCGCGAATCCGCGTCGCACCCGTGGTGCTGGCCTCGAGCCATCCGATCAGCCGTGCGCGCGATGCCGGCAGCAGCGCGTCGCCGATCAGAATGCGATTCGCGAGCCCGGTCATTGCCGAGGGCGTCGTGGTGTCCCGCGGATCGCCGGGAAGCGCCGTGTTGAGCGTCGGTTCGGTGCGGTCAAACCGCGTGATGGTGTCCCCGAGACCGCGTACGTAGCGCGTCAATGCCGGCGGGCCGCCGATCGAGGCGAAGAGCAGATTTGCGGCGGTGTTGTCGCTATACTCGATGGCGGCGGCGCACAGCGCGCTCACGGTCATGCCGCCGGCGGCGAGGTGCGCGCGCGTGATCGGCGCGTAGTTCAGGAGATCGGCGCTACTATAGCGGACGAAGCGATCCAGCCGCTCGCGGCCGGCATCGACGCGCGCGAGCACCGCCGCCGTCAGCGGCAGTTTGAACGTGCTGCACATCGCAAAGCGTTCGTCGGCCCGAAATGCGACCCGTCCGCCGGTCGCGGTGTCGAGGGCCGCGACGCCGAGCCGGCCGCCGCGTCGCCGTTCGAGTGCCGCCAGTGCGGCTTGGTTCGAAGGCGCGGCCGCTGCGGGAACCGCAATTGCGGCCGCCGCCACGCAACTCACGAAGGCGGCGCGTTTCACGCCGCCGACCCGACACGCATGTGGAGCGCTAGAAGTATTTGAACTGCCCGAGCTGCGATACGCCGAACTCGGTGAAGTAGACTTCTTCATCCGGGCCGAGCGTCATCGCGGCCGGCTGAGCGTTCGCGGTAGGAATCGAGTAGAGGGTAACCTTTTGAGTTTTGAACAGGAAGCGCCCGATCTTGTTGCCCTGCGTATCGGTGAAGTAGAAGTTGCCGTCGATCCCCTGAACGATCGCGTCCGGCGTTAGCGCCGGGGACAGCGGGTATTCGTTGGTGATTTGTCCCGTCACCGTGATCCGTCCGAGTTGATGCGCGTGCCGCTCGGTGAACCACAGGGCGTTGTCGCTGCCCGCGGCGATTCCAGCCGGGTCGGCGTCCGCCGTCGGAATAGCGAACTCCGTCAGCCGCCCGCAGTTCCCGCCAACCGGTAAGCGGCCGATCCGATTGGTACCGGGTTCGGTGAACCACATCGCGCCATCCGGACCGCTCGCAATCGCCAGCGGCTGCGAGCCTGCGCCGACCTTGCAGCCCACCGCGCGTCCGTGCTGATTCACTCGCCAGATCGTGTCGGTGGCCGGATCGGTGGCCCACATCTCGCCATCCGAGCCGAGTGCAATGTCGAGCGGCCGGGCGGCGGGATTCGGTAGCACGAAGTCGGTGAACGTCGGGCCGACGAGGGCGATCTGCCCGATCCGGGCGACGTTCTGCTCGGTAAACCAGACGAGACCGTTGGGTCCCGAAGCGATCCCACTGGGGGCGGCTTTACCGGTCGGGGTGACGGTCTCGGTAAACTTCGCCTGTTGGTTCAGCTGCCCGATTTTGCTTTTGGCGTATTCGGTGAACCAGATGTTTCCGTCGCTCCCCAGCGCGATGCCGGCGGGCTGGCTGCCGGCGGTGGGAATGTGGTACTCGCTGGTCACCTGGGGGATGAAGGGAGGAGGCGGCGTCGCGGTCCCGGCGGTCAGGGGGGTGCCTTTGCCGCACGCGGCCAGTAAGCCGGCAGCAAAAATCGCGCCCGTACCGACGCGCACCGCTCGTTTCAATCTCATATCAGCCCTCCCTTATTGGCAGGCCAGCCCCGCTTTCCCGCACGGACTCACCGGAATCTCACGTACTCCTAAGAATTTAGTTGACAGCCTCGGCGGCTTCGGGTAGACTTCAACTAAGTTATTAAGAGAACTGACGACTCGGAGGCTCACGCGTGGCTCGCAAACGATCGAAAACGCTTACCGAAGCCGAACTTCGGCTCATGGACATCCTGTGGGAAAAGGGGCAGGCGACGGTCGCCGAGGTCACGGCCGCGCTGCCCCCGCCCCCGATCGCCTACAACAGCGTCCTGACGACGATGCGCATTCTGGAACAGAAAGGCTTCGTCGCGCACGACGAGGCGGGCCGTGCCTTCGTCTATCGACCGCTGGTGCAACGCGAAGCCGCCGCTCAAACTGCCGTCGGACATCTGCTTTCACGGTTCTTTGAAAACAGCTCGGCATCGCTGGCGTTACGCTTGATCGAAACCGAACGCCCGTCGGACGACGAACTCGCTCGTCTCAAGGCGTTAATCGAACAGTACCAGGAGGGGGCTTCATGAGCGCCCCAATGCTCGCCCAACTTGCCGCCACTGCCGGGGCCGTTACCGCGATTGCCGTCAACGCATTGTGGGAAGACGCTCTGCTGGTCGTCTGCGTTTGGCTCCTCCTGCGTGCGTGGCCCGGGTTGAACGCGGCCACGCGTTACTTGGTGTGGAGCGCGACGCTGATCGCGACGGTCGTCGTACCCGTCGCGACCACGTTACCGTTCCTCGTGCCGTCATCGCCGTCAACGGCGGTGAGCGACACGGCGGTGAGGGTGCCCATGCCCATGGTGACGCACGCCCTCACCGCCGCCCCGGCCGCTGAATCGAAAGCGGCGGAGCATCCGTCGCAATCCGCGCGGCGATCGGCCGATGCGATCCCCACGCAATCGGCGTCCGCGCTGCGGATACCCGAGCGCTTCCGCATGACGTTGCCGCTTCCCCTCGCGCTGGGCGTGCTGGCGGTGTGGTCGCTGCTGGCATTGCTGTCGTTCGTGCGCTTGGCAATCGGACTGCTTCGCCTGGAAGCGCTCAAGCGCGACGCGCTGCCGCTGCCCGTGGAATATCGCGACGCGATGGCGCGCTGGACCGCCGCCAACAAAGGTTCGCGTCAAGTCCGCCTGTGCGTGAGCGACGAGATCGACGTGCCGGTAGCCGTCGGACTCTTCGATTCGATGATTCTCATTCCGCGCGCGCTGCTCGAGCGGCTATCGGAAGAAGAAGTCGACCAAATCAGCTTGCACGAACTCGCCCACTTACGGCGCGCCGACGACTGGAGCAACGGCTTACAACGCCTGGTCACCGCCTTGTTCGCGTGGAATCCGGGCGTGCTCTTCGTCGGTCAGCAACTCGATCTCGAGCGCGAGGTCGCCTGCGACGATTGGGTGCTCGGACTAACCGGTTCGGTGCGTCCGTACGCGCTCTGCCTGACGAAGATGGCGGAAACGTCGTCCTGGCCCTATCGTCCGATGCCGGCTCCCGGCGTCTTCGCCACCCGCAAACACATCTCGCTGCGCATCGAACGTCTGCTAGGCGCCGGCCGCAACGCCGCCACCAATCTCTCACTTGGGCCGGCCGCGGTGACGCTCGCGATCGTCGGCGCCCTGGCGTTTGCGATGCAGCTGGTCGCCCCGTCGGTAGCCGCCTCGACGGCCATGCCGACCGATGCCAAAGCCAATCAATTGATTCAGTACGTCGAAATCTTGGCTAAACGCTCGACACCGTCGGCGCACGCGCCGGCCTCCAAAGCTTCCGCGGCGACGACACTCGATGTCGCGAGCACCCAAACGGCGACCGCTCAGCGCCAGACGACACGCGAGACGCAAAGCGTCGCGCAAGCACAGCCGTCGCCGGCCGCGAACCCGTCGTCCGTCGAGAAACCCGGTGCGTCCGCCAAACCAGCCGCCGTCCCGAGCGGCCCACAGTCGATTCGCGTTCCGGCTACCCACGTACACGTACCCGGAAAGATGGTGACGATTCCGTCGATCGACGTCGACGTCCCCGCGATGACGGTGCGGATCCCGGATCTCTCGCAACTCCAAACCCTACACGCCAAGGGCCTCATCCTGCAGAAGATGCACCTTGAAATGATGGTCCCCGGCACGGCCGCCGCTAGCGCGGCTGCCGCAAGCGCTTCCGCGAGCGCCGCTTCCGCAAGCGCGAACGTCGGCGTGCGGGCCATCCGTTTGGCCGATGCCGGTTCGGTTCGCTCGTGCACTGGCTGCACGATGACCGGCGTGGATTGGACCGGTCGCGACATGCGCGACGTCAAGTACGTCGGCGTCGATCTCAGCCACTCGAAACTGCAGAATACGAACTTCGCCGGTGGATCCTTCAGCGGCGTGGATTTCAGCGGCTCGAATCTCCGCGGCGCATCCTTCCGCGGTGCCAAACTGGTAGGCTGCGACTTCAGCAAAGCCGATCTGTCGGGTGTGGACTTCACCGGCGCGAGCATCAGCGGCGGCGACTTCAGCCAGGCCCAACTTCCGTCCTCGCAGATGCGTGCCGTCCTCAACACGTGCACCGGATGCGATTTCTCGCGCGCCAATCTCAGCGGCCAAGATCTCAGCAACGTGCGCGCCAACGGAATCGACTTTTCGCATGCCAACCTTTCCGGCGCCAATCTTAGCGGATCGCAGTTTACCGGCGTCGACTTCACCGGCGCGAATCTCAACAACGTCACGCTCACGAACACGGTCTTCAGCGGTTGCGATCTCGGAAACGTCGACTTAACTCACGTAGATCTGTCGAAGGCCAAGCTCATCGGTACCGATCTCTCAAACGACGGGAAACCACACCAATGAGCGCTCCCGCCTAACCGACGCCCATGTCGATCAAAACAAAGCCTCGCGCACCCGAGGCCAGCTTAAACTCACCTCAACCCCCTCCGCTCAGCACAAGCTCCGCGCCAAACATCATCCCTGTCATCCCGAGCGGAGCGCCGAAGGCGCGAAGTCGAGGGACGAGCGACGTGAAAGGAATCGAATTATGCATCGCTTTACTTGCGTCGTTGCGCTGATCTTCGTCGCCGCAGGCGCGTGCGTGGGAACGGCGCGCAGCGTCGGCCGCGGCTTGCCCAATAACTGCGTCGGCTGCTCGTTCGAAGGGCGCGATCTGCACGGCGCCGACCTTTCCGGCGTGTCCTACGTCGGCGCGGATTTTACGCACGCGAACTTGCGCGACGCCAACCTGCGCGGCGCCAACCTCGTCGGCTCGGATTTCGAAGGCGCCGATTTGCGCGGCGCCGACTTTCGCAAAGGGCACCTGGCCGGCATCGATCTGCGGGGCGCCCGGATCACCGGTGCGCGCTTCGACGGCGCCGATATGGCGGGCGTCGACCTGCGCGGCACGCTCGCCGGCGCGAGCGACGCCGACGCGCGCAGCGTTTTGTCGCGGTGCGTCGGTTGCGATTTGCGCGGTGCCAGCCTGGAAAATCGCGATTTGAGCGGGATCGGGATCGTCGGCGCCGACCTTCGCGACGTCAAGGCTCGCGGCGTTCGGCTGTCGGAAGCGGATCTCCAAGGCGTCGACTTCGGGGGCGCCGATCTGCGCGACGCGAACCTCCACGGCGCGAGGCTCTGCTCGCGTAACGACGGCGGTGCCCAGCCGATCGGCTGCGCGGATTTCCGCGACGCCAACGTCAACGGCGCCGATTTCCGCGGTACGCTGATCTGCGAGGGCCGATCGCCGCACACGTGCACCGCGCTCGACGCCGCCACGCTCCGCGCACACGCGCGCTCCGGTCTCGCGGGTGCGACCCTGCCGTGAAGCGCTTTCGATGGTTGGCGTCGCGCGCGATGCTAACCGCGTTCGCGGGCGTTTGGCTCGCGGCGCCGGCCGCGGCCCGTAGCGGCTTCCCGGCGCTTGCGGTGCCCGAGTTCGGTCCGCCGCTCGATCCGTCGACGCCGCCGGCCGCTTGGGCGGGCGCCGCCGGCGTCAAACTCGGGTGGAACGTGTTGGCCGAACGGCCTGCCAGCGAAGCGACCGCGGCGGCGATTTCGACCGACGGCAAAGCGCTGTTCGTCCGTTTTGACGCCGTGCAGCGCGAGCCGGTTGCCGCCGCCCAACACACCAACAGCGTCGGCCAAGGTAACGACGACGCGGTTTGGATCGACCTCTGGCCCGGCGGCTCGAGTGGCTACTTCTATCAGTTCCAAGCCACGCCCAACGGAACGCACTACCAAAGCTCGTCGGAGAATACCAGTTATTCACCGAGTTGGGAATCGCAAGGCGCGACGCACGCCGGCGGCTATACGGTCACGATGCGGATTCCGCTCGACATCATGCGCGGGGTCAGTGCCGATCATCCGTGGAAGGCGCAGTTCGTCCGCTTCGTTCACGCGACCGGCGAAGAGCAAGTCTGGTCGTACGACGCCACTCAGAACAACGCCGACGATCTAGCCCGCGCCGGCACGCTGACGATGCCGCCGATTCACGTCGCGATCGGCCGTCCGAAACCTCGGCTAGCGGCCTACGCACTGGCCGAAGCGGCCTCGAAGACGATCGGGGGTTCGACCAGCCGAGTCGGCGCCGATCTTTCGATTCCGATTACTCCGACGGCCTCGTTCTACGCCACGTTCCACCCCGACTATTCCAACGTCGAACTCGATCAGCAGTCGATTTCGCCGACCGTCTTCGCGCGCTACTACAGCGAAGTGCGTCCGTTCTTCACCCAGGGCGCGAACTTTTACGGCCAGTTCGACTGCGATGCGTGTCCGACGATTCAGGAACTCTATACGCCCGCCATCCCAACCCCGCGCGAAGGCTACGCCATCGAGGGCCAGCAAGGACCGCTTTCGTTTGCGTCCTTCGACGCGCTGGGCGACGACGGGCGCAGCGACATTGCCAGCGCCCTCGACTTCACGTCCACCGACCGCCGCTGGCGGGCGGTCGTGCAGCGCGTCTCGGTCGATACAAACTCGTTCGTAGACGACGTCGTCACCGCCGGGTTGGCGTACTACGATCTCAAGCACATTTCGATGTACTTCAACTACGGCAGCGATTCGGGCACCGACGTGCTCGTACCGAATCAAGGTCAGCGTTACGATTTTGGCGGCGGCTGGTCCAATCAGAGTTTCGGGTTTTTCGGTTCGGTCCGAAAGCTCGGGGAATACTACGATCCTGCCGACGGTTTCGTCTCGCATCCGGGGATTGCCGGCTACGCGCTCTACAGCGCCAAAATCTGGACGTTCGGGCCGTCGAGTAAGCTTGCCGCGGTGGGCGTCGCGGGTTTCTTCGATCGCTACCAGGGTCCGACCCAGGGCGTCGCTCAGAGCGACAACTCGCTGCTGCTCGACATTTTGACCAAAAGCGCGCTCGACTTACAGTTGTATTCCGGCTCGAACTACTGGCGCTTCAACGACCCGACGACCGGTTTGGGCGTGCTGACGCCGATTTCGCAGAACGCCGGCTTTCAATTCACGTACCACAGCGGTTGCAAACCAACAATCCGGGGCAGTTTCCGTATCACGGCACGTCCTCCAATCCAACCTCGATCGGCTACAACACCGGTCACTACGGCACGGGGCGGCTCGATACGTGGTATCGCAACACGACGATTCGCGTCGGCTCGCGCGGCGCGCTGACGTTCGTGCTCGATAATACGTCGCAGTGGTTTCCCGTCGAATCGCCCAACGTGCAGTGGTTTGAAAACGTTAGCTATTCCTATCAAATCGATCGCAACTCGTCCTTCGGCATCGGCGTTCGCCGGGTCGTCGGGACGCCGCCCGATCCCAACGGCGGCGGCAACTGCATCGGAACGTGTTCCAATATTACGCTCGCTTATCATCTGCTCACGCGACACGCCGAGTTCTATCTTGCTTACGGAAATCCGAATACACTGATCACCGTCCCACAGGCGATTTTTAAAGTGATCTTCTACGCTGGTGCGGAGAAGGGAACGTAACGTGTCAGCCCTGTGGCACATGAAACTTTGCACGGTACGACGGCGTACGTGCGACAAATCACTCGCAACATCGCGTAGTTCTATGCCACGACTCAGGCACCTCAATGCGTCACCGCCATTTACCTCGATATCGACGCCTATAGGAGATAAGCTATCGTGAAACGCACCGTTTTTGCGCTCGTTGGAGCGCTCTTCGCGGCCTCCGCATTACCCGCGTTTGCCGCCTCCTCGCTTGAAGTTCCCACCGCGGCGACCGCACCGTCGGTCGACCCGCGCGCCGACAGCACGACCTTCGACCCCGCGGCCGTGGCGCAACTATCGTGGGATAGCACGTCGTCGAAAGCTGCGCCCGAAGACACGACCGCGCGCGTGAGCACCGACGGCAAGTTCCTCTACGTTCGTTTCGACGCCACTCAAAGCGAACGCATCGTCTCGGCTCAGCCGGCCGACGGTCGCAACGGCGACCTCGTTTGGGTCGAGCTGCAGCCCGGTGGATCGAGCGCGACCACCTATCGCTTCGCATCGAGTCCCGACGGGTCGGGCGCGGCGAGCGCATCGAGCGGCACCGCACCCGTATTTTCGTCGTCGGGCTCGACGTTCGATGGCGGCTACACGGTCACGATGAAGATTCCGCTTGCCGGACTGCAGTCCGTACCGAGCGGCGGAACGTGGAACGTGCAGTTCGGTCGCGCGATTGTGACCTCAGGGACGCAACTCGTCTGGTCGCACGACGGCAACGTCGCGCAGGCTGGGACGATGACCATGCCGGCCTCGGTCGGATCTACGGGTTCCGCTCCTCAGTAAACGTCCAGGCTCGGAAGCTTGCACGCGGTCCGCAGACCGAACTTTCCCCCAGGACGAGACGGCGCGCCTTGGGGGAAAGGCGGTCTGTGGAGCGTAGCAGGCAGGCCTAGCCGGGCGTTATTAGAGTATAGTGGTTCCAATGCACAAGGCTCTTTCCGCGACACTGATCCTCGCGCTGGCAATGTGGGCTCCGTCGTCGCCGACGGTGGCCGAGGGCGTTGCTGCGACGCCGCCCCCAAAAAACGCGACGCCGCCGCCGCAGATCTACCACATTATCACCCGGCCGCTCTGCTCGGAACTGCACAAGCACATCGCGCCGGCGATCGCGATGATGCTGCAGAATGACGAAAACATCAATAAGGGTCCGGACCTTTTTTCGCGCTACAATCGCGACGCGCTCAGCGGCGTCGACAATTCCGCTAGCAATTCCGCCGGGCCGAACGGCGGCGTTCCGATGACCGGCGATGCCGGGGACGGCCTGATGACGCCCTCGCAAAACATGGCGCTACTCGGAATGGAAAATCTCGTCAGCCCGATCGCCAACAACATCATCGCAACGCAGAAGATGCTCGACTCGCCGGCACTCGTCGGCGGCACCGGCAATCCCGAAGACGACAAGCACCTCCAAGAGATGCGCGACAAGCTGCTCAAGGCGTTGGCGATGCAAAATGCGGCGCTCGACATCGTCAGCGGTTTCGTCGCGACGCAACAGATGGCCGATCTTCAACACTCCGGCGAAGAATACATCAGCGCAATAAACCAGAGCGACCAAACCGGGAAAAGTAGCGGCGCCACACCTACGCCCAATCCACTCTTCGTCAATCCCAATCAGGCCGGCTTGCCCGCGAACCCTTAT
>DASXDV010000001.1:0-11495 GCA_036490465.1 Candidatus Tumulicola sp. | reverse complement strand
GAGCCTTTTGCTCGGCTTCCGCGATCGCATCGGCTTCTTCTTTCGGAACGCTCAGCAGCGCCCCAACGATCTGCTCGAAGCGTTTCTTGGTCTTCATCACTTTCATGGGCTCCTTTTCCATAGCGGGAGTATAGCACTATCTGCCCCTTAAGCTCTCTATGACATTGTGCCACGCGAGGAGATTCCCCAGAGATTCATCACTATGGAATGCTGTTGCAAAAATAACATCTAATTCTGAGAGTCGATCTAGGGCAGCCCTGGCGGTTTCCCGTGAGCCATCGTCCTCCAGGTCCCGGCGGAGCCTGTTGACCACTAGATCAGATGCCTGAAGGGGTAGAAACTTTCGCTCGTCGCGAAAAACGGGAGGGTTTTTTATTAAGCCCCGGAGTTCTGGCGGAGCGGTGCTCATCATCCGGTTGAAATAATTGGCCATCTCGCCTTCCGACATATCTGACGAGTCAAAGATGAAGTCCACCTGCTCCAACGATCCCAACTCAACTTGTGTTTTAATGCACGATTGCATCAGGTCAACGGCTAAAAACGGGAACGGGTCCTTCAATCTCGGCATGGCGTCAGAAAAACGCAAGCAACTCGCGTTGTCAAGAATTTCCACAGCACCGTAAGAGATATTTGTTTGGTGAATCACATTTAGAAGACTAGCAATTTTACGGTCGCGTGCTTCGGGAGTCCAGCCACTAAACTCGCCCTTCAAAAGCATTGCGTGGCTCGTCTTCAGGTACGCTATTGTGGGCACCGTTGCAAGGGCCGAAGCCCACCTGTCAGAAAAATCAGACCATACTTCCGTTGTCGCAACGTAGCCGCCGAGAACCGAGAACTTTCCCTGTCCAAGATTGCCACTATCATCAAAATACGCCTGAAGCATAAACATTAATCGCCTCTCCCGCTGGGGCGACGGCAAACCCGATACTAAAGCCCACACCGGCTCGGATGCCTTCGTCAGCATTTACCGGGCCCCCTGTGAGCCAAGTATATAATGCCCCTAGTTAGCTTGCCTGTACTAAATTATCGGGCTGTTGGCCGCTCCGACACATGGGAAGCTCGAAATCAAACCCCTGACCCTTTGCCGAGCCGCCCGTAGCCTAGGCGAATGCCCTCGAAGCGCTCTGCAAGGAACTCAGCGCGTACGAACCCAAAGTCGGGTGCCCCTGGCGAGGACGACTCAAGCAGGCAGTCCGTGTTAAGATAAGACCGGATTCGAAGTCTCCTTCGTCTGAGAGTCCAGGCGCCCGCCGACGCCCGTGGTCGGTGGGCGCCTTTAATTAGGGCCACGGGGGACGACACCAGCCCCAGATACGTTGAACTAGGCAGAGCGGCGAGGGGAAAGGCCGCTATGTAAGCGAGCCTAGGGCCGCCCTATTGCCTTGCAACCGGCTAACGGGGTATCATGGGCTCGGCGGGTAAGGATGGGCCTTCACAACATTCTATGATTTCCTATGCTCCGCGTTTGGCGCCGTCGGTCATCCGGCGGCCGCGCCTGGAGGACTGGATCGGACGCTTTAAGAGCGTTCCAGTTCGCCTATTGATCGCGCCGGCGGGCTTCGGCAAGACCACCGCCATTATTAGCTATCTCCGCCACTGCGAAGGGCGCGGGCTCTATTGCGGGCTTCGGCGAGGCGCGACCGCGGCCGACGTCTGGGCGGCAATCGGAGCCGCGATTCAGGCCGAATGTGACCTCGGCGACGTCGTCTGCGCGAGCGCGGAGGACGTATTGCGGGCCCTAGGAGCCTGTGCGCCCGTGGAGCTCGCACTCGATTGCAACGACACGCCGGACGCCGACGGCCTCTCAGCCATTGCCAGCTTGATCGATCAACTCCCCGACGGGGTCTCATTACTCTTCGCCGCCCGTTCGCGGGCTGCGCTCGACGTCGGGCGGCTTGTGGCCGACGGCATGGCGGCCCTCTGCGACTCCGAGCGCCTCGCCTTCGACGCCACCGAGGTCCGGCATCTCGCCGATGCCTGCAGCGTGGCGCATGCCGGTGCGGACGCCGGCAAGATGATCGAGGCCAGCGACGGCTGGCCGCTGGTCGTTAGCGGCGCCATTCGCAAGGCGGCCGAGGATGGCTGCGATCTCCCAGCCTCGCTCGAAAACTGGCGCAATCGCTACGGCCACTTCTTTACGGAATACATTTCGGCCGCGCTCGAAAACGCGCCGGAGAACGAGGCGGCCATCGTACGCCAAATGATGGCCGGCTCGACCTGCCGAGACGTTGAAAAGCTCGAGGCCCTCGAGATGGAAGGGCTGTTCGTGATTCACGACGCTCGTGGCTACCGCTCTCTGCGCGCCTTGTCCCGACTACGCGCGTCTCACCGATCCGTCCCGTCACGGCTGCGCAGCGCGGTGCCACTCCACGTGCGCATGTTTGGCCGGTTTCAGGCGGATCTCGATCAGCATCCAATCGAGTGGGTCCGCCGGCGCGACCAGCAGATTTTCAAGTTCGTGGCGCTTTCGCGCGATGGTACTGTGAGCCGCTCAGAACTGGCCCAGACGTTTTGGCCTAATGCTGAGAAGCATCTCGTCGCTCAGAGTTTGCGAACGGCTTGCTGCAACATTCGCAAAGCGATCGCCAACGTCGTGGGCACCGATGCCGTGGACAACTACTTCCTTGCCGACGGCGACGTCTCGCTGAATCTAAACAACGTCATCATCGACATTCGGCGATTCAGCGCTCACGCCAACGACGGGGATGTCCAGTACGCCCACAACGAGTTGCGGGCGGCCTACGCACACTACCGCACCGCCGAGCAACTGTATTACGGAAGTTTGCTCCTGGGCGAATCCGAGGAACCGTGGTTCGCCACGCAAGCCAGGGACCTCGACGAGCGTAATGTCGCGGTGCTCGAGCGTTTGGCAGAAATCGCGATCGTTCTCGGCGATTATGGCGCCGCCGCAAATCACGCGCGGCGGGTATCCGAGATCAAACCGGAGAGCGAGGCCGCACGCCGGGTCTTGACGCAGCTTGCGCAACGGGCGCGCTTCCACGACGTCACGCCGATTCCGCTTACCCAAGCATCGCCGCAGTCCACAAGCACGCCGCTCTCCACTTCAGCTTAAATCCGTGCGCGCCCGCCTCGTCGTAGCGGCCTTTGCCCTTGCGACCGTCTCGGCGTTGGGCATTCAAACGGCCCTCGTCGCTCGCGCCGGCTTCTTGATGGGCGACTTTCACGCGTTTTACTGCGCCGCCAAGGTGGCGGCACACGGCGGCGACCCGTATCGGAGCGAGCCGCTTCACACGTGCGAGACCGCAATCGGCCCGGCGATCTTTTTCCAGAAGAATCCCGGCATAACTATTCCCGCGCCGCTGCCGGGCTATGCCATAGGCGCGTTGGTACCGTTGGCCTGGTTGCCGCCGGCCGCGGCGGGAGCACTCTGGCTAGCTATCCTACTGCTCGCGTGCGCCGCAGCTATCGTGGCGCTGACGAGATTTGCCGAGTTGCCATGGCCGGTCCCGGTCGCCGCGTTCGCACTCTCGTTAGGGGCGGCGTCGCTTCCGTTCGGAGAAATCGTTCCGATTGCAATCGGCGCGATCTGCCTCGCGGCCTACTTCACCTGGCAAGGACGGTGGGTGGCGGCGGCCGTTTTCGCGGCGATCGCGATGATCGAGCCGCATCTAGGGCTCGGCACTTGCCTCGCCATGTTTATCTGGACGCCGAAAACGCGCCTTCCGCTCGTCGTGGCGGCGCTGCTTTTGGCGGGCTTATCATTGCTCACGCTCGGGGGAGCGACCAACCTTGAGTACTTCGTGCGCATCCTTCCGGCGCACGCGCTCTCCGAAGCGGCGCGCGACACGCAGTTCAGCCTGACGTCGGTGCTCGCCTCGCTTGGGTTCGCCGACGTTGCGGCCGTCCGCGCCGGATCGGTGTGGTACCTCGTCATGCTCGTAGCCGGAACGCTCGCCGCCGGGTGGTTATCGAAGAAAGCGCGAAACGCTGCTTTTCTCGCCTGCGTTCCGCCCGCGTTTGCCGTCTTCGGGGGAACCTTCGTACACGTCACTCAGATTGCCGCGGCGCTCCCCGCCGCGCTGCTCGTGGTTTCGACGGTCGAGCCCCGGCGTCGCACCGTAGCCGTGATTGCCGCACTCCTTCTGGCCGTTCCGTGGATCATGGCTTGGTCGCCGGCGCTTGGGCTCGCTCCCGCCTTCCCCATTGCATATTTAGCCTGGCACTACTGGAACGGCAGCCTACGAGCCGCCCTCGTTGCGGCCCTCGTAAGCGGCATAGTGATCGTGGGCCTGAACCAGTCGCTGTCAACAGCAACTCCGCATCCCTCACACGGGTATCTCGGATCGCCGATTGATCCCGATCTGGCCGAGTCGTCGTGGAGCGTGTTTACCAGCAAGAGCTCGACAGGCGCTTTGGGCGGATGGCTGGTAAGAATCCCAACGTGGGGTGGTTTGATTTTGTTGCTCGGTCTGATCGTCGCTGAGAATGGCTTTGGGCATCTAAAAGCGATGCGACGGGGGCGCGTGGCGTGACGCGCAATCATCTGGTCGCGATTGCCATCGCCATTGTCTGCACGGTGTTGCCCTTTGCCGGCCAATTCTATGGCGATCGGGCCGCCGGCGGCCTCATGATCGACTTTCGAGCCTACTACTGCGCCGCTTCGGCCCTAGGGCGCCATGAGAACCCGTATTTCATTGCTTCGCTGCACCCATGCGAGCGGGCGCCGGCGCCCCCCTTCTATCGCGCCCCGGCGAACGTTACGGTGCCCGCTCCGTACCCGCCCTACGTCCTGATACTCATCTATCCACTAACGCTGCTGCCATTTAGCGTTGCGGCAATGGTCTGGTGGCTAATTCTGGGATTGTGCCTCCTGCTCGCCACCTACGCTTTAGCGCGCGTCACGCGTCAGCCGCCATTGATTGCATGGGCTGTTCTCGCGCTGTCGCTCGGCTTGACGTCGCTCACGAGCGGCAACATGGTGACGATTTGTGTGACGGCTCTCTTAATCGCCGCCTTGTGGGCGCAGCAGGGTTATTTTCAAGCGGCTGCCTTTGCGATCGCGCTCGCCATGGTCGAGCCGCAGCTCGCCCTGCCTGCAGCGATCGCCGTATTCATACGCTTTCCCGCCGCCCGCCTCTTTCTAGTCCTGCTGGGGGCCCTGTTCGCCGCGGGGTCTCTCGCCGCAAGCGGCTTGGCGCAATCCCTCGCATACATTACGACCGTGCTCCCGGCTCATGCACTGTCGGAGGTGTCACGCGATAACCAATATAGCCTATCGACGATCGTTGCCGCACTCGGCGTACCGGATGCGCAGGCGGTGATCATCGGAAGCATTTCTTACGTTGTGATGGCCACCGCTGGAATAATCGTGGGACTCAGGCTGGCCCGCGACTACCACGAGCCCGCTTTTGCCCTCCTGGTGCCCCCAGCATTTTCGCTTTTCGGCGGAACATTTGTACACACGGGGGAGTTTGCGATTGCGGCTCCTGCGTGTCTGCTACTTCTTGTGCGAACGAAAACATATCGCGGTCCGTTGCTCGTCGTGGTGGCGCTGTTAGCCGTACCTTGGATGCTCGCAACCTCTTTGGCAACACTTTTCGCGCCCGTGTTTCCGGTTGCTGTTTTGGTCTACGTGCTTGGTGGCCGCGATAGAATCTTAACGCTCGCCAGCGTCGTTTCTTCACTGGCCGTAATCGGACTGCTCTTTTTTGCGTCACACCACTCCGTATCGCACGGCATTGTTCACGACGTGTTGCGACCAAGGATAGACGAACGGCTTGCTGAGGCTAGTTGGAGAGACTTTGTCCTAACTAACTCAACAAACCGCCTCGCCATGTGGCTACTGCGAGCTCCTACCTGGCTGGGCCTCGTAGGGTTTGTACTATTTGCAACCGCAGCGATCCGAGGGTTTCCCCTGCGGCACGGTACCGTAGCGCCGTACGGCAATATCCAGGGTCGCGGTTAATCGGAGGACGAAGAATCGTGCCGAGCGCCCTAACGGTGCTTTTACCTGTTTACAATGGCGAGCGCTACGTCGGCGAAACGATTGAGAGTATTCTTCCCCAATCATATTTAGACTTTGAATTCCTAATCATCGACGACGGTTCGGTGGACAGCACGCCGAGCATTCTGGGCCGATACGCAGTCCGCGACGCCCGGATCCGCGTACTGCGCCAGAATAACCGGGGCGTCGGCTGCGCTCTCAACCGCGGGATTCACGGAAGCCGCGGTCTTCTAATAGCCCAGATCGGGGCTGATGATCTAGCGTTGCCTCACCGCCTTGCGAGGCAAGTGCAGTTCCTCGACGATCACCCGGACTGCGTGCTGGTCGGAGGCTACTTGAAGGTAATCGACGGGCGCGGGCGCGTCATTGGCTTACGGACCTACCCCACGAGCGACAGAGACCTCCGTAATGCAATGCTCTCGTACAGTCCTTTTGGTGCACCGTCGCTAATGTTCCGCCGCACTGAAGGTCTGGTCGCGGGTGGCTTTACAGTGCGTTTTCCCACCGCCGAGGACTACGAGTCCGTATTTCGCCTGGCGAAGCAAGGCAAAGTAGCGAACCTTCCGGAAGCCTTGACCAGCTATCGGCTTCACAGTGGCGCAACAAAGTCACAGCACACAATCCGCCAGTTGCGCGATACGCTTCGCGCAAGACAAACAGCATACACTGAGTATGGCCATCGCGAAAGTTTCTCGGCGCGAATAGTCAATATCGCACAGATACTAATGACCCGCCTTCCAGCACCCCTAATATATTGGCTGTACGCAAAAGTGCTCCAGCTATCTTACCTCGCGGAATTCCGAGACGGGGCACCACGCCCCCGAGCAGACTAGCATGCGGAATGATCAGAGCCCGGACCTTAAGACCGTTTGGATAGTTGTCCCGGCACTCAATGAAGCTACGACCATTGCTGATGTTGTAACCGGACTTGCTGACCTGGGCTACCCGAACATATGTGTGGTAGACGACGGCTCTCGCGATGCGACCGCCGAAGAGGCAACCGCGAATGGCGCGCACGTTCTGTCTCACATAATTAATTTTGGACAGGGCGCAGCTTTACAGACGGGGATATCTTATGCTCTTGGGAAGGGCGCAAGGTACGTCTGTACCTTTGACGCGGATGGGCAGCACTCCCCAAAATCGATCGATAGTCTTCTGACGGCCCTGCTAGGGGCCCGCGCTGATGTGGCGCTCGGTTCCCGATTTGTGACAAAGACAAGCGCCGTCCCTCGCCGCAGAAGGCTGCTTTTGGGAGCCGCACTACTGTTCACAAGGTTCCATGCGCGATTGAACGTCACCGACACTCATAATGGGCTTAGAGCGTTTACGCGGCGCGCCGCCGAATTGATAACGATAAACCAGGCGCATATGGCCCACGCCTCTGAGATCCTGCAAAAGATCGGAACCGCCAAGCTTTCGTTCGTGGAGGTCCCGGTCGAGGTTAGCTACTCGCTTTACTCTAGAAGGAAGGGGCAGTCAGGTTTTGACTTCATAAAAATTCTACTTGACCTACTGTACCGCTCTATTGCTCTCCGTCCCTAGATTATGAGTGGGCTCGCTTGAAGGATCCTGGGCGTGGTCGATCGCGCTTTGGCGTGCTAGGGCTATCAAAGCCTCCTCGTGACGTTGAAATCGCAAAAAGAAGTTCGATGCCACGAACAAACCACCCAGTATGGCAAGGTATAGAATGAGGTCTGTACCGCGACCTACGTGAACATAGTTAGCGATGTGCGTGGAAAAGCCAGGGAAGAGCACCAGGCCTATTCCCCCGACTGTCATCGTGATGATTAGCAGGACACCCAATCCAGACAGACGCTTGGTTCCCAGGTATAGAGCCATAAACAAAAGACTAGCGATGATGATAGGTGTCATCTGTTCAAATGCCCCTCAAGCCTTTCCGAGCCATTCTAGGCGGCCTTTAGCGTCTCGACGCCATGTTTACGCGGTTCCCTTACGTACGATTGGTAAATTCACTGTGCATGGTTCGAATTAATGTCCTGCGCCTCTTTCCCTCTCGCACCAATTGCCATTGATGTACCACAGCTACCTAAGGTATCTAGAAGATCAGCGGTACGCCCTCGAGGCGGTTGATGATATAGGAAGAATGCCCGAACCGGCAGAATTCGGCTAAAGGTTGAACCCTTGCCATTAGATTCAACATAGGCCGCCACAATGTGTCGGCCAGGGGACAGGTGCTCCGTGCGAATCAGCGCCTCGAAGCCACCTGATCCCAATTGAATACTGCGAGCTCGCTCAGCTACAAGGTAGTTATATTGCCCTGATAGGGTTGGGAGCGGCTCCTTGTTGTCTAGGATCACAGACACTCTTTCCCTCACATTTTGCTGCAGGATGGCTCCATCCACCTTCAAGTGCGATCCAACGGGAAATACCTTTTGCGGCACTCCTTCGCTGACGTGGTAGTCCGCGCAATCGACCGGCCAAAGAACCCCTACGACGTAACCGTCGCGTGCTACCGCTGTCTTCTTGACTTCCGTGCGGATATAGCGACCGCCAGGGTCCCCATAATATCTCGCAAGCATATCACCGGTGGCATACGTGGCC
Organism: Candidatus Tumulicola sp.; assembly: GCA_036490465.1. Lineage (GTDB taxonomy): Bacteria > Vulcanimicrobiota > Vulcanimicrobiia > Vulcanimicrobiales > Vulcanimicrobiaceae > Tumulicola. Next base: position 2,968 of record DASXDV010000001.1, on the reverse strand, counting down.
GCAAATAGCGCGTAAATCGCAAAGACGGACACCGCACAGTAAGCGACCGGAGTACGCGCCCGGTAAAACACCTTGGGCCCGTACCAAACAAAGCACATGCCCGCCGCTAACACGTACGGATACCAGTGACGGCCCTCCGCACCGAACACGTTGTCGGAGGCGACATATAAAGTGAACATTATAACAACAAATGCCGCATAGCTATTGAACATTGGATCCCGAGAAGCCACGGCTAAGGCTTTCCCTATGCCACTTCGCAATGCAAGCTTTACAAGGCGATATAGATTGCGCGAGACTACGAATACCACCACGACGAACGTCACAATAGTTGCTAGAGCGATCCCGTATCGCAACAGAATCTCCGTTGGTTCGTTTACTATGACAAGAGGGGTGTCGACCCACCCTAACACGCCCCAATAGGTCGCAGTGCTTCCTCCTGTCACAAAGTAGTTCAGAAAAGCGTCAAATCCCACCCGCAAAATGTAGTCACTTGTAGCCGCGGGACCCGCCTGTAGACTCGCATAAAGGGGTGCCGCCATGCTCTGCGGAGCGTGATTCCTAGGAGCAAAGGAAACCCAAAACTGCAAGAGCTGCAACGAAATAGTTGGCAGAACAATCAGCACGACTGAAAACACTGATCGCGCAAGAGACAATCGCAAGCGCCAAAGCGCCATTCCGAACAAGAACAGGGACGCCGCCGCCGTGCTAACGAAGAACTGATACTTCGTTATGGAAAGAAGGCCGAGAGCCAGGGCAAAGCAAGCCACGATACTCGGGCGCAAGCCTTCGTTTCGTACTTTAATGCTAAGAAATAACACGATGGGTACGAGCGAAAACACGAGATTATCTGGCTGGACATAGGATGATACCATGGTCGTCAATGGAAGGAAGCCGATCGCGACCAGCAAGAGGACTGCAATCCACTCCGGAACTCCGACTGCCGTGGCTACTCTGTAGCTAAAATAGAGGCCGATCATCATCAATGCGACGCAGAGCAGGCGGGCTCCGAAGAACGCGGCGACTAACGATCCCGTGGTCACCGCGATGAGTTTCATCCAGGCTGCTTCCAGGGCATAGAACCCAAACGGATAAAGAGCAGTGATGTAACTGACCCGGCGGAAGCGCATGACAGGATTGGTTAAGCTAGGGGATGCAGCGTCAACGTGACTAAAATAAGCTCTGCTGCCGTAACCCCTCGGGACGCGCATCGAGGAATGCTCCATAACGCGATCGAAATCGACGGCGCGCATCAGGTAACGAGTATACGGACTGACAATCCATCCTATCGGTGCCTCGGATACTCTGACAAGTCGCCCCGCACTGTAGATCGACATTGCGTAATCGAAGTGAGCCGGCTCATCAGGCGCCTGAAATATCGGGACAACGAACGCCCAAGCAGCGCTCAGTAAACCAGCCAGACATATGACTAGAACAGCAACTACACTAGCAATACGAACTTGCGCCACGCTGGCCTCAGCCGGGCCCACTAGTGTGCTTTCCAGAGCGCAGTGCATTCCCGCTCGATATGTCGACCCGATAGTCCAAGCTCTCCGAGAGATCCAACATTCAACTCGATCCGCCGGGCCCTTCTAGCGGTGCGTAGTGGCTCAATAAGCTAATGGGCTTCCTCGGCGCGAGGGCGAGGACGCCCCAAACTACGATCACGAGCCCTACATATGTAGGTACGTGCGAAACACATGTGTACAGATTCGGCGGAACCTGGACCGCAAATTCCTTCCATCCCGCCTGCGCGAGGGCGGAACTCGGTATCGGCGCAACCTCTGAAATATGCACGCTTGGCTCAAGTTTTTGAAACTCCCAGAATGCTACCGCGAAGAAGCCTGCGACAAGAACCGCACCGACAGGCCCCACGCGCCGAACATGGGAGGCAAGTACGAGCACGACAACGCCTGCTAATAGCACGGCGTTGCTCTTATCAGCGTAGTGCCACGGTACTGACAAGAGCGCCACACCAAGCCAAGCCCACGCAGAGCGAGTCCGGGCGGCTACTACAAGGGCGAGCGGGAGCGACGCTCCCGCGACCTGCACGAGGTGAACGTAAGTTCCACCTAATACACACAGGGCCATTGGTGCCAAAACCACGGCTTCAGGGATACGCCCCTTTAGGGCTCGGGCCAGCCAAACACCACCAATCGCAAACACAGCGTACTGCGCTCCCCCCATCAGGAGTGCCGGTCGATCGGCCCAACCAAACGTATGCAGCAGCGGACTTAAACCATACTGGGCTGAGTAACCAATTTCGGAGAGCGCTTGTGCCGGTAGGACCATCGTGGGATATTCGTAGTTGAGCCAGATCCCGCCGCTACCGATCGACAGAATCGCAATGGCTCCAAGCAGCACAATGAGACGAAATCTCATAGCTGGGATCAGCACGAACGTAGCCAGCATCGACGGCAGCGCGATGTGCGGCTCAATACAAGCGAATCCAAACAGTATCGATGCGATCGCCCAGCGCGAGCGAGTGATCGCAACCGCCGCACCGCACAGCAAAGCTATAGGCACCGGCGTGAGGCCGCCCCAATTCAGCGCCTGGAACAGAGTGGCTGAGAGAACGCAAACGGCAACGATCAGTACTGGAATTCCGGTTAATTCTACCAGCGCCCATACCGTTAGAATAGCGCTCGCTAAGAGAAGCAGGCACCAAGCTAGAGCAGCGCGATGGTATGAGAGCTGTGCCAAGGGTACCAAGAGCGCGAGTGCATACGGCGGCAGAGGGGCCGGGACCACGAATCTGGGAGTAAGCGGCCGAACGTTACGGCTCTCGCACGTATGCAACGGCTCGTAACGATAGGGGTCCGCAGCAGTCGGCAAGATCCTGGCAGCGCAATAAAACGCGTTGAAATCGCCCCCTTGTACAATGTTCGGGGGGCGCGCAAAAGCGTATGCAACACCCATGACAATGAAGGTTGCTAGCAACCCCACCCGTAGAGTTACCACTGGCTAATAT
>DASXDV010000149.1:0-36932 GCA_036490465.1 Candidatus Tumulicola sp. | reverse complement strand
CGGGTTACTGCATAAGTGGGAAGGCGTGCTTCTCGCCGGAATCGTGATCGCGGCGTTTTGGATCGGTATGTACGGCGAGCAGAAGGGGTATTTCGCGCGCACCGCTTACACGCTGCTGGCCGTGCTGTACATCGGCAAGCTGCTGACGTATTTCGTTTTCGTCCGGCAGATCGAACCCAACGGCTTGTGGCTGACGCCGTATCTCATCGTCATCGTGGCGCTCACCGATATTTTCGGCATGGTCGTCGGCACGCTGATCGGAAAGCGCCAGTTGACCAAGGTCTCGCCAAGCAAGACGATCGAGGGATCGTTGGGATCGCTCGCGATCGTGACCGCGTTTGCCGCCGGAGCCGCCTGGGTGCCGCAGCTCCACTTGCTCTGGTGGCAGGGGGCGGTGGTCGGACTCTTCACGGGACTCGCGGCGCAGGCCGGCGATTTGGTCGAATCGGCGCTCAAACGCGATGCCGGGGTCAAGGACGCGGGGGATATGATCGTGGGTCACGGCGGCGTCCTCGACCGATTCGATTCGTATCTTTTCGGCGGCGTCGCGTTCTTTGCAACGCTGCATCTGCTGGGAATCTTGCAGGTCACGTGACGGCGCGCAGACGGGTCGCGATCTTGGGCTCGACGGGCTCGATCGGTACGCAGGCACTCGACGTCATCGCGCGATACCCGGAGCGATTCGAGGTCGTCGCATTGGCGGCGGGGCGCAACGTCGACTTGCTGGCACGCCAAGCGGCCCAGTTCGGACCCGCCATCGTTACCACCGCACGCGACGGTCCGGACGGATTGCGGCGCGCGGCGGTCGACGCGCAACCCGACGTCGTGCTCGCGGCCACCGACGGCGCGGTCGCGTTCGACGCAATCTTCGCCGCCGTCGAACGCGGTATCGCGATCGCCGTGGCCAATAAGGAGCTGATCGTCGCCGCGGGCGAGCTGCTCGTGCAGGCCGCCGCCCGGTCGGGCGCGCGCCTGTTACCGGTCGACAGCGAGCACAGCGCGATCTTTCAGTGTTTGGCCGGCGAGGCGCCGGAAAGCATTTCGGAGATCGTCTTAACGGCGTCGGGTGGTCCGTTCTGGAGAGTTTCGAAAGAAGAGATGGACCGGGCCGACCTCGCCTCGGCACTCGCTCACCCGACCTGGCGGATGGGCACCAAAAATACGATCGACTCGGCGACGATGATGAACAAAGGCCTGGAGGTGATCGAAGCCAGCCGGCTGTTCGGCGTCCCCGGGCAGCGCGTTCGGTTCGTCGTCCACCCGCAGTCGATCGCCCACGGATTCGTGATCTTTTCCGACGGCAGCGTGAAGGGCCAGTTGGCCGCACCCGACATGCGTCTGCCCATCGGCTACGCACTGGCGTTTCCCGAGCGACTCGGCGGGATCGCGGCGGGCGAACCGGTGCTCTCGGCCCTGGGCGCCGCGCCGGGCGAGCAACGGCTGCGCTACGACTTCGAGCCCCCGGATTCCCAGCGGTTTCCGTGCGTTCGACTGGCCTACGAGGCGCTCGCCGCTGGCGGGACCCTCCCGGCCATCCTTTCGGCTGCAAACGAAGTCGCGGTCGGCGCGTTTGTCGAAGGTAGGATTGCTTTCGGGCAGATTGCCGTTATCATCGAAGGCGCAATGGGCGGCACGCAACCCGGCGAGCTGACGCTCGACGGGGTCCGGGCCGCGGATCGCGCCGCGCGAGAACTGGCCGAAACGCTCGTAAGGAGTATCGAAAAGTCACCTTGTCGCTAGCAATCGTTACCCTGGTGGGGGTCGGGAAGGTGCTCACCTTCCTCCTCATGCTATCCGTCCTGATCGTGCTGCACGAACTCGGCCACTTTTTCGTGGCCCGGCGCGTGGGGGTACGGGTGAACGAATTCGCCGTCGGCATGGGTCCCAAACTGCTGGGCTGGACGAGCCCGCGAAGCGGAACGCTGTACTCGCTGCGCGCGCTGCCGATCGGCGGATACTGCGCGATGCAAGGCGAGGACGGAAAAACATCGGAAGCCGAACAGCAACGCGAGTTCCGCGAAGCGCACCAGCCCGAGAGCGACAACTTTCAGGCGAAGTCGGCTTGGAACCGATTGGTAATCGTGCTGGCCGGGCCGGCCGCCAACTTCGTTTTGTGTTATGCGATCTTGCTGGTGGCGGCGCTGGCCTTCGGGGTAGCGGGGAACGAGAACCAACCCGTCGTGGGCATGATCGTCAAGGGTTCGGCAGCGGCCGTTGCCGGCTTACAGCCGGGCGACCGGATCGTCGAGATCGACGGCGTGCCGATTCGCAACGGCGCCATACTCGTCGACACGATTCACGCCTCCCTGGGCCGCAAGCTCGATCTCGTTTACCAGCGTAACGGGTTGCGGACGGAAGTCTTCGTAACGCCGGCCGCGTGCGCGATCCCGCCGGGAAAGAGGGGCTGGGGTTGCATCGGCTTCGCTCCCGTTCCGGCCTATCAGCGGGTCGGGGCGTGGGAGGCCGTGGGCGTCAGCGGCGTCGAGTTTCGCAACGTGGCCGAGAACACGGTCGGCAGCGTGGTGCTGCTCGTGACCCAGTTCAGCAAGTACGCGCCGCAGCTTTCGGGTCCGATCGGCATCGGTCAGGTGGCGACAACGGTTCAGGATTGGGGATGGGGGCCGTACTTTAGTTTGGCCGCGACGATTTCGTTCGCGCTGGGACTGTTCAATCTGCTACCGATTCCCGCGCTGGACGGCGGGCGCGCGGCGTTCATCGTCGCCGAACTCATTCGTGGAAAACCGGTCGATCCGGAGAAAGAAGCGATCGTGCACATCGCGGGGTTCGCGGCTCTGATGGCCCTCATGCTGCTGGTTGCGTTTCACGACATCGTCCGCATCGCCAGCGGCGAAGGGGTGATGTAGCCGTGGCGATTCGTTTGCGCCGCCGAAGCAACCCGATCTTTCTGCAGAACAAGACCGGAAAGAGCGATGCCAAAGGCGTGTGGATCGGCGGCGACCATCCGATCGTCGTGCAGTCGATGACGACGACCGACACGGCCGACGCCGACAAGACGCTCGAGCAGATTTACGGTCTGGCGATGGAAGGCTGCGAGGTCGTCCGGGTTACCGTCAAGGATCCGCCCGACGCCGCGGGGCTGCCCGCGATCGTCCATCGCTCGCCGGTTCCGATCGTCGCCGACGTTCACTTCGACCACAAAATGGCGCTGGCGGCCATCGAAGCCGGCGTCGCCAAACTACGCCTGAATCCGGGGAACATTCGCGACCCAAAGAAGGTTTCGGAAGTCGTGACCGCCGCCAAAGCGCGCGAAATTCCGATTCGCGTCGGCGTCAACATGGGTTCGCTGGCTCCCGATTTGGAAAAATCGCTCGGCCACACCGCCGAGGCAATGGTCGAGTCGGCGCTGCGCCACGTGGTCATGCTCGAGGAGCACGGCCACCGCGACATCGCGATCTCGCTCAAGGCTCACGACGTGTTGACGACCGTCGAGGCGTACCGGCTGATGGATCGGCGCTTGCGCGAACGGCAGACGCCGTACGCGCTGCATCTGGGCATTACCGAAGCCGGACTCTTGCGCGACGGAACGGTCAAGTCGTCGATTGGGCTGGGGATCTTATTGTTCGAAGGCATCGGCGACACGCTGCGCGTTTCGTTGGCCGACGACCCAATCGAAGAGGTTCCCGTCTGCTGGGGAATTCTCAAATCGCTCGGACTGCGCGAGAAGGGCTTCGAGATCACCGCCTGTCCGTCGTGCGGACGCGCGGAGATTTCGGTTCTCGAGTTGGGCCGCGCGGTCGAGGCGATCGCCAAGTCGTACACCGCGCCGGTCAAAGTCGCGGTGATGGGCTGCGTCGTCAACGGGCCGGGGGAATCGAAAATGGCCGACGTCGGCGTCGCCGGCGGAAAAGGCAAAGGGGCGATCTATCGAGCCGGCGAGCTCGTCGGAACGTATCCCGAAAGCGAGCTTCTGGGGATGCTGCGCCTGGAGATCGAGAAAGTGATCGCCGAGAAGTATCCCGCCTACCTTCACGAGGTTGGCGCGCGCGCGTGAAGTACGTCGCACTGCGTCCGCGGACGCTCGCGGGGATAGCCGCGGTTGCGTTGACGGCGTCGGCCTTACTCGTCTTCGGGCGTCCGGTCGAGATGCTGGTCGACGGCGAGCGCATTGAAAGCGACGTCCCTCCCGTCATCACCGCCTCCGACAAGGTGTTCGTCCCGCTGCGGACGATCGCCGATGCGCTTGGCGCGCAAACCTCGCTGACCGGAAAGGACCGGATCGAGGTCGTCCGCGGCGGTGAGTCGCTGCGCGTCAAAGTCGGCGACGACCGCGCGACGATCGACGGCCTGCCGGTTACGCTCAAGCACGTGCCGTTTCGCGTGCGCGGACGGGTGATGGTCGAGCTGCGCGCGGTCGCCAGCGCGTTCAACGTCCGGGTCAGCTACGATGCGCGCGGAGCGCGAGTCGACGTCTTGACGCCCGGCATCGGCCAAGCGATCTCTCCCGTCAGCTCCACCCGCGAAACCCAATAGTCCCCGTAGTTGCGCTCGGCCGGAGAGCTTTGATTGGCGCCAGATTGAGGCGCGGCGGTCCGAAGTTTACCAGCCGTAAATGAGGACCGCCGCAACGAAGAGCTGGCCCAATCAAAGCTCTCCGAGGCCTTCGGGTTCTATTACGGGGACGACCGCGTCCGGGTTGGACTTGCGGAAGCCGTACGAGAAGAAGAAGATTAGCCCGATGACGAGGGCGATCAGGAACCACGTCCAGGTCGCGCGCGAAAGACCGAACACCGCGAGAAACAGCGAGAACGCGATTCCCAGAATCGGGAAAAGCGGCACGAACGGTACGCGGAAACTGCGCGGCAGATCGGGTTTGCGCCGCCGCAGATAGAGCACGCCCGCGCAGACGACCGAAAAGGCGATCAGCGTTCCGATATTGACGAGATTGAGCAGGTTGTTGAGCGGCACGATCAGCGCCAGTACGGCGACGGCGGCGCCGGTGAAGAGGGTCGTGCGCATCGGCGTTTGGAAGCGCGGATGGATGGCGGCGACGACGGGCGGCAGCATGCCGTCGCGAGCCATCACGTAGAAAATGCGCGATTGACCCAGTAGCGAGCTGAGCGCCACGCTGGTCGTGCCGGCGAGTACGCCGATCGTAATGACCCAGGTCAAAATGGGTTGGTGCAGCGGCGCCAGCGCGAACACGAGCGGATTTTTGATCGGCACTTGGCTCCACGGGACGATACCCACCAGCACGATTGCCGTCGCGCAATAGATGATCGTGCCGATCGCCAGCGCGCCGATCACGCCCACCGGCACGTCGTACTGCGGGTTCTTGCACTCTTCGGCGGTCGTCGTGGCCGTATCGAAGCCGATGTAGCTAAAGAAGACGAACGCGCCCACCGCAATGATCCCGTACGGCTGGGCCGACTCGGCGGCGCCGCCGAATGGATGGAGCGAGCCCCAACCGATCGGACTGAAGTCGTGCAAGTTGGCCGCGTGAAATAGGAACAGCCCGGCGCCGACGAAGACGATCAGCGCCGAAATCTTCAAGACCACGAAGACGTTGTTGGTCGTAGCCGATTCGCGGATGCCGACCGAAAGCAGCAAGCTCAGGCCGATTACGAACAATGCGCTCACGACGTCGTACTGCGAGTGCACCAGATCCCAGCTGCCGGGATTCCACCAGGGCCCGTGGATCACGAGATTCGACTGCTGCGCCCAAGCCGGAAGCGTGATGCCGATGGACTTGAAAACGTCTTGAATGGCCGCCGAGAATTGCTGGGCGACCGGCGCGGCGCTAATGCCGTATTCGAAGATCAGCGCGAAGCCAATGATCCACGCAAACAGCTTCCCCAGGGTGGCGTACGCGTAGGTGTAGGCGCTGCCCGCAATCGGCACCATTGCGCCCAACTCGGCGTAGCACAGGGCGGCGAAAAACGACGTGAGCCCGGCCAGCAGGTACGAGACGATGACGGCCGGCCCGGCCCCTTTGACGCCGGTGCCGATGGTCGTAAAGATCCCGCCGCCGATCATCGTCCCCAAACCGATGGCGACGAGGTCCTTCGCGGTGAGCGCCCGGCGGAGAATTCTGCGACGCCCAAGCTCGCGAAGTTTGTCCACGTTGGTGGTCGCAAACAGCTGGGAGACGAACGACATTCGGCCCACGGTTCGCAAGCAGGGAGGGCCAGTCCCCCGCCAGGCCCTAAGACGCACAACATGGACGACGATCCGTACCGGCGCGTGAGCCGGCGCGAACTCTACCGAAATCCGTGGCTAGCGGTGGAAGCGCACGCAATCGTGCATCCGAGCGGCGAGCCCGGCGAACATCTGCTGGTCCTCACGTCGCCGACCTGCGCGATCGTCGTCGAAGACGGCGACGAGCTGGTCTTTGCGCGCCAACCGCGGTTCGCGGCGCGCCGCTCCATCGTCGAGATCGTCAAAGGAGGCGCCGAGGGCGACGAAGACCGGCTCCAATCCGCCCGTCGCGAGCTGCGCGAGGAACTCGGCGTCGTTGCCGGCCGCTGGTCGGAGCTCGGCGGCCTGTACGAAATTCCGTCGATCGTCGCGGGTTGCGTCAGACTCTATCTCGCGCGCGACTTGACGTTCGTCGGTCCGCAGCCCGAAAGCGTCGAGAGCATCACCCCGGTCCGGCTGAAAATCGGCGAAGCACTCGAAGCCGCCGGGCGTGGAAGCATCGAAGACGCGGTGACGGTGGCCGCGCTATTTCGCTACGCGGTCGCCGAGGGATGGCTTGCGCCTACGGCGGCGGCGCCGACGCGCGATCCCACCGTCGTTCGGGCACGTCGAGCGCGTGATTGATCCAGCGCGACCAGACGAACAACGCGTCCGAGAGCCGATTGAGCAGGTGAAGCGTTTCGGGCGCGATGCCGGCATCGGCTTTGGCTAATGCGATCAGCCGGCGCTCGGCGCGGCGGCAGATCGCGCGCGCGACGTGCAGGTGTGCGCCGGCCGGCGACCCGCCCGGAAGAATGAACGCATCGAGCGCCGGAAGGTCCGCCTCGGCTTCGTCGATACCGCGCTCGAGGGCCGCGACCTCGGCTTGCTCGACTTGCGGCAGGTCGTCGTTGCGCCGGTCGGGCGGGGTCGCAAGCGCCGTACCGAGGTTGAAGAGGACGTCCTGAGTCCACGCGAGCCAAGCATCGAGCCGGGCCGCCGGGCTGGACGTGCGATCGACGGAGTTCAGGGCGGCTCGGGCCACGCCGATCGCGCACGAGAGTTCGTCGACGGTGCCGTACGCCTCGATGCGCGGAGCGTGCTTTTCGATCCGCTTTCCGCCGATCAGTCCGGTCGTTCCGTCGTCGCCCGTGCGAGTGTATATGCGCGTGTGCTTTGGCATCTTTACGACGTTTCTCCGCGCGCGCTGCGATACCCGGAACGCGTCGCCGCGCGCCGGGAAGGCCGCGAGCGCCGGCCGCGCGAAGCGTCGCCGCTCATGTCCGAGGCTCCAACGCCGGCTGCCGTCAAAGAGATACCTCCCAAGGCAGACGACCTTTCCGCGTGGTACACGGCCGTTTGTCTCAAGGCCGAACTGGTGTCGTATTCACCGGTTCGGGGGTGCGTCGTGCTGCGGCCGTACGGCTTCGGGATGTGGGAAAACCTGCAGAAACACCTAGACGCGCGGTTCAAGGCGACGGGTCACGAAAACGCCTACTTCCCGCTGTTCATTCCCGAGAGTCTACTGACCAAAGAGGCCGAGCACGTCGAGGGGTTCGCGCCCGAGGTGGCCTGGGTCACGCACGGCGGCCGCGAAACGCTCGCCGAGCGGTTGGCCGTACGGCCGACGTCCGAAGCCATGGTCGGCACGATGTACGCGCAATGGATCGAATCGTATCGCGATCTTCCGATCCTGATCAATCAGTGGGCCAACGTCGTGCGTTGGGAAAAGGCGACGCGCCCGTTTCTGCGGACGATGGAGTTCTTATGGCAGGAAGGGCACACCGCGCATGCCGACGCGCGCGAAGCGCGCGACGAGACCCTGCAAATGCTCGAGGTCTATCGGGAGTTTGCCGAAAACGTCGCCGCCGTTCCCGTATACGCCGGCATCAAGAGTGAGAGCGAACGCTTTCCCGGAGCGCTGGAAACGTTTTCCATCGAGGCGCTGATGCCCGACGGGCGCGCGTTGCAATCGGCGACCTCGCACGATCTCGGCCAAAACTTCGCGCGCGCGTACGACATCCGGTTTGCCGATGCCGACCGGGAAATCAAGTATGCATACACGACGTCGTGGGGAATGTCGTGGCGCATGTTGGGCGCGATGATCATGACGCACGGCGACGACCGAGGGCTGCGCGTTCCTCCGAAGATGGCGCCGCTCGAAGCGGTATTCGTGCCGATCGTCCGTTCGAACGACGAGCGGGCGGTCGCGGTTTGCCGTCAGGCGGCCGCCGAACTGGGCGCCGCGGGCTTTCGAGTGCGAGTCGACGCTCGCGATCAGCAGCCCGGCTGGAAATACAGCGAATGGGACTTGCGCGGCGTGCCGGTGCGCATCGAGATCGGACCGCGCGACGTCGACGCGGGCACGGCCGTCGTCGTACGCCGCGACCGCGAGCGCGGCGATCCCGAGCAAAAGCAGAGCGTGCGGCTCGACGTCCTCGGATCGATTCTGCGCGAGACGCTCGACGACGTGCAGCGGTGCCTGTACGACCAGGCTAAAGCTTTCTTGACCGCGCGCACGGTCCGGCCGGCGAGCCGGGACGAGTTCTACTCGGCGTGCTCCCAGCGCGCCGGAATGATCGAGATCGCTTGGTGCGGCCGGGCGGCCTGCGAAGCGCACGTCAAGGCGGAGACCGGAGCGACGACTCGGAACCTGCGGCCGCTCGCCGGCGCCGCAGCGGCCGTTTGTTTGGCCTGCGGCGAACCCGCGAAGGTGAGCGCCTACTTTGCGCAATCGTACTAGGTCGTCGCACGCGGCGAACGGCTGGCGGTCCGTGGCGGCTGCGTTTGCGCTCGCGCTAGCGGCGACCGGCCTGGCGGCCGCGACCGTTCCGTCGGTCGCCGATCTGGACGCGACCGCCCGGGCGGCCGGCAACCGTCTCGATCTCGCGACCAAAATCGGCGAAAGCGTTTTCAGCGAAACCTGGCCCGCCGAGATTAGCCAGATCTCCGCCAACGAGGTGGACTCGCACTTGATCGTCGGAGTCCGTCTCTGGGGCGTGAAGTTTCACCACGCGGTTACGCGTCAGGAATTCGTCGACGAAGTCACCGCGATCGTCGAGAAAGTGTTCGCGGCCGCACCGGCGGCCGAAGAGGTCGACGTGTGGGCGAGCATCCCGATCGAGGTGGGGAAAGGCGTGGTGGTGAGTGGTGACCTCGCTCGCCCGACCGTCCGTACGGTGTTCAGCCTGACGGCTCGCCGGGGCGAGTCCCCCGAGGCCGTCGCGGCGCAAGCCTACGCGGCAAACTCCGCCGACGTCTTCTGGGACGAAGAATGGGCGCGCGCTGCCTTCAAGAAACAAGGGCAATAATGTATCGCAAGACCACGCTGCCCAACGGGCTGCGCGTACTGACCGAAACGATGCCGGCGGTACGGTCGGCGACGGTCGGCGTCTGGGCCGATGTGGGCTCCTCGCTCGAGAGCGGAGAAAAACGCGGGATCTCACACCTGGTCGAGCACATGCTGTTCAAGGGAACGACCGGGCGTTCTGCGCGCCAAATCGCCGAGACCATGGACGGCGTCGGCGGCAACCTCAACGCGTTCACCGACAAAGAGAGCACCTGTTACTATGCCAAGGTGATCGATCGGCACTTGCCGCTGGCGACCAACGTACTGGCGGACATGTTCTTGCACTCCACGTTCGACGCGCAGGAACTGCTCAAGGAGCAGAACGTCGTTCTCGAAGAGATCAAGATGTACGACGACTCTCCCGATGAGCTGATTCACGATCTCTTCATTCAGACGATGTGGAAGGGGTCGAATTTAGGAGCGCCGACGATCGGCTTTGCCGAGACGATTTCCAGATTTACGCCCGACGATCTACGCACCCACATGCGCGCTCACTACGCCCCCAACTCGGTGGTGGTCGCCGCCGCCGGCAATCTCGAACACGACGCCTTCGTTGAGTTGGTGGCCGCCGAGTTCGCCGCGTTCGAAGGCGCGTCGACGTTACCGGCGCCCGAAACGCCCCGGACGACTCCGGCCCGGCTCGTGCGGCGCAAAGACTCCGAGCAGGCCTACGTGATCGCCGGCACGCGCGGACTGTCGGTTCGCGACGAGCGGCGTTACGCACTCTCGATTCTCGATACGATCCTGGGCGGGGGAATGTCGAGCCGGCTCTTTCAGGAGATCCGGGAAAAACGCGGTTTGGTCTATACGGTGTACTCGTTCCAGGCGGCCTACCGGGAGGCCGGGCTATTCGGCGTCTACGCCGGCACGTCGCCCGAGAACGTGTCGGCATGTATCGACTTGATCGTCGAACAGTTTGCCAAAGTCCGCAACGACGGCGTCGACGACGGCGAACTGCGCCTGGCCAAGGAACACATCAAGGGAAATCTGACGCTATCGCTCGAGTCCACGTCGAGCCGGATGATCCGCTTGGGACGCAACGAGTTCGCGCTCGGGCGTCACGTGACGCCGGAGGAAATCGAGGCGCGCGTGGACGCAGTGACGGCAGCGGAGGTCCGCCAGCTCGCGAGCGAGCTATTGGCCGAGGAGAACTTGGGACTATGCATCATCGGCCCGGTCGACGAGTCGGCGATTGCGTGGAACCGTGACGCCGCCTGAAGCTCGCGTACTTTCCGGGTTACCGTTCTGGACCTGGCAGCTCGTCGTCGCGCTTATCTTCAACGCGATCGTCCAGGCGATTCAGGTGGGCGCCTACGCGGCGCGACTTGCAGGAGTACGAACCGGGCGGATAGCCACCTCGATCTCGTTGTTCAACCTGTTCGTCACGGCCAGCCGATTGGCCACCCTCGTATACAGCCTGATGCTGGGGCCGCTGGCGGACACGGCTGCGAATGCGATCAAAGTCCTCTCGCCGAGATCGCCGCTTCAGGCTCTCTCGCCCGAGCGCGCGCACGCGATCTCCACGGTCGTGGGCACGTTCGAATGGCAGTTGCGCGCGATCATTCTGGCCGGAACGCTGGGAACGGTCGTCGGCAGCTTGCTCCTGCCGATGTTCACGTACATGTACGTCCGCGGCGTCCGCTCGTTCGAGCGAACCAAATCGCTGCCGCACTCGCTCTTTCGATTGTTCGACCTGCGCATCGTCGCGGATATCCTTGGAAAGATTCGGTTTCCACACTATTCCGAAATCTTCGCATTTTCGCTGCGCGGCATCCCGCGGCGGCTGTTGATCTTCAACGTCGTCGTCACCGGCATCTACGCCATCGGCGTCGTGGCGGCATACTACGCCAGCGTCTTGGATGGCAACGTCGCTCGGACGGCCATCGGAATCTCGGGGATCATCAATGGAATCGGAACGATTGCGTTCACGCTGTTCGTCGATCCGACCTCCTCGATCATCGTCGACGAGGCCGTCAAAGGCGAACGCACGCACGAGGAAGTCAAGGCGATGGTGTTCTACCTGGCGTTGACCGCCATCGCCGGTTGGCTGGCATCGCAGCTGATTCTCTGGCCGGCGGCGGAGATTATCAAGATCGTGGCGCATCTGGTCAATCGTGGCTAAAGGACTTGGGGGCTGGCGGACGGCGCTCGCAGGCGCGGCGCTGCTCGCGACCGCGACGGGCTGCGCCGGCTCGATCGAACGATGGATCGTCAGCACGCGCGTCCACCAAGGACAGCTCGCGTTGGAACATGGCAACGTGCGCGACGCCGAACTCGCATATCGCCTGGCACTGCGCGTCGACCCGAACGACCCGCGCGCGCAAGCCGGCTACGTCCAGGCGGCGGCCGGCCTGGCGCAGGCGCAGTACGCCAAAGGAAACTTCGATTCCGCACTGGCGACGATCAAAGACGGCCTCGCCGTCGATCCGCAAAGCGTCCGGCTCGCCGCTCTAAGCCGGACGATCGAGCAGGCCCGCCTCAAGCGCGAGATCGTGATTTCGAACTATCCGACGTATCGCGAGGCGGGGCTGCAGCTGCAGCGCGCCTACGCGCAGCTCAACGGGACGAACAAGCTGTTGATCGCGAGCCTCAGGCGATTCGGATACACGTTCGACGCCAACGATTTGAGCGCCGCGATCAAGCGCAGCTACGAACTCCAGCTCGACATCGTCAAGAACGGCAGTCACCTGTTGCTTTACCGGCAACTGGTGACGTCCGGCGTGCCGGAGGCCGGCGCCCCGTCGGCCGCCTCGACCACGACATCGCTGCTGCCGCTGCCATAACGCCGTGGAAACTTGGATCGATTCTCTACCCGCTGCCGGCGCCGGCGTCGTCGTCGTCGGCGGTTTCCTCGCGCTCACGATCGCGTTCGGCTATCTCGTCGGGCTACTCGCACCGCGCGAGGTGCGGGCGCAGCACAACGAGCTAGCCGGGTTCATTCTCGCGGTGATCGGCGTCGTCTATGCCGTCTTGCTCGCATTCGTGACGATCGGCGTGTGGGAGCGCTACCAACAGGCCGAGGAGCGAACGTTCGACGAAACCGGAATGCTCGCGGTGGTGTATCGCGACGCCGACGTCTTTACGCAAGGGCCGCACTTACGCGCGGCGATTCGCCAGTACGTCGAAGCGACGATCGACGACGAATGGCCCAAGATGCGGCGCGGCGAAGGGTCGGAGAAAGCCGACGCGCTCATGGAGCGGGTCGACCGCATCGTGCGTACGCTGCCGGTGACTTCCGACAGCCAACAGGACGTGCACGACCAGATCCTGCAGGCGGTAAACACCGCGCAGAACGATCGGGACGCTCGCCTCTCCGAAGACGCCGGCGGAATTCACGGCTTGATGTGGGTGGTGCTGATAGCCGGCGCGGTGCTGACCGTCGGCTTCACTTTTCTCTTCGGGTTTCGCAACGACGGCATGCAGTACGTCATGACCGGGGCGCTCGCGCTGCTGATCGGTCTGGTTCTCTACCTAACGGTCGCGATGAACTATCCCTATCGCGGCAGCATCTCGGTTCAGCCGGAAGCGTTCAGGGCGCTACTGCTGGAGTTCGACGGGATCGGCCGCGCAACCGGGCGCGTGGAGCATCGAGGCACGAGATCGAGGAACGTGCGGCCGGCGCCCGCGCGCTCCGCGTTGCGAAACGCGCGCCAAAACGCGTCGGCGCGTGGCGACGCCTTGCGCGGGTCGGTTTCGTAAACGATCCAAGTCGCGTTGGGGTTGCGAACCGGGAAACGCTGCAGCCACGCGCACAACTCCATATTGCGGCGCAGGCGGTTGTCTTCGATGGAAATGAAGTACCGCGCCCCCTTGCGAATCGCGCTCTGTTCGTCGAACGGCGTCCAGAGCGCCGGATCCTCTTCCCACCCGAAGCGGTCGATGTAGTACTGAACGTCGGGTCCGTAATGACCGATCACGATCAGCACTCCCGGGTCGAGCGTCGCATCCAGGCTGCGCGCGGCCCGATAGACCCGCGGATCGTATCGGTAGTAACCGGCGACGGCGTCGCGCCCTTGCACCACGACCGTTAGGGCCACCGCCGCGATTGCCGCGAGCACCGCGAAGCGCGCGACCGGCGAGGCGACCGCTTCCCGCGCGGCTTGCGCGACGGCGGCGGCCGCCCCGCCGACGACCAGCGCGCAGAGCGGCAGAAGCGGATACATATAGTAGTCGACCCGCTCGACGGTCACCACGACGAAGACGTACGCGAGGCTCGCGCCCAGCCACGTCCAGAGCAGGGGACGGCTCCGCGCGCGGATCCACGGCAATGCGACGAACGCGGCAACCGAGCAAACGAACCCTACGCTGCCGAGCATCGTCTGGCGCAGCATTCCCAGACACGTGCGAAACGCGCCCAGTTTGGCCGCAAAGTTACCGCCGCTGGCGAACGCGCTCACGAAACTCGGCCAGACGTGGAGCGTAACGATCCCGCTGGCCCAGTGCCATTGGGCGTAGGATGCGACCCGCCGATCGTACGACCATAAGATCAACAGCGGAACGACGAGCAAGACGGCCAATGCGGTCGGGCGCGTCGGCAATCCGCTTCGCAGGCGCTGCCAGGCGGCCGCCGCGATCGGCAGCAGTCCGATGACCGCCACCGGTTTGGCGAGGTAGGCGAGCGTCACGAGCGCCGCCGCTCGCGCGAGCGGCCGGGGGGCGAGCGTCGCGTCCTCGAGCAGATAACGCGCGCACGCGTAGAGTGCGGCCGTCAGGAAGAAAACCATCGCCGTGTCCGGGGTAAACGTGCGTCCGTAGTAAACGCTGCCGGGGAACGCGGCGTAAAAGAAGGCGGCCGTCAGGCCCGCGAGGGCGCTGCCGAAAAGCCAGCGCCCGAAATAGCCAACCGTCGCGACGGTCGCCAGGCTGAACGCCAGCGTCACGAGCCGGCCGAAAATTTCGTGAATCCCAAAGAGTTTGTAGAGCGTCGCGGCGAGGAACGGCACGATCTGGAGTTCGAGCTCGACGTAGTTGGGCGGCGGGCCATTGTAAATCGTCTGGGGGTGCATGATATCGAACTGAAGACGGGCAAAGTTGCGCGCGATGCTGGCCGTATCGCCCTGGCGCCAGCCGGGATGATCGAGGATCGGGTCGTGGATTCCGTGCAATCGAAGCGCGAGCGCGACGAGAACGACCGCCAGCAGCCCGCCGCTCCACCACAGGTTGAGAGGGGCGCCGCCGATCCGTCTGCCGGAAGCCGGGCTTCCTAGTTGAGGTGTTTGAACGTCCAATATTTGTTCAGGAAAAAGTTCACGAACGTTCCGGCTACGGTCGCTACAAACCAGGTCTTGTGTCCGTGTCCCAGCGACGGACTCACCAGCGCCGAAACGCCCAGGCCGACGGCGAGGGCCACCACCGATACGCTGAGAAACTTCGCGCCCTCGGAAATTGCGTGGCCGGACGAGCGAAACGTCCAGATCCGATTGAAATAGTAGTTGGAGACGCCGCCGGTCAGGAATGCGGCGGAGTAGATCAGGTTGTATTCCAGCGGGTGCGCGTGGTTGGGAACGAAACGTTGGAGCACCGTAAAGACGAGCAGGTTCACCAAAAAGCCCGACGTGCCGACGATCCCGAACTTGACGAACTGGCGAACGCCGCGCCGGCCGGCGATTGAGTTAGGCAACCCAATACCAATCGGCGAAAAGCACGGTGAAGAGTCCGAGGAGCGGAAGCGAGAACGCGAGGATTAGGTTATTGACCGATGGGCGGTCCCCCCAGCGCGCCAGAATGGCAAACATCGGAAAGAGCACCAGGGCGAAGCGGGGCATGGACATCAGGCTCGACGTGCACATCGGGATCAAAATCGAGAGTCCGAGGTACGCGACGTACGACGGTCGCAGACGATTCCAGCCGCCGATCAACACCGCGATCATGAGCGCGGTAAAGGCGAGTTCGAGGCAGGAGTGCGCCACCAGCTGGCCGCTCGTCGCGTGGGCGATCTTCGAAAAGGCATCCGCCACGCTCACCCAAGGCGCCGCCAAGTGGCGATTCCAATGGATTTGGACGTGCGAGAAATAGAGTGGATCGGCCCGCAACACCCACAAGTAGGCCATGTACAGCGACATCCCCAGCGGGACCAGGACCGCCGGCAGTAAGTGCTCGATGGCGCGGGCCGGGGCCGAACGATAACGGGCGTGCCATTCCATCGCAAACGGCACGACCAAAAGTATCCCCTCGACGCGCGTTAACGCCGCGAAGAAGCCGATCGCGCCGGCCAGCCACCAGCGATGCGCGCGCATGTAGTAGAACGAGGCGACCGTCAGCATGAAAAAGAGCGACTCGGTGTACACGGCGGAAAAGAACACCGACGTCGGAAAGATCGAAACGTAAAAGATGGCGCGGCGCGCAACGGAACGGTCGTATTCGTGTTCGAGCAGCTTATAGAGAAAGAGCAGGCCGAAGAAGAACGAGGCGTTGGATATCAGCAACCCGGCAATCAAGTGGTTACCAGCGAACGCACCGACGATCCGAATCAGCAACGGAAAGAGCGGGAAGAACGCCATGTCCGTTCCCTGATAGCCCTTGGTGGCGATGTCGATATAGTGCACGGCGTCCCAGCGGCCCCAGACCGCGAGCAGAACGTGCTGCGATTCCTGGACGTGGGAACCGGCGCGCTGGCCGATGATGACGGCTGCGAGTTCGGCGATGAGAATGATGGCGACCCGCGTCCCGACGAAGTCCACGAGCACGTCGCGGACCGTTTGATTGAAGCGCGCGGCGATCAGAACCTTGCCGATGCAAAAAAGCGCGGCGGCCACCAGCAGCAGGCGCGCGCCGTGGGTCAATTGGGGCGGCAGAATGAACGTGAGCCACAACAGGTAGAACGGCGTCCACGTCCAGGTGTCGTGGCGTAACGACCGGCCGAACGTGATGCCCGACCGCCGCGAAAAGTAGCGAGCGTAACCGGCCCAAGCGGCGACGGCAGCCACCGCGCCGACGGCGATCGAAGCGAGCAGTGCGAGATCGGCCAGCGCAGGCTCGTGCAGCGGTACGATCAGCGCGTACCAGGCGAAGAATCCCAGGGTGACGCCGGCGAGCGCGACGGCGGCCACCGGAGCGGGACCGGGAACGAGCAGATCGCCGAGACGAAGCGCGCGCAACCGAAACGTCGCGGGGGGGTGCGTACTGGCGGACACGGCGAGGCAAAGGTTAAACGAGGCGCGGGCAAACCCCCGCCGCCGTAAAGGATATGCGCCGTCGCCCTTGTAGCCTCACCGAAATGACACGCTCCGCGGCGCGCACGATCTTCAACTATTCGGTCCATTCGCTCGATTTCGTAAAGGTGACCGAGAACGCCGCACTGGCGGCCTCGCGCTGGATGGGGCGCGGCGAGCGCGACGCCGCCGATGGCGCGGCCGTCGAAAAAATGCGCGAGACGCTGGGCGAGATGGAAATTTCCGGGCGAATCGTCATCGGTGAAGGCGAGCGCGACGAAGCGCCGATGCTCTATATCGGCGAAGAACTCGGCAGCGGCGGCGAAGCGGTCGACATCGCGGTCGATCCGGTCGAGGGAACCAATCTAGTCGCCAACGGCCTGCCGAACTCGATTGCGGTTATGGCGATTTCGGAACGCGGCGGCCTGCTGCACGCGCCCGATTCGTATATGAAGAAGCTGGCGGTGGGCCCGAAGGCGGCGCCGTACGTGCACATCGACGCACCGGTCTACGCGAATCTCGAAGCGGTCGCAAACGCCCTCGAGAAACCGATCAACGACGTCTGCGTCGTGATCCTCGACCGGCCGCGGCACGCCGATCTGATTCGGGAAGTCCGCGAAGCCGGCGCACGGATTCGCTTGATCTCCGACGGCGACGTCGACGCGTGTATTGCGACCGCGATCGACACGACGGGAATTCACGTTGCGATGGGTACGGGGGGTGCGCCCGAAGGCGTCCTCGCAGCGGCGGCGATCAAATGTTTGGGCGGAAACTTCATGGGAAGGTTGGAGCCGCGCAACCAGCAGGAAGCCGATCGGGCGACGGAAATGGGCTTCGGCGATCTCGACCGGGTTCTGCAAATCGACGATTTGGTCAAAAGCGATAACGTGATCTTTTGCGCGACGGGAATTACCGACGGCGACTTGGTGCGCGGCGTTCGATTCTACGGAAATCAAGCGCGAACGCATTCGATTCACGTCCATTCCAGCGGGACGGTACGGTTCATCGAATCGGTGCACCGGCTTGGGGCGCGGCCGGCGGGCCGCTGAGCCGGCCGGAGATAGTTGGGAGTGGAGCGGCACGCACACGATCTGGTGATCGTCGGCGCCGGTTCGGGAGGGTACGCCGCCGCGCGAACCGCCCGCGATTTCGGCTGCGACGCGGCGCTGGTGGATCGCGGTCCGCTGGGCGGCTTGTGTATTCTGCGCGGCTGCATGCCGAGTAAGGCGCTGATCGCGACGAGCGACGCACTCGCCGACGCTCGCGAAGCGCGGGCGCTCGGCGTCAACGCCGAGCGGATCGAAGTCGACGCGGCGTTCGCGGCGGAGCGCAAACGCGCGCTGGTCAAGGAGTTTGCCGACTATCGGATCGACGGCATCGCGCAGTTTCCACTCTACATGGGGGAAGCGCGCTTCATTTCCCCTATGGAACTGGCGGTCGGCGACGGCATCGTGCTCGAAGCGCCGCGCTTCGTCGTGGCCACGGGCAGTACGGTGTCGCCCGCGCCCTACCCGGGGCTGGCCGAAACCGGCTTCGCCGACAGCGACGCGGTGCTGGATTTCGAACACATTCCGGAGTCGGCGGTGGTCCTGGGAGGCGGTTACACGGCGTGCGAGCTGGGGCAGTTTCTGTCCCGGATGGGCGCTCGCACGACCATCTTGATTCGCAGCGGGCACCTGCTGACGCAAGCCGACGACGACGTCGGCGATGCGCTGACGGAGTATTTTCGCGCCGAAGGAATCGTCGTCGAAACCCGCGCGCGCCTCTTGGAAGCGCGCCGCCGCGACGGCCGCAAGGTGGTCCGCTTCGAGGTCGATTCGCAAGAACGCGAAGTCGCCGCCGAGGAGATTTTCTACGCCCTCGGACGCTCGCCCAACGTTGCCGGGCTTCAATTGGAAAAAGCGGGCGTGACGTACGACCCCACCTCGGGGATCGCCGTGGACGCAACGATGCGCACGAGCAATCCCAACATATTCGCCGTAGGCGACGTTACGGGCGAGTACATGCTCGTTCACGTCGCGATCTATCAGGGCGAGGTAGCCGCCCGGAACTTGTGTTTGGACGGCTTCGAAGAGTCCGACTACCGGTTGACGGGAGCGCATGCCGTCTTTACCGAGCCCCAGATCGCAGCGGTCGGGTCGAACGAAAGGGAACTGCGGGCGCGCGGCGTGCGCTACGTCGTCGGACGGTACGATTTTGCGGAGCACGGCAAGGCGCAGTGCTTGGCAAAGACCAAGGGCTTCGTGAAGATGCTGGCCGATGCGCGCGACGGACGAATTCTCGGCGCCGCCGTCATCGGTCCGCAGGGATCGGAGTTGATTCACGAGGTGATCGTGGCGATGAACTTCGACTCGACCGTGGTCCAGTTCATGCGCATTCCGCACTTGCATCCGACCCTCGCCGAAATCTGGACGTATCCGGCCGAGCAGTGCGCGGTTCAAATCGGTCTGAAAATTCCGGGCGACGAGCAGATGGAAGTTGCGACGAGTGTCGACGCCCGGCGATAGAGGCGGTCGGACGCCGCCGGCGCAGTTGCGCGTCGCAATCGTTCAGATGAAGCCGGCCAAGGGGCGCTACGCGGAAAATCTGGCCACGGCGCGCCAAGCCTTCGCGCAGCTCGCGCAAGCGCCGCCCGACCTCGTGGTATTTCCCGAGGCGGCATTCACCGGATACTTTTTGGAAGGCGCCGTGTACGATCTCGCACGCGAGGCGCGCGCCTTCGCCCGCGATCTGGCCGGCGCCTGGCGCGCCGCGTCTTCCGAACCGGTGGCGATCGCGGCCGGCTTCTTCGAAAACGACGGCGGCACGTATTACAACAGCGCCCTGTATCTCGAGGTCGACTCGGCGGGCGAGATGCGGATCGCCCACCTGCATCGCAAGCTTTTTTTGCCGACCTACGGCGTATTCGACGAGGAGCGTTTCCTCTCGCGCGGCCGCAAGCTCGGCGTCTTCGAAACGCCGTTCGGACGGATGGCGCTGCTGATTTGCGAAGATGCGTGGCACGCGCTCGTTCCCACCATCGCCGCGATCAAAGGCGCGCGCGTCTTGATCGTTCCCAGCGCCTCGCCGGGCCGCGGAATCGAGGGGAACGGCGAGCTCACGAGCGTTACGCGCTGGCGCGAGATGCTCGTGTCCGCGGCGGTCGAGCACGGCGTCTTCGTGATTTACGTGGGTCTCACCGGATTCGAAGGCGGTAAGGGGATGACGGGAAACTCGTGCGTCATCGATCCGCGCGGGAACGTGTTGGTCCAGGCACCGGCCACCGAGGCCGCGATCTTGCGGGCCGATCTGGACCTGGGCGAGGTCGACCTGGCCCGCGCGAGCTTGCCGCTGCTCGGAGATCTCGACGCCGTGCTTCCCGATCTGCTGCTCGACCCCGAGCTGCCGCTGCCCCGAGGCAATCGTGACGTTTGCGATCGTTGAGGCGCCGCCGCCGAGTTTGCTCGCGCCGGCGATCGACGCGGCCCTCGCAGCGGATTGGCTGACGGCGTTCCTACGCGACGAACTCGTGTTGCGCGCAAAGACCGCCGGCGCGGTCGTAGGATTGTCCGGCGGGGTGGACTCGGCGGTTACCGCATTTTTGTGTGCGCGCGCGCTGGGTGCGGCCAACGTGCATGCGTTCGCGCTGCCCTACGCCTCATCCAGCCCGGCCAGCCTGGCCGACGCGCGGCTGGTGGTCGACGCCTTGCAAATTCCGTTTCGAACCATCGACATCACCCCGGCCGTCGATGGGTACCTGCAGTTCGAACCCGAGGCCGATGGGCGCCGCCGGGGGAACGTGATGGCGCGCACGCGGATGACCGTGCTGTTCGATCAGTCCGCCAAGCTGGGCGCGCTGCCGGTCGGAACCGGAAATAAGACCGAACGGCTGTTGGGCTACTTCACCTGGCACGCCGACGACACGCCGCCGGTCAACCCGCTGGGCGACTTATTCAAAACGCAGGTCTGGGCGTTGGCGCAATACTTGGGCGTACCGCGCAAACTCATCGAGAAAGCCCCCAGCGCCGACCTCGAAGCCGATCAAACCGACGAAAGCGATCTCGGCATCTCCTACGCGCGCGCGGATGCGATCCTGGCAAACCTGTTGCTGGGTTACTCCGACGCACAGCTGGTCGGACGCGGCTTCGCTCCGGCCGACGTGAACCTAGTGCGCCGGCGGGTCGACGGCACCCACTGGAAGCGGCATTTGCCGACGACGGCAATGCTGACGAACACCGCGATCAACGAGTTTTACCTGCGGCCGGTGGACTACTGAAGTGCGCGCGCCGTTCTTTCCGGTCGGGTTGAACCTCGAAGGGCGGCCGTGCGTGGTCGTCGGCGAAGCCGACGATCCCGAAGCGATCGCCAAAACGGCGGCCCTGCGCGAATCCGGGGCAGTCGTTTCGTGGCTAACCGATCCGGCGGCGGTGGGTGAAACCGACGTTGCAGACGCGTTTCTGGTCGTATCGACGCCGCAGGATGCGGCCTTGTCGCAACGGCTGCGCACGCTGGCGGACCGGCATCGGTTTCTGCTTTGCTGCATCGATCAGCCGTCGTATGGCTTCGTCGCGATGATGGCGATCGCCAAGGCCGGCCCGGTTCGGATCGCGATCTCGACGACCGGGCTGGCTCCGCGGGTTGGAAAAGCGATCAAGGAAGCCCTGCAGGCAGCGATGGATGCGACCTTCGAGCGGTTCGTCGAGCGCCTCGCCGTCGAACGCGAGCGCGTACGGGCCGAGCACCCGGAGCCCGCGGATTCTCCGGTCCGGCGCGCGGCGGCGATCGACGCCGCCAGCGGATTCGAGGCGCGCGTGTCCTTCCGCTATCCCGATTGGCTCGAGCGTGGCGAGCGTTGAGCTAATCGCCGTCGGCACGGAACTGCTGCTCGGACAACTGCTCGATACCAACACGCCGTTCGTGGCCCAAAGTTTGGCTGCAGCGGGAATCGACGTGCGCGGGACGCACGCCGTCGGCGACAACGAAGCCCTCGTCGCGGCGACGATTCGCGGCGTTCTGGAACGTCGCGACGGGGCGATTCTCACCGGCGGTCTGGGTCCAACCGTTGACGACGTGACCAAAGAAGCCGTGTGCGCGGCGCTGGGCCTGGGGGTGGAACTCTACGAGCCGGCCCTGCGACAGATGGAAAGCTTCTTTTCCAAGATGGGGCGCGAGATGCGGCCGAACAACCGCAAGCAGGCGGAGTTGCCGCAGGGCAGCGTGCCGCTCGACAACCCCAACGGCACCGCTCCCGGCTTCGTCGCCTTCGCGCGCGACGGAAAGTTCGTGGCCTGCATGCCCGGAGTTCCGCGCGAGATGAAGCCGATGCTCGAGCACCGCTTAATGCCGCTTTTGTGCGCGCGCTTGGGCGCCTCCGATGCGATCCACACCCGCGTCGTTCGGACGATCGGGATCGGCGAATCCGAGATCGATCACCGGATCGACGATTTGTTTCGCAACTCGGAGAATCCGAAGATTGCGGTCCTGGCGCACGGCGGCCAAGCCGACGTGAAGATCATGGCGAAGGCATCGTCGCGCAGCGCGGCCGAAGCCGCGATCGTACCGCTGCAAACCGAGATCGAACGCCGGCTGGAGGGATTTGTCTTCGGCGTCGACGACGCGACGCCCGAAAGTGCGATCCACGATCTGCTGCAGCGCCGCGGCTGGTCGTGCGCGACGGCCGAATCGTGCACGGGCGGGCGAATCGCCGCCGCGCTTACCGCCGTCGCCGGTTCGTCGCGCAGCTTCGCGGGCGGCATCGTGGCCTACGACAATGCGGTCAAAACCGAACTGCTCGGCGTCGAACCGGCGACCCTCGAGCGCGAGGGTGCGGTCAGCGAACGCGTGGCGCTGGCGATGGCGCGCGGCGCGCGCGAACGCTTGAACGCCGACGTCGCGATTGCGACCACGGGGATCGCCGGTCCGGGCGGCGGCACGCCCGATAAGCCCGTCGGCCTGGTGTGGTTTGCGCTCGATGCGGCCGGCGGATCCGCGCGCGCGCACGAGTTTCACCTGCGGGGCGACCGCGCCGCGATTCAAACGAGTGCGACGACGGTCGGGCTGGGTATCCTTTGGCGCTACCTCGCGCGAAGCTAAGGCGTCAGGGCGCGCCGTAGCCGATCGCGGCGAGAACTTGCTGCGTGACGAGCGCCTCTTGGAACGTCGGCAGTGCGTTGCGCTCCCGTTCGATCGCCTTCACGAACTCGTCGTAGAGCTCCATCAGCAGCGGTACGTTCGAGTTGATCGTAGCGAAGCGGGCATAGGGCGACGGTTTGCATGCGAGTTCGCTGGTCTCGTCGTCGTCGGTCGCGAAGAGGGTGAGATCCACGATCGTTTTGCCGCTGGCGACCGCGGTGCGATCTTCGCCATGAATGGCACAGGTATAGCCGTCGACGGCGGTGGTGCCGTCGACCGCCAAACGGGCGACGAGGCCGTCGCCGTAGTCGAGCAACGCGAAGGCGCCGTCGTCGACGCTCGAGGCGAACGTGCCGGCTTCGTCGCGCCGCTCGACGTTGGCGGTCCGGACGAATCCCGAACTGCGAACGGGAGCGCGCCCGACGAGCCAGTCGGCGTGATCGATCAAGTGCGAGAGCAGCGCGCCGGCCAAACCACCGCCGCGTTCGCGCTCGAACCACCAACCGCGGCCGCGCGTCCCGTGACGGTGCAACATTCGGCGCAGCTGCGTGATCTCGACGTTGCGCAGCGGGTCGAGATGGTGGTTGACGACGAGCTGCCGCAGGGCTTGCGCCTGCGGGACGAAGCGAAACTCGTGCGCGACGCCGCAGGCCGTGCCGGCGCGCGTCGCCGCTGCGACCATCGCGCGCGCCTGCTCGACGTCGAGGGCGAACGGCTTTTCACAGATCACGTGTTTGCCGGCAGCCAGTGCCGCGACGACGTCGTCGCGGTGCGCGTGCGGCGGCGACGCGACGGTTACGGCGTCGAGTTGGCAGCCGGCGAGCATTTCCGCACACGAGGCGAAGGCATTGGGGATTCCGCGTTCGGCGGCGACTCGCGGCGCGCTGACGGGCGATGCCAGCGCGACCACCTCGAAGCGCGGGTGGGCATTTAAGGCCGGCAAATGCGAGCTGACCCCGAAGCCCGATCCGACGATTCCGATACGATAGACTTTCACCGGTGCAAGCTACTCTGCGGCCTCGACCGCCGCCTCCAGCAAGCTCAGCGCGCGGTCCAATTGGCGCGCGCCGATCGTCAGCGGCGGCGCGACCGTCACGACGTCCCCCCCAACGCCGGATTGCAAGAGGATGAGTCCGGTATGCAGCGCGCGCGTAACGACGGCTTGCGCGCGGGCCGCGTCGACGAACGCAACGCCCCAGAACAATCCTCGGCCGCGCACGGCGGTGACGATGCGGCGCGCGGTCAGCGCGCGCAGTCGCTCGCGGAGCGTGGAATCGAGGGTAGCCGCGCGCGCGGGCAGCCGGCGGCTTTCGAGCTCGTCGATCGTCGCGAGCGCGGCCGCGCATCCCATCGGGTTACCGAGAAAGGTCGACGTGTGCAGGGCCTCGCCGGTCGATGCCGGCCATGCATCCATCGTCGCCCTGCGCCCGACGGCGGCGCCGATCGGGAAACCCGAAGCCATCGCTTTACCGATGCAGACGATATCCGGAACGACGCCCTCGCACTCGATCGCAAACCACGTTCCGGCCCGTCCGAATCCGGTGTAGATTTCGTCCACGATTAGGAGCGCGCCGAGTTCGTCGCAGAGTTCGCGCAGCGCGCCGAGATACCCGGGCGGCGGCACGATGCAGCCGGCGCGGCCTTGGATCGGTTCGATCACGATCGCGGCCAGGTCGCGGTACGGCCGCAGCGTCTCGCGCGCGGCGGCGATCGCGCCGCGTGCGTCGTCCACGCCTTCGCGCGGGTAATCGAGGAGGACGGCGCCCGGTGCGAGCGCGCCGGCAAACGGCTTGCGGAACTTTTCGATGCCGCACAGCGCGAGCGCGCCGAGCGAAAGGCCGTGATACGCACCCCGGTAGGACGCGAATCGGGGGCGGCCGGTGGCGAGGATCGCCGTCTTCATGGCGGCTTCGATCGCTTCGGATCCGGTCGTCGCGAGAAACGCGGTATCGAGACCTGCCGGAAGAATTTGCGCGAGGCGCGCGAGGAGCCGCGCGCGGATTCCCGTCGGATGCACGTCGCCCATACCGTGCATCAGCCGCTGCGCCTGATCCGCGATCGCGGCGACGACGCGCGGGTTGGCGTGTCCCACGTTGGCGACGCCGAACGCCGACGTCAAATCCAGGTAGCGGTTCCCGTCGGCGTCGGTCACGGTCGCTCCACTCGCCGATTCCCAAAAGATCGGAACGTCGTCGGCAAAGTAGGTAACGTTGCGCGATTCGTGACGCCGCAGCGCGCCGGCAAGCGCGCGCGACCGGGCGCCGGGGACCGGCGTGCCGATCGACTCGATCGCGTCGTCGTTCACGTTTCGTCGGCAATCCAGCGAACGAACTCGGCAATCCGCGGCCGGCCGCCGTGAAATCCACCGAGCGTAGGAGTTTGCAGCCGGCCGAACGGGGCGACGCGCGCCGCACCCGCGCGCACGGCCATCGCGCGAATCTCGGGCCGCGAACCCGCGATCGCCACCGCCTCGATCGGAATTCGGTGGCGCGCTACGTACGCTGCCGCTTCCTCCGGCGAGTCGACGGAAAATACGGCCAACGCGCGGGGCAGAAACGGCGGCGGTTCGTCGCGCGGAGGATCGAGCAGCACGAGATAGCCGGCATCGCGATCGGCGAATGCGACGCCCGCGCCGGCGGCGGAGCGAAAGGCGGCTAAATCCCGCGCGCCGGCGGTCCGTGCGGCGGCGAGCGCGTCGCGCGAACCGAGCGGAAACTCGACGGCCGCGCGCTCGACGGCGCGCGCGAGCAGCGCGGCGAAAGCGTGCGGCTCGACGCCGCCGCCGCGCTCGACGAAGAGCGCGTGCAGCGACAGACAACCTTCGGTGTCGTAGAGCACCAGGTCGGCAGCGGCACCGGCGGCCACGCATTGCGCCGATGCGACGTCGCTCAGCGCCGCGCGTCCGATGTAGCCGCAACTCGCCTTCGAGCCGAACGCGATCAACCGCGTTTCGCCGAGAAGCGCGCGCCGGATCGTTGCGATCGTCGCATCGTCGCCGAAGGCCACCACCGCCGCGAAGCCGTCAAACTCGGCGTTGTCGCCGGGGCCGTCCCACGCACGGGCCACCGCTTCGTTGCCGCCGCCGCCCAAGCGCGGCGCGAGAGTTTGAAAAAACGCCGCTACCAGCGCGTCTTCCCGATCTTTGACGAGCACCGGGCATTTCGCGCACAACGCGAAGATCGCCGGGACGACGGCGACGCCGATCGTCGTCCGGCTCGAAAGAATGCAGATGCGACCGATCGGCAACGCACGCGACGGCGGGCGACCGGTCATCGCGACGAAGTCGTCGAGCGCGTCGAGCGAGCCGAGTTCGCCGGCAATGGACGACTCGATCGCGGGCGACGTCAGCGCGCCGAACAGGCGGTCGAACGCAAAGCCCACCACCGGTTCGGAGTAGCCCGTCCGTTCGCGGACCGCGGCGAAGGCGCGAACGCGCGGCGGAAAGTCGCGGTCGTTCCAAGCGGCGGCCGTCTCGGCGACCGCGTTGACGATGGAACGAACCGGGCGCTTGTCGAGAGTCATCCTTCGCGAGAGTTCGCCTCGCGCGTCCGAGGTCCCCGAAGGCGTTGCGGCAAAAGGGGCGCGCATGTTCTGGCTTACGCGCGTGTTTTTCGCGATCGTTGCCGGCGTGGCGTTGGCCGGGCTGTTTTCGAGCGTCGCGTGTACGCGACGCGGGAAATCCTCACCGATTCCGCCGACGGCCTCGCCGTTGACCACGATCGAAGTCAATCCGGCAACCGGGAACGACTCGACCGGCGACGGGACGCCCGCAAAACCGTACAAGACGCTGACGAAGGCGGTCGCCGTCGTGAAGGCATCGACCACGCAGAACCTGACGATTCAACTGGCGACCGGCACGTACAACGCGGCCGGCGGAGAGATCTTTCCGATCGTCGTTCCGGTCGGGACGAACATCGTCGGGACGGCCTATGGGGCCGGCCCGTTTCGGCATCGCGGATCGTTCGTCGACGGCGTCGGCGAAGATACGAGCTTCGAACAGTTAGCGGGGACCGCGTCGAAGCGAGCCTTCGCGACCTTTGAGGTCGCGCAAGACCTCGCGTCGCCTGTTTCGTTGACGGGCGTGTACGTAGGGGCTTCGCGGCTGTCGATTCCGGCCGGCGCCACATATGCTTCCGTCGATGCGCTGGGGCCGCTAAGCGCGTCGCACGTCACCTTTGCGGCCGGTATGCGGCTGACGCATCCCCGCGTGGCGGGGGTGCTCGTGCCAAGTGGAACCTTTACCTGTACGGCATGTACGATTTTCGGCAGCGACTTCGCGCTGGTCGCGTTGGCGCTTCCCAACGCAATCGGGCCGAGCGTGAACCTGACGGGCCAGCCGGCTCAAAGCACGATCGGCGGCGACATCGGAATCCTCACCGACTCGACCGCCAGTATCGACGCGTCGTTTCAAACGTTCGCATCCAAGCACTACGCGTACCGCGATAATCTCGCGCCGATCGCGTCGCCGTTTCCGGGCACCGGAAGCGTCGACTTCGGGCACGGCGACATGGGATCGCAAGGCGGCAATCTCTTCATCGGCGCGGCCAGGCTGATCTCGGAGATATCCCTGAGCGCTGCGGATGCGCACGTGATCGCCCGCGCGGACACATGGAATGCGTCGACGCAAGGCACGAACGCACAGGGTCAGTACCCGCGGGAAAGGACGTTCCGGCCGGGTACGTCGGGACGCAACGTCACCGTTGCCGCCGGTGCCAACGGCGCGAGCGTCGAGGTCGGCCCGTATCCGCCGGCTACGCCGACGCCGCCACCCACCAGCCCGACCCCGAGCAGCGGTCCGACGCCGACGCCAGGTCCGACGTAGGGCGCGCTAGCGCCCTAATCCGCTCGAAAGCGTTTCGGCGTCGAGCGAACAGCCGCGCAGCGACGCGCCGCTTTCGCGCCCGAGCAGAACGAACGTTCCTAATCCTGTGCCGGATGGTTCGGCGAAGCGCACGCCCAGATCTTCGGTAGAGATGGCCAGACACGACGCGCGGTTCGCGAGATCCACGTGAACGAGTGCGCCGACCGTCCCATCGGGCAGCGTCGTCCCATCGGGTCCGACGACGCGCGCGCGCAGCCACGGTGGAGCGGCTTTCCGGCGAACGTCGCCGCCGCCGGCGCGCAGCAGCACGTCGTCGTAGTACTGCGACGTCAGTTCGGTCATGCCGTACTCGGCGACGATGGCCGCCGCGTCGACTTCGAAAGCGTTCTGCAGGCGGGCGTAGAGGTCGGACCGTTCGATCGCGCGCGTGCGGCCTTTGAAGCCGCCCGTCTCCATGATGCGCGAGCCCGCCGGCAGCGGCAACCGTAGGCCGGCGGCGTTCATGGCCTCGAGCGCGTGTACGAGCGCGAAGGCGGTCGCGGCGATGCAGACGGGGCGCCCGCCGGCGATCGCGTCGCGCAGGTCGCTGACGAAGGCCTCGAAACGCAGCTCGTCGGCGCGCAGGTACCAGCCGGCGTCGCCGGCGCCGCGCGCCCGCGCCACGGCGCGCATCATGTATCCCAGCGACGACGCCGTTCGTTCGGACGGATCGGGGACGAGCAAAAAAAACTGCAGTCGCGCGCCGTCGGGCAGCACGAAACGGTCGAATCCGGCGAGTAATGCGGCGTCGTAGAGCGCGGCCGACTCGAAGTAGTGCATGCCCGCGCGGCCCGCGGTCGTGCCGCTGGTCGCAAACACGAGAGCGGCTTCCGAGGGATTGAACGTCGCGAGCGCGGCGTCTTTGAACGCGGCGGCCGGGACCGGCGGAATTTGCTCCCACGATTCGGGGAGCGACGACGGCGTAAAACCAAAACGCGCGCAGTACCGGGCGTAGGCTCGATTGTATTGCAGCTGATAGGCGAACAGGCGCAGCGCGAGCGCGTCGAACGCGTCGCCGGCCAGCGGATCGCCGCCGGCGCGCCAAGCCCCGATAACGGCCAGAATCTCGGCGTCCAACGCCCGCGAGGCGGTCGCGTAATCCGGGTCGCGATGCATCACGCGCGCCGGCGCGAGGTAATCAGGCCGCTGTTGAGTCCACCCGTGGCGAGAGCGCCGGAGAAGCGCGCGTGCTCGACTTTGACGCAGCGATCTACGACGACGTCGAGGCCGCCGGCTTCCGCTGCGGCGATCGCGCCGGCGTCGACGAGGCCGTATTGAAACCAGATCGCCTTCGCTCCAGAAGCAACGGTTTCGGCGACCACGGCGGGCAGCTCGGCGATCCGGCGGAAAACGACGACCAAGTCCGGCGCGCCGCGTTCGCGCGCGTAGGCCGCCAGCGACGGGTAGGCAGCGACGCCGTCGATCGCCGCAATCGCCGGATTGATCGGCGTTATTTCAAAAGCCGTTTGCGTGCGCAGATACGAAAACACCGTGTAGCTCGGCCGCAGCGGATTGGCCGACGCGCCCACGACGGCAATCGAACGAACCCGGTCTAGAAGCGCCCGGCGTTGTGCGGGGGTGCGCGCAATCATGCGGAGGCGCCGGCCGGGACGGACGCCCGCAGCGCGTTGCCGAGATCCCACGTGAGGTCGTCGAGATCTTCCAAACCGACCGAGAGCCGCACCAACTCGGGCGGGACGCCGCCTTTGGCCAGCTCTTCGTCGGAGAGCTGCGAATGGGTCGTCGACGCGGGATGGATGACCAGGCTTTTCGCGTCGCCGACGTTGGCGACGTGACTCCAAAGTTCGAGCGCGTCGATGAACCGCCGTCCGGCCTCGCGGCCGCCGCGCAAACCGAACGTGAGGATCGATCCGAGCTGCGGCGCCTTGACCCAGGCGACTTCCGCCCGCGCTTCCAGAAAGGCGGCAATCGCCTTGGCGCTTGCGACGTGGCGATCCATCCGGATCGCGAGCGTTTCCAATCCTTGCAAAAGCAGCCACGCGTCCATTGGAGCCATTTGGGCGCCGACGTCACGCAGAACTTCGGCGCGCGCGCGCATTAGGAACGCGTATTCCGCAAACGTTTCGGTGAAGACTTTTTGGTGGTAGCCGGGACTTGGCTGCGAAAGCAACGCGAACCGTCCGTTGTCCCATGGGAAGCCGCCCGATTCGACGAGCACGCCGCCGATCGTGGTTCCGTGACCGCCGATGAATTTCGTCGCCGAGTGAAGGACCAAATCCGCGCCGCTTGCGATCGGCGCAAACAGGTACGGCGTGGCGAACGTATTGTCCACCGCGAGCGGAACGCCGGCAGCGTGCGCGACCTGGGCCAAGGCCGCAATGTCGGCGATCTCGCCGGACGGGTTGGCAATCGTTTCGACCAAGAGCAGGCGAGTGTTGGCGCGCATCGCCGCCCGCACTGCCTCGAGTTCGCCGATGGGCACGAAGGTCGTTTCGATGCCCATGCGTTTGACGGTCACGGCGAGCTGCGTGACCGTTCCGCCGTAGACGTTCTGCGCGCAGACGAGATGATCGCCGGCCTGCGCGAGCGCGAGTACGGCGCACAGCTGTGCGGCCAAGCCGCTCGAAAACGCGATCGCGCCTAGCCCGCCCTCCAGGCTGGCCATGCGCTCCTCGAAGGCCGCAACCGTGGGATTGCTGATGCGGCTGTAGATGTGACCGTAGCCCCGCAGCGCGAAGAGTTCCGCCGCCTGCTCGGTCGAGGTGAAGACGTAGGCCGCCGTTTGAAAGATCGGCACGGCCCGCGAGCCGGTGACCGCTTCGGGCGGCGTACCCGCGTGGATCGCGCGCGTGGCAAAACCGAACTGCCTGTCGTGCATGACTCCGGTGCTTCGCCGGATAACCGTTCCCCTCATGGGAATGACGCTAACCGAAAAGATCCTCGCGCGGCACGCCGGTCTCGAACGCGTCGAGCCGGGTGCGATCGTCAACGCAAACGTCGACCTCGTGCTCGCCAACGAGCTGTCGGCCGCGGTCGCGATCGCCGTCATGCGCGGCATCAAGGGCGCGAAGCGGGTGTTCGATCGCGAGAAGATCGCGCTGGTCGAAGATCACTTCGTTCCGGCTAAGGACGCGCAGTCGGCTAAGCTCGCCAAGTTGATGAAAGACTTTGCGGCCGAGCAGGAGATTACGAACTTTTTCGACGTCGGCCGCGGCGGGATCGAGCACGTCGTGCTGCCCGAAGAGGGCTTGGTCGCGCCGGGCGAGCTGATCGTCGGCGGGGACTCCCACACGTGCACCTACGGCGCGTTCGGTGCGTTCGCCACCGGAATGGGATCGACCGACATCGCGGCCGCCTTCGTCTTGGGCGAAGTCTGGTTGAAAGTTCCGGCGACGATCAAAATCGTGTACGACGGGAAACTCGGCCCGATGGTCTTCGCCAAGGACGTCATGCTGCGTACCGTCGGAGAACTCGGGATCGACGGCGCCACCTATCGGGCGATCGAGTACCACGGTACGACGGTCGACGAGCTTTCGATTACGGGCCGGATCACGATGGCCAACATGGCGATCGAGGCGGGCGCGAAAAACGGCATCTTTCACGCCGACGCAAAGACGCTGGCGTACGTTACCGAGCGCACCAATCGTCCGTTCGTCGTCGAAGCGGCGGACCCCGACGCGGCGTACGAACGCGTGGTGCACATCGACGTCGGCGCGCTCGAGCCGCAGGTGGCTTGCCCGCACACGCCCGATAACGTGCACCCGATTTCGGAAATAGCCGCCGACGACGTCGCGGTCGATCAAGTCTTCATCGGATCCTGCACGAACGGATATATCGAGGACCTTCGCGTCGTCGCCAAGATCCTCGAAGGCAAGAAAATCGCGCGTAACCTGCGCGTAATCGTCAATCCCGGCAGTCAGAAGGTGTGGATGCAAGCCGCGCAAGAGGGCGTCTTGACGACCCTCGCGGCCGCCGGATGCGCGGTCAACACGCCGGGCTGCGGAGCCTGCTTCGGCGGACACATGGGCACGCTCGGCGACGGCGAGCGCGCGATATCGACGACCAACCGCAACTACGTCGGCCGGATGGGCTCGCCGAAGGCCGAAGTGTACCTGGCGTCGCCCGCGACCTGCGCGGCCTCGGCACTGACCGGCAAAATCACCGATCCGCGAGTCGTCGACCTCGCAAAAGTTTAGGGGAAGCGATGGAATCCAAACTGCGCGGTCACGCCCACAAGTACGGGAAAAACGTCGATACCGACGTGATCATTCCGGGAAAGTACTGCAACATCGTCGACCAAGCCGAACTCGGCAAGCACGCGCTCGAAGGACTCGATCCCGACTACACCACGCGCATGCAGCCCGGCGACATCATCGTCGCGGAGCGGAACTTCGGTTGCGGGTCGAGCCGCGAGGTGGCGCCGATTGCGATCAAGGGCTCGGGAACCTCGGCGGTGATCGCCAAGAGTTTCGCCCGGATCTTTTACCGCAACGCACTCAACATCGGACTGCCGATCTTCGAATCGGAAGAAGCGGTCGACGGGATCGAGAGCGGCGACGAGATCGAGGTCGAACCGGCCGGCGGGATCGTGCGCAACCTAACCAAGGGCACGACCTATCGGGCCGCGGAGTTTCCGCCGTTCATGCGCGCGCTGATCGATGCGGGTGGCCTGGTGCCGTACGTCGAGAAGCGGTTGCGGGCGCGCGAAGCGTAACCCGCGGGCGCGCTAGGGCGGGCCGTAACCACCGCCGCCGCCCCCGCCGGGGGCGCCGCCGATTCCGCCGGGCGCCGCGTTGAGATTATCGATCCACTTTTCTTTCGGACGATACGCCGCCGTGAACGGTATCTGTTCGCTGCCGCTGGTGAACATGCCGATCATGTCGGTCGTCCCGTCGAGCCGGCCCTCCAAGAGCATCGACGTCCCGTTCGGCATCGAAACGACCAGCCGGACGGTTTGACCGTCAACCGACCCCGCGAGCGGAAATCGCTTGCCCGCGGTGTCGAGGAACGTCCCCGAAATGGTCGTGCCGGTCTGCGCGATCTTGAAGTGGGCGTAATCGGTTGTGCTTCCCCGCTGAATCTCCACTTCCCAAACGCCTTCGATTCCCTTGCGGGCGTCCGGCGGGGGTGATGGCGTGGCCGACGTACCGGGTGCCGGGCTCCCCATGGGGAAGCCGAAACCCGACGGGACTGGAATCGGCGTCGACACGGCCGAAGGCATCCCGGCGCCCCCGGGCACGGGCGTGGTCGGTGCGGAAAGCGGAGGCGGACTGGGCGGCGGCGTGGCGGCCGCGGAGGGGGCGGTCGCTCCGGCTCCGGCGCCGACGGCTGCCAAGGCGAAGAGCGCGGCGCCGGCGAGAAATGCCGGGGAGGCGTTCGATTTCACGTCGGCAGCTTAGGGCCGTAAAAGGACGTCACCTCCCGTGCAACCGGGGAGCCGCCCGGAAGGGGCACCCTCTTGTCCGTTCTGCTATAATGCAAAAGCTGTGAAAGAGAAGATCCATCCCAAGTGGTACCCCGAGGCCCGCGTGCACTGCGCTTGCGGCAATACGTTTACCACCGGCTCCACGCTGGCCGAAATCGGCGTCGAAATCTGCGCCGCCTGTCATCCGTTGTTTACCGGTCAGCAGAAGCTGATCGATACCGCCGGGCGGGTCGACAAGTTCAATCAGCGGGCCGCCGCGGCCAAGCGAAAGCAAGAAGAGGCGGCCGCCCGGCAGGCCCATCGGGACGCGCGAAAAGCCGCCGAAGCGTAACGTCGTATCCGAGCTACGAAGGCGAGCCACAACCCGGCTCGCCTTCGCTTTTTTGCAATAATGGTTGAACTCACGTCATGACGCCCAGCTTGTTCGAGCGTTTGGTCGCGATGCGGCGGCGATTCGACGAGATTGAAGCGGAGCTCGCAAATCCGGCCGGCGCCTTCGATCAGGCGCGCTATACGGCATTGGTGAAGGAGCGGGCGCGGTTGGAGGCCCCGGTCGAGACGTTCGCTCGACTGGCGCACGCGCAGCGCGAGATCGCCGCGAGCCAAGAGTTGGCGGGCGCCGGCGAACCCGACCTACGCGAGTTGGCAGAAGAAGACCTGACCGTGCTGCGCGCGCGCGAACGCGAACTGGAAGAGGCCTTGCACGGGCTGATGCTCCCACGCGATCCCAACGACGAGAAAGACGTGTTCGTCGAAATTCGGGCCGGCGCCGGCGGTGACGAAGCGGCCATCTTTGCCGGCGACCTGGCGCGCGCGTACATGCGCTTCGCAGAGTCGCTCGGCATGAGCGTCGAACTCGTTTCGGAGAGCGTCAGCGACGCCGGCGGATACCGCGAGATCGTTTTCGGCATTCGCGGCGGCGACGGACCCTACCGGCACTTCAAACACGAATCGGGCGTTCACCGCGTGCAACGCGTGCCGGAGACCGAGGCGCAAGGACGCATCCACACCAGCACCGCCACCGTCGCCGTCCTGCCGCAAGTCGAAGACGACGATGCGGAAGTGGAGATTCGATCGGCCGACTTGCAGATCGACACCTACAAGTCGTCGGGCGCGGGCGGTCAGTACGTCAATAAAACCGAGTCGGCGATCCGCATCACGCACGTTCCCTCGGGAATCATCGTCGCATCGCAGCAGGAGCGCTCGCAGATCCAAAATCGCGAAAAAGCGATGCGGATGCTCCGGGCGATGC
Organism: Candidatus Tumulicola sp.; assembly: GCA_036490465.1. Lineage (GTDB taxonomy): Bacteria > Vulcanimicrobiota > Vulcanimicrobiia > Vulcanimicrobiales > Vulcanimicrobiaceae > Tumulicola. The sequence continues at coordinate 2,687 of DASXDV010000149.1, read as the reverse complement.
TGTACGATCGCAAGCGGCGCGAACAAGAAGAGGCGGTGGGTTCGATGCGTCGCTCCCAGGTCGGCACCGGCGATCGCTCGGAAAAGATTCGAACCTATAACTTCCCGCAAGATCGGGTCACCGACCATCGGGTCAACCGCAGTTTCGGAAATATCCGCGGAATCATGGACGGCGACTTTGGACAAATCGTCGACGGGTTGCTCGCCGACGAACGCGCGCGGCTGCTGGCCGGCGAGTCCGCGACCGCCTAACCTAGGATGCCCTCGACGGTGGGTGCGATGCTGGCCGGCGGGATCGCCGGACTGCGCTCGAGCGACTCCGCCCGGACGGATGCGCTGCTGCTGCTGGCGCACGCGCTGGGCCGCAGCCGGGCATGGATCTTGGCGCACGACGACGCGCTCGTCACGGAAGCCGATGGGCGCCGCTTTTCCGCTTTGTGCGCGGCGCGTGGGGAAGGGCGCCCGATCGCCTACGTGCTGGGCGAGGCCGGCTTCTACGGTCGCGCCTTCGCGGTCGACGAACGCGTGCTGGTGCCCCGTCCGGAAACCGAACGTCTAATCGACGAGGCGGTGACGTTCTTGCGAGACGCGGGGCGGGCTGCCCCGTCCGTTCTCGACGTCGGCTGCGGCTCGGGCGCGATCGCCTGTACGCTGGCCGCCGAAGTTTCGGACGCCGCCGTCTTGGGGAGCGACGATTCGGCCGGCGCGCTGGCGGTGGCCGCCGAAAACGCCCGCCGGCTCGGAGTCGCCGCCAGGTGCACGTTCGCGTGCGGGGATCTCGCCGCGCCGGCGGGCGGCCGGCGCTTCGACGTGGTGGTCGCCAATTTACCGTACGTGCCGACCGCTAGCGTCGGATTGCCTCCGCAAGCCGTCGGCTTCGAACCCCGCCACGCGCTCGACGGCGGCCCGGACGGTTTGGACGTGTATCGGCGGTTCGTGCCGGCGGCGCCGGCGCTAATGAAACCGGCCGGACTGCTGCTGTTGGAGGCCGCACCCCCGCAGATGGACGAGCTGTCCGCGCTCGCGCGCGCCGCCTTCGGGGCGGAACGGGTCGCGGAGGGTTCGGATTTTGCCGGCCTGGCCCGCTACGTGCGAATCGAGACTCCCGCCCCATAAGGATTTTCACCGGACCGGTAAGAACGTGAACGTCCCGAGATGGCGAAGTACATATTCTTCACCGGGGGCGTCGTGAGTTCGCTCGGCAAGGGCATAACCGCCGCCTCCCTCGGACGACTGCTCAAGGCCCGTGGCGTCAGCGTTTCGATCCAAAAGCTGGATCCGTATATCAACGTGGATGCCGGCACGATGAACCCCTATCAGCACGGGGAAGTTTTCGTGACCGAAGACGGCGCGGAAACCGACCTCGATCTGGGCCACTACGAGCGCTTCATCGACGAAAACCTCCAACGCGCGAACAACGTGACCACCGGCCAAGTCTACAATTCGGTGATCGAAAAGGAACGCCGCGGCGATTATCTCGGCGCGACGGTTCAAGTGATCCCGCACATCACCAACGAGATCAAAGCGCACATCAAGCGGGTCGCCGAGACCGGACGAGCCGACGTGTGTATCGTCGAGGTCGGTGGAACCGTGGGCGACATCGAATCCTTGCCGTTTCTCGAGGCGATCCGCCAGATGCGGTACGACGCCGGCGAGGAAAACGTGATGTACGCGCACCTCACGCTGGTCCCGCACCTCGGCGCGGCCGACGAATTGAAGACCAAGCCGACGCAGCACTCGGTCCGGGAACTGCGCGGGATCGGGATTTCGCCCGACGCGATCGTCTGTCGCACGCCGTCTTCGGCGCCGATGCCGATCGAGCTCAAAGAAAAAATCGCGCTCTTCTGCGACGTACCTCCGAGCGCGGTCGTGCAGAACAGCGACGCCGCCTCGATCTATCAGGTGCCGTTAAATCTCGAAATCGAGGGTCTCGCGCAGGCGGCGGTCAGGAAGCTGAACTTGCCGACGGTCGCACCGCAGCTGGAGGAGTGGGCGACGATCGCGGAGCGGATGCTGCATCCGCGCCGGCGCGTCACCGTGGCGCTGGTCGGGAAGTACGTCGAACTCAAGGATGCCTACATTTCGATCGTCGAAGCGCTGCATCACTCGGGTGCCTTTCATAACGCCGCGGTCGACATCAAGCGAGTCGATTCGGAACTCATCGAAAAGGAGGGGCTCGATCCGCTGCGCGGAGCGCACGGAATCTTGGTTGCACCCGGGTTCGGCGCGCGCGGCGTGAAAGGCAAGCTGCGCGCCATCCAGCACGCCCGCGAACGGAAGATTCCGTTCTTGGGAATCTGCTACGGCATGCAGCTTGCCTGCATCGAGTTCGCCCGTAACGTTTGCGAGTTACCCGATGCGATGACCAGCGAAGTCGACGAGACTTCCACGGACCCGGTGATCGACTTCATGCCCGATCAGCGCAATCTCGAGATGTACGGCGGCACGATGCGACTGGGCACGTATTCGTGCACGCTGGAACCCAATAGCCGGGCCGCCGACGCGTACGGCGGGCTCGAGATCAGCGAACGCCACCGCCATCGCTACGAGTTCAACAATCGTTACCGGCCGATCTTCGAAGAGCACGGAATGCGCTTTACCGGCCACCACACCATCGGAAAGACGCGCCTGGTCGAAGTGATCGAACTTCCAGCCGAGGCGCATCCGTGGTTCGTCGGCACGCAGGCG
>DASXDV010000158.1:0-10168 GCA_036490465.1 Candidatus Tumulicola sp. | reverse complement strand
CAACTCGCATTGAAGGAAGTGTGTTTCTAGCCGCCTCTAGCTCCATTCGGTTCAGGAGCGTAACCCCACAGGCAGCCGCGCTTCTGACGGTTACGGCGTCTTTTCTTTCGAGCATAAGAGCCATATGCAGCGGCAACGGGTTGGGGCGGCGATGTTTATTTTTTGTCTTGTGTTTCATCGCCCGTCATCCCCCACCGGGCGTGCGCTGCCTTGATGGCGATCGCGCGGCGCTCTTCCGGCGTAAGAGAGGCGGCGCGGGCCTTTCCGCCTTTGAGGCCCCCTCGGCGACCGAGTGCTACGGCCGCGCGATTCTTCTTGACGGGAGCGGGCACAAGCTTTGGCTTGGGAGCGGCGGGCAGTTTTTCGCCCGTAGCCAGGGCCACAATGCGGGCCGCGTTGATGTTATAGTCGCCCGATTCTTTCCTTGGGCGCTCAAGCTTCTTTGCCATGATCGCATGGTACCACGGCAAGACCCTACCGTGGCTAGGTGAGACAAATATCTAAGTGACCCAGTGCCCGTTTGTGCCTGACAGGGGTGGGTGGTTGACAGATGCTGCGGGCGCTTGGTATACTTAGCACCGAGAAGCACCGCACCCAAGGAGAGAAGCTAGAACACCATGGCCGTTAACGTAACCGACTATTTCAACAAGATGCAGCAAGAGGGTCTTGCCACGCTCAAGCAGAGCCAGGATGCCACGATCTCGGCATTCGAGAAGTTCCGCGCGATGGGCAAAGAGTTCTCGGAGAAGCCGGGCACGCTCCCGACCTTCGAAAATATGCCCAGCCCGACCCAGCTCGTCGAGATGTCCTTCGGCTTCGCCGCCCAGGTTCTCGAGCTGCGCAAAGCCTACACGCTGAAGATCGCCGAGATGCTCGTCGAGACCCAGAAGCAGGCTGAGGCCACCGTCAAGCAGGCGACGCAGGCGACCACGACCGTTTCGAACGGCACCGTCGGCGCTCCCAAGCCGGTCGTCACGAACAAGTAACCCACGGGGGCCCTCCCCCCAACGGTGACGCGGAAACCGCTCGGCACACGCCGGGCGGTTTTTCTTTTTGCTCGCCGAGCTATACAATGCGCGAAGAAGGAGGGCAAACATGCCCATTGCTAAGCGCCTCGGCGCGGAATTCTTGGGGACCTTTTGGTTGGTGTTCGGCGGCTGCGGAAGCGCAATTTTCGCGGCGCTGTTCCTCACTCCCGACAAGGTGCCGATCGGAATCGGCTTTGCCGGCGTCGCGCTGGCGTTTGGACTCACGGTCCTGACCGGCGTGTACGCGCTCGGTCCGATTTCGGGCGGTCACTTCAATCCGGCGGTCACCTTCGGTCTCTGGGTCGGCGGACGCTTCGGCGGCAAAGACGTGATTCCGTACATGATCGTGCAGTGCATCGGCGCGATTGCGGCGGCGGCGGCCCTCTACCTGATTCTCTCGGGTAAGGCTGGGTTCACGGGCGCGGGCACGTTCGCGGCCAACGGGTACGGCGATCACTCGCCGGGCGGTTACGGATTGGTCTCGGCGCTCGTTGCAGAGATCGTGCTGACGTTTTTCTTCGTGTCGGTGATTCTGGGCAGCACCGACCGGCGCGCTCCCGCGGGCTTCGCCGGCATCGCCATCGGCCTGTGCTTGACGTTGATTCACCTCGTCGGCATTCCGATTACCAACACGTCGGTGAATCCGGCACGCAGCTTGGGGCCGGCGCTGTTCGCGCAGGGCGGCTGGGCGCTGGGACAGCTTTGGCTGTTTTGGGTCGCCCCGTTGATCGGCGCGGCCATCGCCGGGATCGTGTATTCGCAGTTCCTCGCGGAAAAGGAGGCAGCGTAACCATACGAGCGACGTAAAACGGCGGTATTCGGCCCGGGAGCGCGAGGATCTCGTTCGAGATCTTTGCCGCCCGGTGAGCGTCTTCGATGCGACGGCGGTCCGCGCGTACCGCCATCTCGTCGGATTCGTTTTGCTTGGCGCGGCGTTCGCGCTGTTTTACGGGGCGGGAATACTGGCCGGTTTTTACGCGCACGCGCGCACGCTCGGAACGTTCCGCGAATCCGAGCTGCGCGCGCGGGTGGCGATCGCCCGCGACGGGCGCGGCGTGCCGCACGTCGTCGCCGCATCGCAGCGAGACTTGTTTTTCGCGCAAGGCTTCGCGGAAGGCTCGGATCGGCTCTTTCAAATGGACCTGACGCGCCGGTACGCGCTCGGAACGCTCGCCGAAATCCTCGGCCCGCGGGCCTTGGCGATGGATGAGGCGCAGCGCTACTACGACGTCGCCGGCGTTTCGGCGCGCCAGTGGCACGCGCTCGGCAGCCGCGAACGCGCGGCATTGGTTGCCTTCAGCGCGGGCGTCAATGCTGCAATCCGTCAGCAACCGTTGCCGGTCGAGTTTCGGCTGCTGCTGTATCGCCCGAAACCGTGGCGACCACAGGATTCCCTAGCCGTTTCGCTGGCGGTCTCGATCGCGCTGGCGGATTCGTGGCAGGACGTGCTCGAGCGCAACCAAACGTGGCAGCGCGGCGGCGCGCGCGGTTTCGATCGAACGTTTCCGTTGAGCGATTCGCGCTACGACGTGACGCTGCGTGGCAGCTCCGCCGCATCGGCCCCGCGGGTCGTTGCGTTGGAAGGAAATACGCCCGCGCCGCGACGCGGCTCGACGCACCCGCGGGCCGGCAGCAATGCCTGGGCGGCCGGCGGCGCACGCACCGCCGGCGGTCGCGCGCTGCTGGCGAACGATCCGCATTTGGATCTGACGATCCCGGGGCTATGGTATCTCGAGGATCTGCGCGCGCCGGGGCTGCACGTCGCCGGCGCATCGGTGCCGGGCGCGCCGGGAATTCTGCTCGGGCACAACGAGCGAATCGCGTGGGGCGCGACCAACGCCGACGCGTCGGCGGGGAGCTTCTTCGAAACCGCCGGTTCCCTGCCGGCCCGCAACTGGAAGCCAGAGATCTTTCACGTCCGGTTTTCACGCGACGTGACGCGCGGCTACTATCGAACGGCGCGCGAGTTCGGCGTACCCGATCCGAACCAGGGCGGCAGGATGGTGCTCGTGCGCTGGCCGCTGTACTTGGGACGCAGCTCGGCGATCGCATCCTTTCTCGCACTCGATCGGGCGCGCAGCGTGCGCGAGGCGATGGCGGTGCTCGCACGCTACCGCGGCACGGCTGAGAATTTCGTCGTCGCCGACGATCGCGGCGAGGTCGCGTATCACTTGGCGGGCAGCGTGCCGCTCGATCCGGCTTGGAGCCGCTACGTCCATCGCGCGCGCGACGTTGGACGGAGCTTTGCGCCGATTGCGTTCGATCGGCTTCCCGCCATCCCGCCCTCGCGCGATGCGGTGGTCGTGAGTGCCAATAACAAAATGTACGGCGGCGGCTATCCTTACCGGCTGTCCGCAACGTTCGATCCGCCGTATCGCGCGTATCGCATCGCCCAGTTGCTCCGCGACCGCAGCCGCTACGACGCGGCGTGGTTCGCGCGGATGCAGTTGGACACGGTGTCGCCAATCGACCGGGAGCTCGCGCGGGTCGTCGCGCGGCGCGTCGCGGCCCAACGCGACGACGGCGGATCGGCGGCCGTCGCGCGCGAGCTGGCCGATTGGAACGGATCGTTTTCGCCGACCTCGCGAGCGGCGACGGCCGAACACCTCGTGCGTTCGCGGCTGGAGAACGACGCGCCCTCACTCGTATCGCTGCTCGAGCGTCTGCGGTCGAACGAGGATGCGGTGGATCTGGAGGCAGATTTGCGCGACGCGCTCTACGGCGCGGGCCGGCCGCCGCAGCCGTGGGGCCGCGCCGGGGCGGTTCGAATCGAACATCCGCTCGCGCCGCTGCGCTTCGGATTTCTCAACGGAGCGACGTTGCCGGGCGACGGCGACGAATACACCATCCACTTGCAAGAGCCGGGTTTCTCGCAAAGCTTTCGGGCGGTTTGGGACGTCGGCCGCTGGGATGCGGGCGGCATTGCGATCCCCAGCGGCGAGTCGGGCGAACCGGGTTCGGGTCACTACGACGATCTCAGCGCCGCTTGGATCGCGGGAAGATTGACGCCGCTGCCGTTTAGCCCGGCGGCGGTAAACGCGGCAACGCGCGCGCGCTTGGTACTGGAGCCGTAACTCAAGTTTATGGACGACTGGCTCGCCACCCCGGCGTACGTGCTGTTGTTGCCGACGGGGGCGGCGATGGTCGCGATCGGCGGCTTGTCGTTTCGCTTGCACTGGATCCAGTGGGCGATGGGGCTGTGGGTACTGGCCGTGCTATGCGGTGCGTTTGGGTATTCGCCGGCGCTGCGGGCACAAATTCGCGCGGTCGACGGCGAGGGCGTCGGGAGTCCGGCGGCCCGCCGGTTGGCGGTGCGCGGTTACGTTTGGTCGGCGATCCTCGGCGTCATGGTCGTCGCGATTCTCGTGTTGATGGTGTTCAAACCGGCGTAACGAAGGCGGGATCGATCGCGCGCTTGACGAGTTGCTCGAACGTTTCGACCGGGCAGCCGGTGTCGGGGCAACCTGCGATCGCGACGGGAACGCGGGTGACCGGAACCGGCGACCCCGGCGTGGCGCGGCGCATCGCGCCGAACGGTTGCGCGACGAAAAAAATGCGGACTTCGTCGCTCTTGCGGCCGGCTCGGCGATCGGCGGCGTAGCGCTCGAACACGAGCGCGCCGCCCGGCGGCGTGTCGTTGCGCGGGTCGCCGGGCAGCGACCACGTGGCGTCGAGGAGACCGGCGAGTTGCGCGACGTTGGTTTCGAGACCCACGAACGCGCTCAAGCGGCCGGAGCGGCCGGTGAGACTCGCAAGTACGTGCGCCGCCAAATTCGAGGCGGTCACGCGCGCCGCATACGGATTGCGGTCCTCGAGGCGCGCGCGCAAAACGGACATTTGCGAAAGGTCGCGCAGGAGATCGAGATCGAGGTGGCCCCAGCCGACGTTCTGCGCCGGTAAGGCGCCGGCGTATTCCGCGCGCAGCGCATCGACGGCGGCGCCGCCGACCGCAACGGGACCGCGCAGCGACGCGAGCCCGGTGGACGAATCGGTGACGATCGAACCGCCAAGCGTCGAAACGCGCGTGCAGTCGTAGGCGGCGCAGTCGAGTAATGCCTCGAGCCGGGCCAGCGACGCCGCGTCGCCGGGCGTAAGACCGTTGGGATCGCTGCCGAGCGCCGCGCGCAGCGAGCCCGCGGCAGCCGCCGGATCGGCCTTCGCAATGTCGGGGACCGGATGGAAGATCGGGTCGGCGCCGGCCGGCGCGCGGGTGTATGCGACGTCGCAGTCCGGCGCGAGGCCGGCCAAAAAAGCAGCGGCCGTCGCCGCGGTCGATGGGCGATCGCTCGTAACGACCGAGATCCCGTTGGCCTCCCGGCAGTCGCCGGCGTTCAGAAAGCCGGCGCGCGTGTAAGACGCCCGATACGAAGCGCCCAAGGCGGTCACCAGCAGCGCGCCGTGCGGGGTGAGGCTACCTGCCGGCAACGCCCAGTTCGGCCACCGCCGTCCCGCGTACGGGCGGAGAGCGCCGTACGCCGGAGCTTGTACGCCGGCGCTCATGACGATCGCGACGCTGCGCAAATCGGAAGCGGCGCGTCCGCTTGTGGGGGCGACGCCGGCGGACGCAAGCAGCGTCAGACAAAGGAGCGTCCGCGCGTTCACCCGCTGGTTTTTCTGGGCCTAGCGGCGGCGGACCCGCGACCGGTACACCACCCGCGGCTTCGGCGGTTCGGTGCTCGCTTCGGGAAAGAGCGGATTGCGCGTGCGTTCGAGCCGCTTGCCGAGCACGTATTCGATTTGTCGAATCAGCGGCTCTTCGTCGGTCGATACGAAGGTGATCGCGTCGCCGGCGGCCTTGGCCCGCGCCGTACGGCCGACGCGGTGAAGGTAGTCCTCTGCGGCCAGCGGCACGTCGTAGTTAATGACGTGACCGAGTTGCGCGATATCGATTCCGCGGGCGGCGATATCGGTGGCCACCAGCACCCGGAAACGACCCCGTTTGAAGTTTTCGAGCGCGCGCGTTCGTTGCGCCTGCGACCGGTCGCCATGAATCAAGTCGACCGGGATGCGATGCTTTTGGAGCGCCGCCGCCAGCCGATTAGCCCGCGACTTCGTTCGGGTGAAAGCGATCGCGTTGTAGATCGTGTTGTCTTGAAGCAACTCCACCAGGAGTTGAGTTTTGCTTTCCTGCGGGACCGCGTAGAGCGTCTGGCTCAGCGTGCGCACGGGCGCGACCTTGGCGGCGAGTTCGGCGCGCACCGGATCGCGCATGATTTCGCGAACCAAGCCGGAGATCTGCGGCGGCAGCGTTGCCGAAAAGAAGAGCGTTTGGCGTTCGCTGGGCAGCCGCTGGATAATCCGGCGCACGTCGGGCAAGAAGCCCATGTCGAGCATCCGGTCCGCTTCGTCCAGAACGAGCGTTTCGATGTCGTTGAGGCGGGCCGTTTTCTGCGAGAGATGATCGAGCAGCCGTCCGGGGGTCGCAACGACGATCGCGGTTCCGCGCGCAAACGCGTCGGCTTGCGGGCCGAATCCAACGCCGCCGTACACCGCCGCAACCTTCACCTTCGTGTGTTTGGCGAGCAGGGTGAGATGCTTGGCGATTTGATCGGCGAGTTCGCGCGTCGGTGCGAGCACGAGCGCTCGCGTCTTTCCGGCGCGTTTATCCATCAAGCGCTGGAGGAGCGGGAGGCCGAATGCGGCGGATTTGCCGCTGCCGGTTTCGGCGCTGGCGAGGACGTCGAGGCCTTCGAGGGCCGGCGGAATCGCGAGGAGTTGGATCGGGGTGGGTTCGGTAAATTTGAGGTCGCGCACGGCAGCAAGAAGCTCCGGCCGCAAGCCGAGTTTTTCAAAGGTGGGAATGGTTGTCGCAATCTTTCGAGTAGTGTGCGCGGTTCGATCGCATTCGAAAGATCGCGCAGGAGTAGCCTCTACTATTGCACGGCACCCCTCCACGTTGTCAAATCCTTCAGTCGGATGGTCCTTGCGGCGAGCAGGCGAGCGTGGGGGAGCGACCGCCGTCGCGCGAACGCGCTGCGTCAAAAGGAGAGCGAGAATGGCAAGGCGAGCGTTGACCCTACCGTTGGTTCGCATGGTCGTCGAAATCGGCGTCTTCGTCGTGCTGGCGGTCGGCTACGCGATGGCGCTGCGGGGTTCGCACGTGCCCGATCTCGTCAATCTTTGGGCGAACCTCGGATTGGCGGTTGGCACGGTCGTGCTGGTCGAACGGGCGATCGGAAAGCGGCCGTCGGAGGTTGGTTTCGATCCGCGCCACGCGGTCGTCGACGGCCTCGTGGGCGTCGCCGTCGGTGCGGCGATGTTCGGGACCGTCATCCTGGTGTTGTTTTTGGCGAGTAGCTATCGAATCGTCGCCGTTGCGCCGTCCCTCCTGGGATCGATCGCGCTAGCGGTGCTGGCGGCGGCGGCGATCGAAGAGATCCTCATGCGAGGCATCGTGTTTCGATTGCTCTCGCAGTGGGCCGGCACGTGGATCGCGCTGGCGCTCTCGGCCGCACTCTTCGGCGCACTGCACCTGCATAATCCCGGAGCCACGTGGCTGGCCGCCGCGGCGATCGCGTTGGAAGCCGGGGTGCTGCTGGCCGCCGCCTACGTCGTTACCGGAAACCTGTGGCTGCCGATCGGGCTGCACTTCGCCTGGAATTATCTGGAAGGACCAATCTTCGGAACGCAAGTCTCCGGGGGCATGATCGAGGAATCGCTGTTTCGCGCGCACATCAGCGGACCGGAGGCGCTGACCGGCGGCCGTTTCGGGCCCGAAGCCGGCATCGTGGCACTGATCGTTGGGATCGCGGCGGCGGCCGCGTTTCTGATCTACGCGCATCGGCGCGGCCTCATCGTTCCGTGCCCGTGGTGGCGGGGAACGCGTGCACCCAGCGCGGAAACGCCATCCCCGTGAAAGTTTTGCACGCCCTCGCATTGTTTGGTTTCTGGGCGGTCGCCTCGACCGTCTCCGCAATGGCCGCGCGGCCGGTCGTTCCGGAGGATATGTTCAAGCTCACCTTACTCGACAGCGCCGTGATTTCGCCCGACGCGACGCACGTACTCGTCGGTGCGTCGTCGCTCGACGGTCCGAAGAACACCTACGACCGGACGATCGACTTGGTCGACGTCGCGACGGGAGCGCTGACCGCGAACGTGACCGGGCGAAAGGGCGACGGCGATTACGCCTGGATGCCCGACGGCAAGAGTTTCGTGTTCGTGCGTGCGACGCCCAAGAAAAAACCGCAGCTGTTTCGCTACACGCTGGCCACCCGCAAGTCGATTCAACTGACGCACGTCAAGGACGGCGTATCGAGCCCGGCCGTTTCGCACGACGGCAAGTTCATCGCGCTTTCGGTCAATCAGCGCGATCCGGTCGATAACGCGTACGTCGACTTCGGCAAGGCCGGATTCAAGCCGAGCAAGGACCAGAAGAAGACCGACATTCGCAAAATCGATACGCTCTTCTTCGAGGGGAACGGCCAAGGGTACACCTATGCCGACCATCCGCACATTTGGATCGTCGACGCCGACGGCAGCCATCCTCGGCAACTGACCTCCGGAAAGTGGTCGGAAGGCTTCGACGCCTGGTCGCCCGACGACCGGACGATCGCGTTCAATTCGCTTCGATCCGATGCGGTCGACAGCGGACCGAGCGACGTGTACGTGATTCCGGCGGCGGGCGGAACTCCGCAGAAGATGGCCTCATCGGAGGTCGGCGACTACGGTTTGTTTTTCAACAGCGACGGCTCGCGTTTCTACACGCTTCGCGCCGGGGTCAAAGACTCGGCCGGACTGCCGTCGCTGGTCTCTTCGAAGCTGGACGGAAGCGATCCGCACGAAATCGTGGCGAAGAACCAGATTGCGTGGGGCGACAGCTTGCTGGCCGACATGAAGGAGGGCGGGGGTTTGTGCGGGGTCCCGCTGCCCGACGGAAAGCACGCCTTGCTCAACGTCGACGGCCCGGGATACGCCAACCTGCGCACGCTGAATCTCGACGACGGGACGTTCGCCGCGGTGACGAGCCCGCACGGCGAAGCGTGGTCGTGCTCGGTCTCGCACGACGGGAAGACGGCCGCGTATCTTTACAGCGATTTCACGCATCCCGCCGACGCGTACGTGGTCGACGTGGCGACCGGGGCAACGCGCCGGCTGACCCACGTCAACGACGCCTATCTCGCGTCGGTCAAGCTCTCGATTCCGCAGGAATTTTCGGTGAAGGATCCGGCCGGATTTACGGTCCAGGCGTGGTTCATGCCGGCGACGACCGGAAGCGCCGGGACGAAGCATCCGACGATCCTCAACATTCACGGCGGCCCCGAGACCCAGTTCGGCGACTCGTTCTTCATGGAGTTTCAATACTATACGTCGCTGGGCTATAACGTGGTCTTTTCCGATCCGGCCGGAAGTACTGGACACGGGTACGCGTTTGAGGAAGCCTTGGAAAGCAACTACGGCGATGCGATGTTCGAAGACGTGCAGGCCGTGATGGACGCGGCGGCGCTGCGGCCGGACGTCGACGCTTCACGCCTAGGCGTGACCGGTGGTTCGTACGGCGGATACGCGACGCTCTGGGTCATCTCGCATACCGATCGCTACAAGGCCGCCGTGGCCGAGCGCGTCGTGAGCTTTTTGCAGAGCGAGAATCTGGCAGCGGACTTCGCCGGGAAAAACGGGCTCGCCGGCGGTTACTACTCGATGGGGCCGCCCTGGGATCCGGCCAGCACGCAGTATGCCAAAATGTCGCCCCTCACGTACGTCGCCAACGTGCACACGCCGCTGATGATCCTCCACTCGGAGTTGGACACGCGGACGCCAATCGATCAGACGCTGCAAGAGTTCACGGCCCTGAAGATTCTGGGGCGGACGGTCGAGTACGTCGCGGTTCCGAACGAGACCCACGACCTGTCGCGGACGGGTTCGCCGATCCACCGCGTCGAGCGGCTCCATCTCATCGGGGACTGGCTGAACCGGTATCTCCAGCCGGGAGGATCCGTTTCAGAAAGGTGAAGCGGCGGGACGTTTGCGGCGGTGGTCGCGTTCTCGTCATAGAAGGAGACTGAAGGATCGATCCGCGCCATGCGGAACGTGACGGCTCACTTTTAGCAGGAAAACGTTGGAGGGACTACTTCTTGAAATTCACTAGGATCGCTGCGGCTGTGGTCGCGAGCGCGGTGCTGGCGGCCTGCGGCAGCCAGGGC
>DASXDV010000148.1:0-6193 GCA_036490465.1 Candidatus Tumulicola sp. | reverse complement strand
CGTGGCGGCCATGGTTCAGCTACCGCAGCTGACGCCGGTAGGGCAGGTCTTGGCGTACAACAACGCCGCGATCGATTTGGCCGGGCGCGTGGTCGAGAGCGTCACCGGCATGCCCTACGAAGAGGCCATCTCCAAGCTCGTGCTCGCGCCGCTGGGGCTCGGACGGACTGGATTTTTTACCGACGAGCTGATCGGCTACAACATCACCGCCTCCCACGTCGTCGAAAAAGGTATCCCGAGCGTAGACCCGGCCACCTGGTGGTTTCCGCGTCCGCTCGACGCTACCGCGGTCTGATCTCGAGCGCACGCGATCAACTGCGGTACGCCCGCTTTCACCTCAGCGACGGCACGGCGCACGACGGCAAACGCATCGTTTCGCGCCAAACCCTGGTTGCCATGCGTTCCAATCCGGGCCCGGGCGGAACCCTGCGCATGGAAGTCGACGGCGTCTGCGTTACCTGGTTCGTGCGCCGCACCGCGCAGGGCGTACCGATCTTCCAGCACGGCGGGGCGTGGGCCGGCCAAAACTCCGACTTCTTCTTCATTCCGTCGCGCGGCTTTGCCATGACCACCTTAACGAATTCGACGACGGGGCCGATGCTGATCAACGAACTGACGCGCTCGAACTGGGCTCTCGAACATTTCGTTGGCTTGAGCAATCCGCCGGCGAAGCCCGAGAAACGTTCGGCGGCGCAACTACGGCCGTACGAAGGCCGCTACGTCGGTTGGACGATTCCCCCGGACGGATCACCGGCGAAACCCGTCGCTCTCAACGTCGAGTTGCGCGCATCGGGAGGCGCCTTACGCGCGACCGGCGACCTCGATCTCACGCTTGCGTTCTATCGCGACGAGTACGTGTTGACGACGGATACCAACGGGCAGCACAATCGCAGCGATTTCGTGCGCGGCCCGGACGGGCGCGTGGCGTGGTTGCGCGATGGCGGCCGGCTATACCAACGTCAAGGCTGATCCCCGAGCGGACAGAGCGTAACCGACGGATAGTTCTGCGGGTCGCCGAGAAAGCGCTCTTCGGCCTGGAACGAGCACTTCGAAACGATCCAACTCTGATGACCGTCGCTATCGGCGACGAGCAGCCGCGCTTGCGGGATCTGCAGCCAGACCGAGAGCGCGTTGGCCAGCGGCGTCGCCGGGTCGTGCGTTGGATTCGCGACCATAACGTTGGGATGCAGGCCAACGCGTAGCCGGTGCGGCGGATATTCCGCAGCCAGCGGCCAGCCGACGCAATCGCCGACGCCGACGCTGGCACGCAGGTTGGGCGTATAGTCCCAGAATTTCCAGGCAAAGCGCGGCGCCTCGCCGGCAATTGCGCGCCCGTCGGTAACGAGCGCATCGAAGTCGGTCTGCGCGCCGTAGTCCGCGCAAATTACGCCGGAGAAGAGACCGCTCTTCCCAGCGGCGACGCTCGGATCCGCGCCGCCGGCGATCGTCGTCGCTTTGCGAACCTCTTCGAATCCCGCGGTGTCGCCGGCTTTGGCCGCAGCGAGCATTTTTGCCAGCGCGGGCCAGCCGAATTCGGGGTCGCTTCCGGCCGCCAGCAACTGCGAAACGACGGGAATTAACTCGGGATGAGCGCGCGCAACGTCATCGTAGACAGCGCCGACGTCGGCGGCGTGCAACGCACACGAAGCCGTCGCCGCGCACCAGCGCACCATCCGGTCGAACTCGTCATCGACCGAACGCACGTTGCGGGCGACGAATGTCGGGAAATCGATGCTGTGATCGACGACGCCGTCTAAGACCATCGCTTTGACGCGATCCGGGTAACGCTCGAGATACGCCTGCCCGTATGCCGATCCGTACGAGCCCGCATAGGCAATCAGGCCTTCGTTGGGCGTCAACGCCCGGCGGATCTGCTCGACGTCGGCAGCTGTGTCGGCCGAGGACAAGTGTCGCATTAACTCGCCGCTCTGCGCAAAGCACGTCTTGAAAAATGCGGCGTTCGAGCGGGTGACGTTCTCATAGTACTCCCGCTCTGGCGGCTGCAGCGAGGGAGGCGGAGGCGAGGGGACCGCCTGCGGCGAGCAGCGGATCGGACTGCTCTCTCCGATGCCCCGCGGATCGAATACCACGAGATCCCAGTTGCGGCTGAGCTCGTCGACATGCTGGGCCTTCCGGTTATCGCCCCCGAAGATCGCGCCGATCCCGGCGCCCGGTCCGCCAGGGAGAAAAACGATCACGCCCTTCTTATTGGCCTGGTCTCGTGCCGGCACGCGGCCCAAGCGGATCGTCAACTTGTCGCCGTTCGGCTTGGCCGGGTCGACCGGAACGACAAGGCGCGTACATTCCGTGCCGGGCACATCCGGGCACGGCGACCAGCTCAACGCCGCTCCGGTGGCCGCCGCTGCGGCGCCGGGGGATTGGAACGTCAACGCGAAGGCGCACGAAATCGCGCATACAGAAAGCAAGCGGTAGCTCATAAATACGCTACTACCTCGGGCCTGGTAGAGACCCTGCACCGCCCGACGAAGGCGCCGCGTCCGCGCGGGGCGACCATGATTCCTGGAGAATACTTGTCTCTCTTTTTCCGTCGTCGACCCAAGTTAGCCACTTGATAGGTTGCGGGAGGCATCGTGCAATCCACATATCTTGGCTTAGGCTCCTGATGCGCCGGCTCAGCTACTCCGGACGAACGAGCATCGTTGTGTTGGTCCTCTCTTCAGCCCTGGTGACGGGATGCTCGGCACCGGCGAATATTCCGCCGTCGCGCGCATTTACCGCGGAAGTCGGGAAGTTGCCCAACGCAATCCCCGATTACGGTGGCGGACCGGCAAACGCGATACCACCCGCCAGGCTTGAGACGCTCCCCAGCAAGGGCCTAAAACGTCACATCTCGGCACGCCAACTCAAGTGGATTTTAGCAACGTCGAACAGCGGGCGGGTCGTTGCAACCTGCCCAACCGGTTGGACGATGATCGCCGGAGGATCTACCACTGCCGATGGCGGTAACGTCGGAACCGGCACGCCAAGTGGTAACGGTTGGGCAACCGTCGGCACACCTAGCGAGACAGTGTACGCGTACGCATCGTGCGCAAGGAACAGCATCGCCAGCAACTTCGTCTGGGTCGGCCCTTATAAGATGCCCGCCGGGCAGAAAGAAGTATTCGCGAGCTGCCCTACCAACGGCACGCTGATCATGGGCTACGCCGTCGACGAAAGCTATGAAGCGGCGGTCTATCCGAAGACCGGTAACGACAGTTGGGCGGCCGGCGGACGTCCGTCCGTGAAAGCATGGGCCGCATGCACCACGTATGCAATCTCACCCCGCGTAATCAACGTCTGGGGACCGAGCCAATATCCCGGACACGTTTTAGCGGGCTGTCCGAGCGCAGCTCCGACCGTTATCGGAGGAAGCATGGGAGACGCCCAGGGTTCGTCATTTTTCCCTGGACCTCCAACCGCCGAATTCCCAAAAACCAAAGCGGGTCAGGGCTGGTCGGTCTACAGCGGCATCAGTAACGTGCTCGCACGGGCTGTCTGTCTTTGAGCGGCACCCACCGCTAGCGGATAACACGGGGTTAGCGTGCGACTAGTCCAAGGATGGGACCGAACGCGTCGTCCACAATTTCACTATAAACGCGGGCGCCTATTTCGAGGCTGAACTGGCCGCGTTGAACCGTTTGCTCCCGTTAGGGAAAGTTCTCTTGACTTGCTACAAATTAAAATTCGGCATCAGTCGGTTGGCCTGTCGCCGGATCGAAAATCTCTACCGTGAAAAATGAATTCGGCGAACAAACCCGGGGTAGGACTCGGATGAGTACCGCCTTTTTCCAGCCGTTGGCCACCAGAGCCCCGCACCCTTCGTGACCGAATTGCCCTTTGAAAGTAATGTCGTATTCGCCTGTTGCCGTCCGTTGCGACGTGAACGTGTTTCCCTCCAGAACGTGGCCGTTTGCGAATATGAAACCGCCCACGGACGTGCCGACCTTAACGTCGGGCTGGAGCAGGCCACGATACATCGTTCCTGCCGAAGCAGGCCCGATGACGCCGATCGCAAAAACAATTGCCGCGAAGATCCAACGATTCACTTTCAGGTCTCCTTTTTAAAGATCAAAACAACAAAGGCACGTGGCGCCGTGCGGCTAGCATAGCTGAGTAGCCTTCCGACGTTAGCAGCCCGTCCCTCTACGATCGCGACTTTAACGTTGACGCCCCAAGCTCCCGGTTTCCGCCCGGGCGTCCTGGCGATTTTGCGCATCGGCCTACGGCGCCTCCGCATTGGGTACGCGAGGCTTAGAGTTGTCTCTGAACGACGGCGAAGGCAGGCCACGGTCAACGTTGTCGTAGCACCGTCTCTTAAGCGGAGGAACCCCGTCAACGCGTCAGGCGGCCACAGACACGGTGGCGACGAGCTGATCGAACAAGCGGCGCTCGCGGAGCAGCCCGTTGGCCAAAAGCTGCTCCTGCGCAAGTCGCTATGAACGCAAACGCGCGCGCGTGGCGCTCCCAGTAGAAAAATATCAACGAGAACGGTGAGCGTGCCGATCGCTTCCTGCTCATAGACTTCGCGTCGACGCTCTCGCAGAAGATGCTCGGGATCAAAAGGTGGGTTACTCAAGCGTTCTACCGCAATGTCGTACCAAAGCTTCAGCGCAGCAAGTCGCCGCACGAGCGGCTCAGCGAAGAACGCGACTGAAGGCCGTCCTGCCGATCGACGGTCTTCCTTAGGTCATCGCAAATCAACGAAGGTCATCGCAAATCACCGAGCCGAGAAGGCGAAACCCTTCTCGGACGGTCTCAGCCGTTCGCCCAGCGTTACAACGGTCCGGGCGCCGCGGCCACGCCGGCAGGCGGATTGTCAAACGTTAACCCGGCGGTGATTTCTTGAACGACGTTGCCGTTTGCAACGTCGATTTCAAAGAGCGCGTTGCTGCCGGGGTCGGCTACCCAGAGGTGGCGGAAGTCATGTGAAAAGTTGATATATGTAGGGTCCTCGAACTCGTTAAAGGCGATTCCGCACTGGCGCGTTCCCTTGCAGCGATACACGCCGGGTTTTTGCGTTGACGAGCTTGTGTACCAAAGGTTTCCTTTGCCGTCGAATGCGAGGCCAGTGGCCGAACCTTCAGTGATGGGCACCGTAACCGGTTTGCCCTTGCAGCCGGCAAACTCGTCCACTTGCGGATGCAATTGCTCGTTCGTGAAACTCCAAAAGCAGTTGCCGCTTGGATCGAATGCGATGCCGCTCCCTTGAAACACGTTTGCATCTTTTAGTGTTCGGCTGGGTTCCGTTGCGCCGGGACGAAAGACGGTAACGTTGTGCAAGTTCGATGCCGCCACGGTTTGGCCGATGACGGCGACGTCGATCGGTACGTTGCCGCCGTTATCGAGCGCGTGTAGGATCGCGCGGGCCGCAGCCGTATAAACCAGCACGTTCCTGGCACCCTCGTTGGCGACGTAAAGAAGTCCGTCACTACCGGCGGCAACGCCCTGCGGGTCCACCAGCTCTTTCCTCTTCGTCCGCAAAAGATGGCCGGTGCTGTTATAGACCCTGCATTCGTAGGCGAGCGCGTTCTGGCAGGTAAACACGAACCCGCGTCCCGTTGCCGTAATTTCACCAACCGTTGAGACGACGCGTTGCGACGGCAGGATCGCCCCGCTTCGACCTGGTGAGCCGCAACCGGTTACGAGCACCGCGACCAATAGCACCGCGAAACGTTTTATATTCAAAAATCCCTCATGCGGCGGCATCGGCACTTCTAAAGGCAAGGTCGCGCACCTTTTTCAAACGCAGATTGCCCTGCGACTGACTTTGCCGGCCTAACGGTCGACTCGGTCAACGGCGGCTCGATTGAGATTTGCGCGGATGACGGAACGGGAAACTGCTCGGTGACCGATTCTGTGTAGTGAACGGTGTAGTGAACCGCCATCCCGTCAGGGGCTAATCGTTTAGGGGCTAATTCCAGTGGCTCACTGTTAGTTTACAAGTACCATAGGGGGCTGTTTCCAGGTACCGTCGATTGCCGTTTGCTCAGGCCAATAGATCCGCAGGATATTCATAAACGGCCCAGCTGGGGACGGTAGCCAGTTCGACTCCTTGGTCGCACCGGGCGAATTATGCTGCACGTAGAGCGTGATACCGCCATCGGCATCACGTTTGAGATTTGGGAGCATCGGCGAGTTAATCAAATAGCGGTTGATGGGGTTCGCGACAAGTAGCTGTTGAGGAAGGTCGTAC
>DASXDV010000116.1:0-33239 GCA_036490465.1 Candidatus Tumulicola sp. | reverse complement strand
TCAATACATCGACCAGCAGCCGACCGAAAACACGAAGAACGCTCAGGACATGATTCGCTTCTTTAACGACGACGTGTATTCGGTCGCGCTCGGCTATTCCACGAATTTCGACGGCATCGCTCAACCGGTAAGCTATCAAATTACGATGCGTCCGTCCCCGCGCTCCGTCGTGCTTCTGGGCGGCTCGTTCATTCCGGGCCCCGGATTCGGGTTCGAGACGACGAACCTGCAGCTATCGACCCCGTTCGGCCGCGACGCTTCCATCCAGTTCGTCACCGATCTGCAGTGGAAAGGTCCGGAGTTTTTCGCCAATAAGATTATTTACTATACGCGGACGATCGGAAACTGCTACCAAGTTCAGGTGCTGTACAGCGAGGCGTCGCAGTCGGTCAGCGTCGGGTTGAGCCTTTTGGCCTTCCCAAACCAAACCGAAGCCTTCTCGATCGGCCAAGCCGGATCGATCATTCCGTCGACGTTTAACTTCTAACCGATAACGGAGCGTTAGCTGGAAGGGCCGTTCGAACCGCAGGTGGGAGCGGGGCTCGGATTGTTTCCGATCTCGATGCTGGCGATCTGCGCCGGCGGATCGATCTGCAAGCCGCTCGAAAGCGCGAAGAACGTCTGATCGTTGCACTGGCGCGTGTCGATCGGCGGCGAATTCCACTGCGGATCGACCGGACCGCCCGCACCCATGGAATCGATGAAGATCAATTGGTTCGAAGGGTTCGCTTGCGTGGTAAAGGCGTTGAAACGCCAGACGCTGGCGATCGGCGTCGGGCTGGGGGCGGGAGAAACGATGCTATTGAAGATCGAGCGCTGGAAGAGAATCGTGAACTCCGTGCCGGTGCCGTTGCTGTTGGCGGTGTACTGAAACTGCTGCGGCGTCGTGCCCACCGCGATAAATTGCGGCGGAATCTTGGGATTGCTCGGATTCTTCACGAATTGGATCGCGCGCGCAAAGGTCGCGCCGCCGACGCCGGCCACCTCGAGGGCCGACGAATATGCCGCCCAGTTGTTCTGGAAGGGATGTGTATCGGGCGTAAGCCCGTTCGTGGTGGTATTGAAAACCACCCAATACTGATAGCTGGAAAAGTTGAATTGACCGTTCACGTCAAACTTTACGCTCATGTAGCCGGGAAGTGCGCCGCCCGCTCCCAGACCGGGAGGGTTCGGCGTGACCTGCCGCCCACACGCCGCAACGATGAACGCCGCTATTACTACGAAACCGAAAGTTAATCTTCGCATGCTTTCCTCGTCACGACTGCGGGACGCCGGGATCGTCGTCATTGCCGCGGTCGCTCTGGCCGCAGCTTTTCCGAAGTTCGGCGCCGCGTGGCTCGCTCCGTTTGGGGCCGCGGCGCTGTTCTGGACGTGGCAAGGCGCTTCCTGGAGATGGGCGGCAGCGCTCGGCTGGTTGGCGGGAATGATCTTCTTCGCAATCGATTTCGCCTGGATCGGCCACACCGTCGGCAGCTATATCGGACCGTTCGGCCCTTTTCTGATGATCGGCGCGGCTCTGCTCGAGGCGCCCTTCTTCGCGCTGGCCGGCATTCTCGCGACGCTAGCGTGTCGCTACGCACGACCCGAACTTGCGCCGCTGGCTGGAGCCGCCGGATTCGCGGTCGCGGACTGGCTGCGATCGGTCGGCGAGTTGGGCGCGCCGTTCTATCAGCTCGGTTACACCCAAGCCGACTCGCCGCTGCGCGCGATCGCCGCATACGCGGGCACGTATGGGATAACGTTCGTGCTGTGCGTTGCCGGCGCATATTTGGCCGACGCGCTGCGCCGGCGCACTTGGCGGCCGCTCGCAATCGCATTCGCCGCGCTCGCGGTACTCTCGACGACGGCATGGTTTGCATGGCCTGCGCGGCGCCTGCCGGTGCCGACGATCCAAGTCGCTGCGATTCAGGGCAACATCGCGCAATCGCTGAAATGGAATTCGCTCGATCTGGCGGTGACGCGTTACGAAGCGATGACGCGCGCGGCGGCCGCCCGCAAGCCCAAACTCATCGTGTGGCCCGAGACCGTGATACCGACCGTACTCGATCCGGTTCTCATGCGACGGTTCCTCGCGCTCGCGGCGGCTTCGCACGCGACCATCGTCGCCGGTAGCCTTCGGGAATTCGCCGGCCAGGAATACAACTCGCTGTTCGTCTTTCAACCCGACGGGACGCTTGCGTTCTACGACAAGCGCCAGTTGGTGCCGTTTGCGGAGACCTTTCCGTTACGAAGGTCGCTTTCGTGGCTGCCGTATGCCGGCGAACTCATCGGTCGCTTCAGCAGCGGCCACGTCGACGGCGTTTATCGCAGTACGGCGTTGACGTTCGCGCCGTTAATCTGCTGGGAGTCGACGTTCTCCGACCTAGCCTTCGCCCAACTGCGCCGCGGCGCCCAACTTCTGGTGATCAGCACCGACGATGCGTGGTTCGGAACGACCTCGGGACCGTACGCGCACGCGCAGATCGCGCAACTTCGCGCCATCGAAAGCGGCGCGTACGTCGTGCGCGCGGCCGCGACCGGCATCAGCGGCATCATCGCGCCCGACGGCACTTGGCAAACACGCAGCCGGATGGAAGAACGGATCGCGATCCAGGGGAAGGTCGGTCCGCGAGTCTGGACGCTTTTCGGCGAAATCGGCCCGACGGTCGTCGCGCTCGCGTTGGCCGCCCTCTACCTTGTCCTGCTGCTCGTCCCGCGACGCAACGGCGATGTGGTACCGTAGCCGCCTCCTGCGCAAGCGGCTGGGCGTCGCTGCCGGCGTGCTGTTCGTGACGTGGGTCGTCGTGGAGGTGGTGCTGGCCGGGCGCGGCACCGCTCCGCCGCCGCCGTCGTCGATCTCGATGGAGCTGCACGGCGGCCACGTCCTCAACAACCGGATCACCACCAAGTCGTGGACCTTCGATTACGATCATGCCAAACTTTCACCCGACGGAACCTCCGGCAGCGTCGACGGCGTGCGTAACGGCATCGTCTTTCGTAAAGGCCAGCCGTACCTACGGATCTCGGCCGAGCACATTCAGCTCGACATCCAATCGCTCGACTTCACCGCCATCGGCAAGGTGCACGTCGAGCGCATCAACGATCCCCAAGGACGCGCCTTCGATACCGATCTGGTGACCTGGACCAACGATGCGAAGCTGCTGCGCATGACGCATCCCGCGTACGTCCATACCAACGGACAAACGTTGCGGCTCGACGGAATAACCGTCGACTTCGACGCCAACACGATTCATCTGGGGAAAGTCGGCGGGCAGGTGGATCTACACAAAGAACGCCCCGCCCCACCCCCTTAGACCCGGCCCGATGGCGCGGGCTCTTCGTCGCGGGCGCCCTCGTTTACGGGTTGGTAAACTTCGGGTGCCCGCTCCTCGATCGCACGCCATCGTGACGGGTCTAAGGGCTCAGGCGGACGCGGGCTCTTCGTCGCGGGCGCCCTCGTTTACGGGTTAGTAAACTTCGAGCGCCCGCTCCTCAATCCGACAACGTCATGACGCATCTACGGCTCAGGCGGGCGCCGGCTCTTCCTCGATCGCACGCCATCGTGACGGGTCTAAGGGCTTAGGCGAGCGCGGGCTCTTCGTCACCGTCATGACGCATCTACGGCTCAGGCGGGCGGGGGCTTCTACTTAAGAATCAGCGGTGCAGCGCGCGTTGCGACCCGGCTACGCAACGTGTTTTTCTGGGCGGGCTAGGGCTTTTCTTCGCTGAGCTTTTTCTTGGCTTCGGCGATGAGTTTCTTGACCTTCTGACCGCCTTTGTGGCCGATTTCTTCGTAAAAGTCGGAGCCGTATTTTTCTTTGACGACTTTTCCGCCTTTTTGCCCGATCGATTCGTAGAACTCGACGCCGTGGCGGTCGCGCGTCGCTTTGCCGCCTTTACGTCCTATGTCCTCATAAAACGTCGAACCGTAGCGATCGCGCACCGTGTCGCCACCTTTTTTGCCCGCCTCGCGCACCGACATCTCGCGTTTTGCCGCGTTGTCGTTCGTTTTTTCAGCCATCGGTCCTTACGAATCACGGATGGGAGTGATTTTTAGGTTGACGAAACGGTTCTGCGCTTCGGCCGCTGGCCGCCCTTTTGCCCGATGACTTCGTAGAAGGAGGGGCCGTATTTGGTCTTCGTCGCTTCTCCGCCCTTGCGGCCGATTTCTTCGTAAAATTCGGAGCCGTATTTCGCCTTCACGCGTTCGCCGCCGCGGCGTCCCGCTTCGCGGACGCTCATGCCACCGGACTGGCCGGGTTCTTGCGTAGCCATCTTGTGTGGAAACCTCATTCTCAAGCGTAGGACTGGGTACAGACCTACCTTTCCCATACGAGCGCTAGGTAAACTTATGAAACTCCCAGGAACGGGTGGGCGCCCGGCGGGTTGGTCGGGCCGGCAAAGGGCTAGGGCGGGGCGCCGGTCAGCCGGTCGTACACGGCTCGGGCGCGCGTCCGCAACGCATCGAGTCCGCCATCGTTCTCGATGACGAGGTCCGCTCGCGTTCGCGCCTCTTCGGGCGCGACTTGCGCGCGCACGCGCGCTCGGATCCGACTTTCTTCGAGGCCGTCGCGCGCTTGGATCCGGGCCATTCGCTGGGCGAGCGGCGCGACGACCACGATCGATCGTTCGACCAACGCGGCGTAGTCGGTTTCGAAGAGCAACGGGACGACGTGCACGACGAGTTGGCCGGGACGCGCGAGTCTCTCGCGTTCCAGCGCGAGACGGCGAACCCGCGGGTGCACGATCGCATCGAGCCTAGCGCGGGCGGAGGGATCGGCGAAAACGATCTCCGCCAACGCCTGGCGGTCGAGTACCCCGTCGCGCACGACTTGCGGCCAGGCCCGTGCGATTTCGCGCAGGCCTTCACTATCGTTGGCGACCGCTTCGCGGGCCAGCCGGTCGGTGTCGATGACGAGCGCGCCGAACTCTTCGAACAGGGCCGCGACGGCGCTTTTCCCCGCACCGATTCCGCCCGTCAGCCCGACGCGCACGCCGTCTCGTCCGGCAACCCGAGCCGCGAACTACTCCGCCGGGGCCACGGGGGGCGCCGCTTCGGGAACTGGGGGCTCTTGGCTGGGAAGGGCCTCCGGAACGGCCGCCACCGCGTCGATCTCGGGCACGACCAAACGATCGATCTCCTCGGGCGGCACGTCGGCGACGTGCTGAATCGAAGCGGTAATCCGGCGCGTCGTGTGATTGATCGTCAGGAGCGTTACTTCGATCTCCTGACCCGGAGCGTACTGCGCCGCCGCATCGAACTCGCCTTTAGGAACCATCGCGAGAATGCCCGGGATTATTTCGACCAAGAGGTAGTTGGGCGTCACCTTGACGACCTGCGCCGTCAGCTTGTTCGTCTCGTACAGTTTATCGGCGTGCTCGTCCCAAGGATCCGGCAACGTGTGTTTGAGCGAAAGGCTGACCTTTTTGGCCTCGGGGTCGAACTTCATGATCTCGACTTGGACGACGTCGCCGATTTTGACGACTTCCGACGGATGTTTGATCCGCGCGTACGACAGTTCGCTGTTGTGGATCAAGCCGTCGATGCCGCCCAGGTCGACGAACGCGCCGAAATCGGCTAGCCGAACGACGACACCTTCGCGAATCTGTCCGACTTCGAGCGTGTCGAGCAGTTCCTGCTTTTTGGCCTGCAGCTCTTCCTCGAGAACCAGTCGCTGCGAGAGCACCACCCGGTGTCGCTTGTGGTCGAGGTCGATGACCTTGAGGCGCAGCCGCTGGCCGACCAGCTCGTCGAGATTTCCGACGGGCTGACGACGAATCTGCGAAGCCGGTACGAAACCGCGCATTCCGAGATCGACCAGCACGCCGCCCTTGACGACCTGCGTCACGGTCGCTTCGATGACTTCGTCGCGCTCGTGGGCTTCGATCACCTTTTCCCACGTCTTGAGAGCGCGGGCACGGCGCTCGGACAGAAACAACGTTCCGTCCATGTCGTCGATGCGGTGAATCATCACCTCGAGCGTATCGCCGACTTTCAGGAGCCGCGGATCGATGGCGAGCGAAAGCTCGCGGAACGGGAGAACGCCCTCGGATTTACCGCCGACGTCGACCAGCAACTCGTCCTTATCTTTCTGAACGATCGTGCCGGTGAGTACTTGGCCTTCGTCGAGGACCTTCAGCGATTCTTCGTAGAGTTGCTGTTCGAGTGCGAGTTGATCTTCTTCTTCAGAATGAGCTGGAACGGTTTGCGTCGTTGTGATGTTGAGTTTCCTACCTTACGTAATTATTTTTTTACTTGCGAACGTCACCGCTGACACCGACGACACCACCAAGTTCCGCGTTGTCCCAAAACCGTCCGCACGATCGAGCCGCCGCATCGCGCGCACGGTCGACCTTGCCTGCCGTAAACCGAGAGGACGTTTTGAAATCCCCCTCGGAGTCCGCCGGCATCCACGTAGTCGTCGACGCTCGTTCCGCGCATTTCGATCGCGCGTTTCAAGACATCGATGATGGCGTGGTGTAACCGGCGAATAGCTGGTTTGGTCAACGCCTTCGCAGGTCGGCTCGGACGGATCCGGGCCGTCCACAGCGCCTCGCACGCATAGATGTTCCCTATGCCGGCGACGCGCCGCTGATCGAGCAGCAATGCCTTGATCGGCGTCGTCCGCCCCGCAAGCATACTCATAAAGGCCTCGGGTGTAAAGCCTGGCGACAGGGGCTCGATACCGAGCTTCAGGTCCCACGCTTCGGCCGGTTCCACGAGGCGCATCCGTCCGAACGTCCGCAGGTCGGCGAAGCTCAGGCGGGTTCGGTCGGAGAACCAGAGCACGACGTGCGTGCCGGGAAAGTCGGACTCGGCCCTCGATTGAACGACGAGCCGCCCGGTCATTCGCAGGCTCGTCACCAGATTTCTGCCCGACTCGAGTGCGAGAACGGCGTACTTGCCGCGCCTGCGGACGCCGACGATCCGTTCGCCGGCGACGGCGTCTCCAAATGCGATGCCCGCCGGTGCGACCGCGATTTTCGGCAAGCGCACTTCCGCTCGCACGATCCGCTTTCCGACGACCCGGCCGGCGAGGCCGCGCACGATCGTCTCGACTTCGGGCAGTTCAGGCACGCGCGAGATCGGGAATTACGAGGCGCGACCCTTGGGTGATGCCGTCGCGCGCCGCCTCGCCCGCGCCCAGCTCGATCACGTATTTTGCGACGCCCGGCTCGCGTGGAATCCGTTCGTCGGGCAGCGACGGCAAAGGCGCCGGAACGTTTGCGTAGATTTTGCGGACCGCGCCGTCGGATCCGATGAAAATCATGTCGAGCGGCACGAGGGTGTTCTTCATCCAGAATTCGACCGCGTCGTCGCGTTCGAAGACGAAGAGCATGCCGGTATGCGGCGCGATTGCGGTCCGGTTCATCAGTCCCCGCTCCTGGTCGGCGGGCGTCCGCGCCACCTCTAGATGCAAGTCGGCGCTGGGCGCGTGTACCACGACGACCGGTAGCCCCGACGGCGCGGTCGTCGCGATCGCCGGCGCTAACGCCAAGAGCGTCGCAAGCATCAACGCATTACCCATTGGAAGCGGCCTCGGGTTGGCGCAGCGTCTCGACGTCGTACCAATTCTTCCCGGTCTTGACGGTGACTTCGAGGGGTACGCAAAGCGCCATGGCTCCTTCCATATGCGCGCGGATCACGTCCGCCGCAGCGTCGCGACGGGCCTGCGGTACTTCGAAGATGAGCTCGTCGTGGATTTGCAGCAGCATGATCGCTCCGTAATCGGTAGCATCCAGCGCGCCCATCACCCGGACCATTGCGAGCTTCATGAGATCGGCCGCACTGCCTTGCAGCGGCGCGTTGGTGGCTTCTCGCTCGGCCGCGGAACGCAGCATATAGTTGCCCGAAGTCAGACCCGGCATATAGCGGCGCCGGCCGAGAATGGTCGAAACGTAACCGTCGCGCCGGCCTTCTTCCAGCGTGCGCTCGATGTAGGCGCGGACCGACGGGAAGCGCGCGAAGTAGGCCGTGGTGATCTCTTTGGCTTCGGCGCGACCGATCTCGAGGCGTTGCGCGAGCCCGAAATCCGACATGCCGTACAGCAACCCGAAGTTCACGCTTTTGGCCATTCGGCGTTGGTTGGCGTCGACCGCGCCGGTCGTACCGATCGCAAAGATTTGCCGGGCCGTAAAATCGTGAATGTCGCGCCCCTCCTCGAACGCGCGCCGCATCGCCTCGTCACCCGAAAGATGGGCCATCAGACGCAACTCGATCTGACTGTAGTCGGCCGCCAGCAGCACGTTGCCGTCGCCGGCGACGAACGCGCGCCGAATCCGCCGTCCGAGTTCGCCGCGCACCGGAACGTTTTGGAGGTTGGGATTGGTCGACGATAGGCGGCCAGTCGCCGTAGCGGTTTGGTTGAAGGCCGTGTGCAGGCGGCCGTCGCGCGGGTCGACGAGTTGGGGAATCACGTCGACGTACGTATTCTTGAGTTTCGTGACTTCGCGCCATTCGAGCACCAGCGCGCAGATGGGATACTCGCGCGCGAGCGTTTGAAGCACTTCGGCGCCCGTCGCCCAGCCGGTCTTGGTTTTCTTGCCTGCCGGAATCTGGAGGCGGTCGAAGAGGACCCGACCCAACTGAGCGGGCGATCCGATGTTGAACTCCTCGCCCGCAAAGTCGTAAATTCGGCGCTGAAGGCGGCCCGCCGTTTCGTCCACTTCGCGCCCGATATCGATCAGCTCGCGCGGATCGATCGCGACGCCGGCCGACTCCATGCGGGCCAATACCGGTGCCAGCGGAACTTCGACGCTTTCGTACAGCTCGACTTGCTCGCGTTCCTCGAGCGCTCGGCGCGTCGTCGCGATCAGCCGCAGCGCGGCATCGGCATGGGCGGCCGCTTCGGCGGAAACGCCCGCATGCAGGTGGGCGGACGCCGCGTCTTCGACGTCGGCAAATCCACGCGACGGATCGAGCAGGTGCGAGGCGATCATGGGGTCGTCGGTAAAGCGCGCTTCCGGAACTCCGCCTTCGAGCATGACACGGAGAACGCGTTTTGAGTCGTACGCACCGATTCGAGCGCCACCCGCGAAGATTCGTTGCAGCCCTTCGCGGACCGCCGGGTACGCCAAGGCCGACGTCGCGAACGCCAAGCCCGTTTCGGGATCGCCGCTTACTCCGACGGCGTCACCGAGCCGGGCGAAAGCCACGCTCGGGCGCTCGGCCAGCGCGTGCAACTCCCGGCCCAAGCGTGCGAAATCGGGTGGGTCGACGCCGGCGACGTAGCTGGAATACCGGCCCGTCAATGCGACCGCTTCGTCGAACAAAGGAAGATCGGGCGGACGTGCGAGCTTCGCCAACAGCGTTTTGAATTCGAGCTCCGAGTACAAGCGGTAGAGTTCGGCTTCGTCGGGCGTCCCGTAGCGGCTGGCCTCCCAATCGAGGTTCAGCGGCAGGTCGCGACGCACGACCGAGACCGTTCGGCAAAGGCGGGCTTGCTCGCCGAAGGTTTCGACCAGCGCGCGCAGCTTTGGATTGCCGGCGAGCTGCGGATCGGCCAGCAACGCGTCGAGCGACCCCGCTGCCTGCAAGAGTTTGGTCGCGGTTTTTTCGCCGACGCCGGGGATGCCCGGAAGGTTGTCGGACGGGTCGCCTTTGAGGCCGCGAAAGTCGGGCAGTTGCGCGGGTTCGAGTCCAAAGCGCTCGCGCACCGCCGCGGGATCGTAGCGGCCGAGTTCGGTAATCCCGCGCCGGGTCGTCAGGACCGTCGTTCGCTCGTTGACGATCTGCAGGAGGTCGAGGTCTCCGGTCACGACGATCGTCTGCTCGCCGGCTTCTTCGGCACGGCGCGCCAGGGTTGCGATCACGTCGTCGGCTTCTTGACCCTCCATTTCGACCACCGGAATCGCATGCGCGGCGAGAATTCGGCGAACCAACGCGAACTGGCTGCGTAACTCGTCCGGCATCGCGGTGCGCTGCGCCTTGTATTCCTTATACAACGCGACTCGGTCGACCGGCATGCCCTTGTCGAACGCGGCGACGACGTGAGTCGGCTTCTCGTCCGCCACCAGCTTGTTGAGCATCATCGTAAAGCCGTAGGCCGCGTTGATCGGCACCCCTCGCGCGGTCGTTAGCCCGGGAAGAGCGAAGAACGCCCGGTACACCAGGCCGTAGGTATCGAGGAGCATCAGGCTCACGACGCTACCGTACCACGATGTTCGAAGAGCCGGCGCTCACGCTGCCGTCGTCGGAAATATCCAGCACGGAGATCGTATAGCGGCCGCTCTGGACTGGCATGTTGACCGCGAAGCCATTTCCGTTCGCCCGCGCGACGCTCCAAGAAACCGCATCGGTGTCGGCTTGCGCGAGCGCGACGTCGGCCGGCGGCTGAGTGCGGCGCACGAACCCGAGCACCGCCGCATGGCTGCCGGTCGAGTCGACCCAGGGATGCCACGTGACGGCGGCCGGCGCGCTGTTCTGCGTGACGGTCGCTCCGACCGCGAGCAAGTCCGGCGCGGAGTCGAAAACCGCACTGCCCGACGGCTCGCCCCGGCTAATCCGCACGACCATCGTTGCACCACCCGGCGGCGCTCCGCGTAACGACACGTTGGCCGCCGCTCCCGGCGCAAACTGCGCGTCGCGGTCGAGCGAGAGCGACGCGAACTGCGGTCGCCCCGGAGCGTCCAAGTTCAGGGGCACGGTCGTCCATTCCATCGCGCCGTCGCCCACGAAAGCCGAACCGACTCGCAGGTCGCCGGCGGAATCGGTCGCGCGAAAGTGCGCCGCCGCGCGGCCGGCATTCACCGGTACGACGGCCGCCGTCGTCCCCAGCGCGTTTTCCAACGTGATCAAGGCGTCGCCGCGCGCTCCGGGTGCGGACGCCGCGACCGAGACGTCGTCGTTGGCCCGATACGCGGGCCGGTCGAGCGTCACGCGCACGTCGGCACTGCTCCGGTCGACCGCCGCCGCGTCGGATGCGCGGGCTTCGACCTGCACGGCCTGCGCGTCGGTCGCGCGCCCGGAATCGTCGACGCTCGCAAAGACGAGGTTCGTCCCGAGTTGCGCGGACCCGAAGCTTCCGCGCGCGTGCCCGTCCGCGTCGAGCACCAATTGCTGCTGCGCAATCGAAGCGCCGTGGACGAGGCGAGCGGTGACCGTCGCTCCGGCCAGAGGCCGGCCGGTATCGAGTTCCTGTGCGTAGACGTCGAACCCGATCGGCGTTCCGAGGTTCTGATCCTCGCGATCGACCTTAACGCGGATCGCGGCTCGCGACGTCGGTACGACCACCCGCGTATCCGCCGTTGCGCCGCCCGATTCGACTCGAACGCCGTAAGTCGAGCCGAGTTCGTCGCTAGGGTGGGGAATCGTCAGCGTCGCGACGCCGTCCGAGCCGATGCGCAACGATCGATCCAACCAAACCGTCGTCGCCCACGGCGTAACCTCGGGAATGTAGCCGGCGTAGACGTGCGGCGAACGAACCACCATGACGTGGACCGTCGTACCGGGTCGCGACGCGCGAATCGTCAACGGAACGTCTGCGGCCGCATCGCACGCCGGCGCGCACGGCGCGCTCACCGCCAGCGAGAGTCCGCCGGCGCTCGCGTCGACGTGCACCGTGGCGCCGCCGACGCCGCCGCCGACGCGCGCGAGAACCGCGTATTCGCCGGCTGGCGCGTCGAGCGGCAGGGCGAAGGATGCGTCGAAGGCGCCCGCGGCGTCGAGCGTCACGCGGCGTTCGCCGATCGAGGCGGCGCCGTTGCGCAGCGACACCGTCGCGCTGCCGCCGGCCGCCCGCAGGACGGCACCCGCGCGACTGCGTGCGAAGCCCACGACGCGCACCGCACCGCCGGCGCGCACGACCGCCGAGTCGGTGCGGATGCCGACGATCGTCGCCGGAAGCGGCGGCTGCGGTAACAAGCTCAAGAACGCGTAGCTGTCGCCCCATTGCGCCAAGGCGAAAACGGGCCGCGGCGACCGCGTCCAGCGAACGATCCCGCGGTCGTCGGTAAGGAGCGTGGCAAAGCGCCGGTCGACGACGAACTGGACGCGCATTCGCCCGAGCGCCCGCCCCGTGCCGAGATCGGCACCGTACACGACGAGTTCTCCGGAGGTCTCCTTCGAAATCAGACCGACGCGCGAGCGATTGATCCATACCTGCTCGCCGACGTCGCCGCGACTGGCCTCGACGACGAAAAATCCTTCGCGCGACCCGAGCCGCACGTCGACTTCGTTGGACTGGAATTGATAGCCGCCCGGCGGCGTGAAATCGAAGGACGACGCCGCGCTGAGACCGCGCGTCACCACCGCACGAGGCCGCGCGTTCGATCCGGCGGTCAAAACGTCGGCCGGATCGACCCGATAGACGGCAAAATGCACGGGCGCGCTCGAATACGTATCCAAGCGGACCGTCGTCGTCTTCCACGGCACGTTAGAATCGGCCGCGAATAGGGCAAAGTACGCGTCGAGACGATGCAGATCCACGATCGGGCGTCCCGCCGCGGCCGAAACGGTGCTGACGGTCAAGGCGAGCAAGAGCGCGATCGCGGTGCGAAAAGCCACGGTTGCCGGTTTCGCCGACCGCCATCGACCGCCTCGCACGGCCGGCAGGTCGCCTTGCCGAACGCGCGTAAAGCGCGCAGGAGCGTATGACCGACTCACGACTTTTCGCGATCGCATTCGTTGCGGTCGTCGCTTCGGCGGCAGCGCCCGCGATCGCCGCAACGACGCCGGCCCCGAGCGGCTCGCCGCACCGAATCGCGGTGCCGCCGCCGCAATTTCCTAAGGAGAAGCTGCACGCCGAATACGTCGTGGAAGTTAACAAGAAGGGTCAGGTCGTGCGCATCAAATCGGGTAAGGGCACGAAGTACGGAACCTTCAACGCCCAAACCTACGGAAACGCCCTTCAGATGTGGATCCGTAAAGCCGACGGCTCGGCCGAAGTCGGGCTTTACCGCGTGACCTACGATTACGATCCGAAAACCCATCACGTAGACCGGCGGATCGCGCTCGTATCGAAAGGCGGGACCTGGGCAAACGACGAGGGCGCGGCCGACGTCATGATCGACACCGCAAAGAAAGAAGCGGCGGCCGCGGCCAAACAGCGGCAACAACAACGCGACAAGCTGCCTTCGCTCAACCAAATCACCGGAAAGAAAACTCCGTCGCCCAGCCCGGCCCCGCTGTTCTCGCCGAATCCGTAGCCGCTTCGCATGCGCTTGGTGACCTACCGAACGATCGACGGGCCGATCGCGCCGGGCGCGCTGGAGGGCGACGCCATCCGGCCCATCTCCACGACGACGCTGCGCGAATACATCGAACTCGCGCCCCACGAACGAATCGCCTGGCATTCGCCCGAAGACCTCATTGCGCTTTCGGACGTAACCCTCGAAGCGCCGGTGCGTCCGCCGCGCAACGTGTTCTGCGTCGGCCGCAACTATCTCGAACACGCAAAAGAGGGCGCGCGCGCGGCCGGCCGCGTGTTGAAGGTGCCGTCGGTGCCGACGTTTTTTACCAAGGCGAGCGGCGCGCTGGCCGCTCCCGGCGCCGACCTGCATCTGAACGCCGGGCTCTCGCGGGAATACGATTTCGAAGCCGAGTTGGCGGTCGTCATCGGCATCAAATGCAAAGACGTCTCCGAATCCGACGCTCCCGCGGCCATCTTCGGATACACCGCGCTCAACGACGTCACCGCGCGAAATCTGCAGCGCGAACACGGCCAATGGTTCAAAGGCAAGAGCCTCGACGACTCCTGTCCGCTCGGACCCTGGATCGTCACGCCCGAAGAGATCGGCGACGCGCAAGCGCTGGGCATCCGGTTTCGGCTCAACGGCGTTGAGAAACAACGCGATACGACGGCGCACATGATCTTTCCGATCCCGCGTTTGATCGCCGAGCTCAGCAAAGGAATGACGCTGCTGCCGGGCGACGTAATTGCGACCGGAACCCCGGCGGGCGTCGGTTTCGCGCGCACGCCGCCCGAGTTTCTGGCCGACGGAGACATCATGGAAGTCGAAATCGAACGCATCGGCACGCTGCGCAACCGGGTCTCGATCGCGTGACGGCGCTGGGGATCGTCGGGGCACTGGTCGCGGTGGCGTTGGCCCTGGTGGGCGCCGCGGCGCTGCTGGCCCCCGGCCGGGTCGCCTCCGCGTACGGCTTGCCGGCCGGCGCCGAGTCGACCCACGGCTTCGTGCGGGCAACCGGAATCCGGGACGTCGTCATCGCCGTCGTGTTGGGCGCAACCGTGTATTTCGGCGATCGCCCGCTTCTGATCGTGGTCGCGGCGGCGGGCGTCGCGCTCTCGCTGGCGGATCTGTTCAATGCCTACCACACGGGCGGGCGCCGCTGGCGGCGCGAGCACGTCTCGCACCTCGGCGGTATCGTGGCGTTCGTCCTCGTGTTGACCATGGCGTTATTCGCGATCGGAATGTAACCGCGAGGAGTCGAGCGGCTTGAGCCGTATCTCGCTGGCCTATGATCGTCGCCGTTCCCCGCGAAGCCGCCTTACAGGAGCGCCGGGTGGCGCTCGTCCCCGAAACCGTCGCCAAACTCGTGAAATCCGGTGCCACCGTGCGCGTACAGCGCGGCGCCGGCAAAGCCGCCGCATTTCCCGACGAGCTTTACGAGCGCGCCGGCGCGACGCTGGTCGACGACGCACCGTCGCTCGCCCGCGGCGCCGACGTCGTCGTCACCGTCGGGCGGCCGTCCGACGAAATCGTCGCGGCCGTCGCTGCGGGCACCACCGTGGTCGGCTTTCTCAACCCGTTGGCCGATCCGGACTACGTCGCCGGTCTCGGCCGAGCCGGCGTTACCGCGCTCGCGATGGAGATGATTCCGCGAATCACGCGCGCGCAGTCGATGGATGCGCTGTCGTCGCAAAGTAATATTGCGGGCTACAAGGCCGTCTTGCTCGGTGCGGCGGCTCTGCCGAAATTTTTCCCGATGCTCACGACCGCGGCCGGAACGATTCCGCCGGCAAAGGTGCTCGTGCTCGGCGCGGGCGTCGCCGGGCTCCAGGCGATCGCCACCGCGCGTCGCCTCGGTGCGGTGGTCAGCGGTTACGACGTGCGCGCGGCCGTGAAGGAGCAAGTGCATTCCCTCGGCGCGACGTTCTTGGAGTTCGATCTCGGCGGCGATGCGGAGGGCGCCGGCGGCTACGCCAAGGAGCTGACCGCCGAACAGCAGGAGCGCCAACGAGCCTGGATGGTCGAACAGATCGGTGCGAACGACGTGGTCATCACGACCGCGCTCGTCCCGGGACGAAAGGCGCCCGTCCTCGTGAGCGAAGCCGCCGTCGCCGCCATGCGGCCCGGCAGCGTCATCGTGGACCTCGCCGCCGAAGCCGGCGGAAACTGCGCTCTCACCGTTCCCGGCGAAATCGCGACCTCGGACAACGGCGTGACGATCGTCGGAACGACGAACCTTCCCTCGACGATGCCCAATCATGCCAGCCAGCTCTACTCGCGCAACGTCTTCGCGTTGCTCTCGCCGTGGATCAAAGACGGAACGTTCGCCGTCGACATGAACGACGAGGTCGCCAAGGGCGCTTGCGTGACCGCCACGAGCGCACCGACAGGAGGAAACGCCGCGTGAGCGACGCCGCCCACTATATCAGCCTGCTCACCGTCCTGGTCTTGGCGGTGTTCGTCGGCTTCGAAGTGATCTCGAAAGTCCCGACGACGCTCCATACGCCGCTGATGTCGGCCACCAACGCCATTCACGGGATCGTGCTGGCCGGCGCAATCGTCGTCCTCGCCCAGCTGTTCGGTTCCGGTTCCACCGGGCCGGTGATGACGGTGCTGGCGATCGCCGCGGTGACGCTCGGGTCGATCAACGTCTTCGGCGGTTTTGCCGTTACCGAACGCATGCTTCAAATGTTCCGGCAAAGAAGGCGGTAAATGACCGATACGGCGACGATTGCGATCGGATTGGCCGATCTGGTCGCGATCGCATTGTTCATCTACGGCCTTCACGAGCTGAATTCGCCGGCGACGGCGCGCCGCGGCAACCGGTTGGCGATGATCGGCATGGCGATTGCATTGGCGAGCGTGCTCGTGACGACCGCCGGCGTCGGTTGGTGGGCGATCGCGATCGGGGTGGTCGTCGGCGGCGGGATCGGCGTGTACGCCGCCCTCAAAGTCAAGATGACGGCGATGCCGCAGATGGTGGCCCTCTACAACGGTGCGGGCGGCGGGGCCGCCGCGTTGATTTCTACCGTTGAATTCTACGTAACGCGCGGCGGGTCGGTCGGAATGGACGACGTCGTGGCGATTTCGCTGGTGCTCTCGGCGATCATCGGGGCGGTGAGCTTTTCGGGATCGATCGTCGCGTTCTTGAAGCTTCAAGAACTGATGACCGGCCGTCCGGTCACGTATCCGGGGCAGCAAATCGTCAACGCCCTGGTCGCGTTGACGATTCTCGCGTTGCTGGTCTGGTTCGTCGTGTCGCTGGGAACCTTGCCGGTGTGGGGCTACGTCGCCCTGATTCTCCTCGCCCTGTTGCTCGGCGTGCTCTTCGTGTTGCCGATCGGCGGGGCCGACATGCCCGTCGTGATCTCGCTGCTCAACTCGTTTACCGGCCTCGCGGTCGCGATCACCGGCTTCGAACTCTCCAACACGCTGTTGATTATCTGCGGCGCCCTCGTCGGCGCGAGCGGTACGCTGCTGACCGTGCTCATGGGTCGTGCGATGAACCGTCCGTTAACCAACGTGCTCTTCGGTGCGTTCGGCGCGGCCGGAGGTTCGGAGCCGGCCGCCGGCGGGAGCGGCCCGCAACAGGTTCGCAGCGCGGGGGTCGACGACGTCGCGATCATGCTGGCCTACGCGAGCAAGGTGATCTTCGTACCGGGCTACGGGATGGCGGTCGCGCAGGCTCAGCACAGCGTCAAAGCGCTCGCAGATCGGCTGGAGAAGCGCGGCGTTAAAGTGGCGTACGCGATTCACCCGGTGGCGGGCCGCATGCCCGGGCACATGAACGTGCTGCTGGCCGAAGCCAACGTGCCGTACAACCAGCTCCTCGATATGGAAGACGTCAACCCGGAGTTTGCGACCACCGACGTCGCGTTGGTGATTGGGGCCAACGACGTCACCAACCCGGCCGCCCGCAACGTGCAAAGCTCGCCGATTTACGGCATGCCGATTCTCGACGTCGACAAAGCCGCCAACGTGGTCGTGCTCAAGCGTTCGATGCGCTCCGGCTTTGCGGGCATCGAGAATCCGCTGTACGAGATGCCCAACACGTCGATGCTCTTCGGCGACGCCAAAGCGTCGGTCGACGAGCTGACCGCGGCGGTGAAAGCGTTGTAATGAGTGCGCCGCCGCGACGAACGGTTTCGAGCGGTAGCCGCTGGGAACCGTTGGCCGGCTACGCGCGCGCCGTGCGCGTCGGATCGGCGGTCTTCGTTTCGGGAACCGTCGGCGACGGCGCGGACGCCTACGCCCAAGCCGTCGCGGCGCTCGCGACTATCGAACGAGCCCTCGTCGAGGCGGGAGCGGCGCTGGGCGACGTCGTGCGCACGCGCATTTTCGTTACCGACATCCGGCGCGACTGGGAAGCGGTCGCGCGCGCCCACCGGGAAGTCTTTGCAACGATTCGTCCGGCCACGTCCATGCTTGAAATCGCGGGTTTAATCGATCCGAAGTACGTCGTCGAAATCGAAGCGGACGCGGTTGTGAGCTAGCGCCCCGAACTACACCAACGCGGCGGGCGGATCCGGCAGCGGCGGGGACGGCGGCGCGGGCTTCGAGCGGCGTTTCGAGCGGCGCTCGCTCCATTCCACGACGATCACGTAGAGTACCGGAACGATCGCCAGATTCATGACCGTCGACACGATCATGCCGCCGAGGACGGCGGTGCCCAGCGAAATCCTCGATTGCGCGCCGTCGCCGTGGGCGAACGCCAGCGGCAGAATTCCTAAGATAAAGGCGATCGAAGTCATGAGGATCGGCCGCAGCCGTTCGGCCGCGGCGTGCGTCACCGCATCGATCGTGTCGCGCCCTTGCTCGCGCAGCTGGTTCGCGAACTCGACGATGAGAATGGCGTTTTTGGCCGCCAGGCCGATTAGCATGACGTATCCGATTTGCGCGTAGATATCGCTCGAGGTTTGCGGCACGAGGACGAGGTGGCCGGCCAACTTCGAGTGGATCATGATCCCGAGCAGGTCGGACAGCCGCCGGAGGAAGATGCCGCCGACCGCCCCGACCAGCGCGAGCGGCACCGCCATCATGATGACGAACGGCGTCGTCAAACTCTCGTATTGGGCCACCAGAACGAGAAACACGAACAGCAGTCCCATTCCGAACACCAGAATCGTCTGCGGCCCGCTCTGCACTTGCTGACGCGCGATGCCGCTCCAGTCGTAGCGCATGCCTTTGGGCATTCGTTCCGTAGCGATCTGGGCGATCGCATCGAGCGCTTGACCCGAACTCGCGCTGGCCCCGGGCGAGCCGTCCAGCTCGTAGGCGTTGTATTCGTTGAACCGCATGATCGTCACGTTGGACGTCTGGTTGGTAATATGGAGAAACTGCGACGCCGGCATCATGTCGCCGCTGGCGTTGGCGACGTACATCCGAGAGAGATCCTGCGGCTTCGTGCGGTATTTCGCGTCGGCCTGGACGAGGACGTCGTACGAGCGCGAGCCGTAATCGAAGAAGTTCACGAAGTCGGCGCCGGTCGTGCCGTTGAGGGTGTTGAAAAAGCTCGTCGGCGAAATCCCGAACGACAGCGCCTTCGCGCGGTCGAAGTTCGCCACCAAGTACGGTCCGGTAAGCTGCGTGGGAATCCGAACCTGCGAGAGCCGCTTGTCGTTCTGCGCTTGCGCGAGAATCGAGTTGCCAACTTTATTGAGCGTCGGCAGACCCAAATTGTTGATGTCGAGGATTTCGATCGCGAATCCGCCGGTCGAGCCGAGACCGGGGATCGCCGGCGGATTCGCGGGCAGCGCCGTCATGCCCGGGATCTTTTGAAATTGCTCGTAAAGCTGGTACTGCAGGTTCAGCGAACTGCTCTGCAGGCCGTGCCGCTGCGAGAGCGGGTGGAGCTGCACGAACAGCGTCGCCTGATTCGCGCTGCTGTTGGCGAAGCCGAAGCCGATTCCCGAGGTCACCGCCTCGACTTGCGGCATCTTGAGCATGAGCGCTTCCAGCCGTTTTACCACGCCGGTCGTTTGATCGAGCGAAGCGCTGGTAGGCAGCGTCACCAGGACGTAGAGCAAGCTCTGATCTTCGGTGGGCAAAAATCCCTGGGGCGTGAATTTGAACAGCACGCCCAGGAGGACCAGTCCCCCGACGAAGATCGCGACCATGACCTTGCGGTGTGCGACCAGTTTCGGAACCCAGTCGGAATACCACGACTTCAGCGCCAGGAGGCGGCGGTTGAACCACTTCAAGAACGGATTCTTACTGGGTTCTTCGGAGTGCACCAGCTCGTAGGTCAGGACCGGTGCGAGCGTGAGCGCCGTGAACAGCGAAATCGCGATCGAGGCCGCCATCGTCAACGCGAACTGCTGGTAGAGCAATCCGGTCGTCCCGGGCAGGAACGCAACCGGAACGAACACCGACATCAGCACCAGCGACGTGGCGACGACCGCCCCCGTGATTTCCTTCATCGCGCGTTTGGTCGCTTCGAAGCCGTCGACCTTGTCGTCGACGATATGCCGGACGATGTTCTCTAGCACCACG
Organism: Candidatus Tumulicola sp.; assembly: GCA_036490465.1. Taxonomy (GTDB): domain Bacteria; phylum Vulcanimicrobiota; class Vulcanimicrobiia; order Vulcanimicrobiales; family Vulcanimicrobiaceae; genus Tumulicola. The sequence continues at coordinate 13,637 of DASXDV010000116.1, read as the reverse complement.
ATCGCGTCGTCGACGACCAAACCGGTTGCCAGCGTCAGCCCGAAGAGCGTCAAGGTGTTGATCGTGAAGCCCATCAGCTTCATCGCCGCAAACGTTCCGATCAGCGAGACCGGGATCGTGATCGACGGAATCAGCGTGCTGTGCCAATTTTGCAAGAAGATGAAGATCACCAGCACGACCAGCAAGATCGCGATCAGGAGGGTGACGATCACCTCTTTGATCGACGCCTGAACGAAATCGGACGTGTCGAACGCGATCGCGTAATCCATGCCGCTTGGGAAGTATCCCTTGAGGCGGGCCATGGTCGAGCGGACGTTCTTGGAGATTTGGAGCGAGTTGGCGGTGGGCTCGCCCTCGATTGCCAGCACGACCGACGTCTGACCGTTGTATCGCGCCGACGTCACGTAATTTTGCGCGCCCAGCTCGATCCGGGCTACGTCGCCGAGCCGAATGTAGCCGCCGTTGGGCTGGACGGCCACGACGATCTGCGCGAACTCCTGGGGCGACGTGAGCCGGCCGTTGATGTCGATCGGAATTTGAAACGGCTGGCTGCCGGTCGTCGGCGCCTGACCGATGGCTCCGGGAGCGACGTTGGCGTTCTGTTGGGTGATCGCGTTGATCACGTTGTCGAGCGAGACGTTGTTGGATTGCAGCTTGTGAGGATCCACCCAAATCCGCATGCCGTACGTGCGATCGCCCAGGACTTCCACTTGGCCGACGCCGGGAATACGTTTGAGCTCTTCGATGACGTTCAGGTCGGCATAGTTGCTCACCGCCACGTCGCTGACGGACGCACTGGTCGACAGCATCGCCACGGCGATGGTGATGTTCCCGGAGCTCTTCTGCACCGAGACGCCCTGCTGCTGAACGGCGGTCGGAAGTTGCGCTAGGGTCAGGTCGACGCCGTGCTGCACGTTGGTCTGATCGGTAGTGGGATCGGTTCCGAGCGCGAACGTGCACGTGATCGTCGCGATGCCGTTCGAACTCGAGTACGACTGCATGTACTGCAGGCCGTCGGAACCGTTGATGTTGATCTCGAGCGGCGTGGTGACCGAACGCACGACGGCCGCCGCCGTGGCGCCCGGATAGTTGGCCGTGACGGTGACGGTCGGCGGCGATATTTGTGGATACTGCGAGATCGGGAGGATCGGAATGCAGATCAAACCCGCCAGCAGAACGACGAAACTCAGAACGCCGGCAAAGAGCGGGCGTTTGAGAAAGACTTCGATCAACGACCTATGCTCCCATCAATCGTTCCGAGGTTGGGTCTCCCACGCGATGCTACCGCTGTACTTATCGGCGAAAGCAGCCGCTCGGCCTTCCGCCCGCGCCGCAAAAGGCGGCGAATCGCTCAACGCACGCGCCACGCCGCCGCGTTCCAGGTGGGCAGGAAAGGATTGGGCGCGAACCCTCGCAGGCGCGTGCGATACGCATACGCATAGTCGGCATTGAAGAGGTAGAGGATTGGAACGGCGCCGGCGACGATTCGCCCGATGCGCGCGTACAGCCGCTTGCGCCGCGCTTGCTCGGTCGTCGCAAGGGCGGTGCGTTCCAGCGCATCGACCGCGGGGTCACAAAAGCGCATGTAGTTCGAGGATCCTGCGCACGTGAGGATCGCCGAGTCGTCCGGATCGGCTCCCATCGTCCAAGGGACGTACGCGAGGTCGAACGCCCCGGCCGCCAGCGCGCCGGTATGCGGTAGGAACAACTGCGCGTTCGAGACCGATTTCACGCCAACGTCGATGCCTCGTTCGCGCAGCTCCGCTTGAATCGTCGTCGCGACGCGGACGCCGGTCGCCGACTCCGGAAACTGCACGTACGTGAGTTCGAAAGGGCGTCCGCCCTTACGCCGCAGGCCGTCCGGTCCGCGCACCCAGCCGGCGGCCGTGAAAAGCGCGTCGGCGGCGCGCGGATCGTATCCCGGCTCGCGCACTGCGGGATCGAAGGCCCACGAGAACTGCGGCTGGATCATATTGGTGACCGGATAGACGCCGAGCGTGATTTTTCGCGAAATCGCATCGCGATCGATCGCCATCGCCAGCGCGCGGCGAACTCGAACGTCGTCGAGCGGAGGATGGCGCGTATTGAACGCAATTCCCGCGACGACCGCGGTCGGTACGGCAACGAACGCGATTCCGGGCTGCCGGCGCAGCACGGCCAATTGCGAAGGCGCGACCAGATTCCAGTCCAGTTGGTTGGACTGCAGCAAGAGCAGGTTCGTGGACGGATCCGGCACGACTCGGACGTCGAGTCGTGCGACCGCCGGCTTACCGTGCCAGTACTCGGGATTGGCCGCATAGCGCAGCCCCTCGCCGCGGCGCCACGCGACGAACCGGTACGGACCGTCGCCGACCGTGGGCGCCGCGCCGAACGGGCTGCGCGCGAGGTTGCCTTGCGACCGCAAGACGTGGGCCGGAAGGACGAACTGCGGCGAGAGGCCCGACGAGAAGAACGTCGCCACCGCGGGAGCCCAAGGCCGCCGCAAGTGCAGCACGACCGTTCGCGGATCGGGCGCTTGCGTCCGATCGATCAGATCGTATCCTTCGTGCGAGCGCACCGGATTGCGCGGATCGAGGATCGCTTGCAGCGTAAATAGGACGTCTTGCGAGGTGAGCGCGACCCCGTCGCTCCAACGCAGATTCGGGCGCAGGCGGTAGCGAATCGTGCGGCCGTCGGGCGAGACTCCCCCGTTGCGCACCGTTGGGATCGTGGCGAGAAGGGCCGCTACCGGACGCCCGTGCGCGTCGAGGTCGACGAACGGCTCGAACGCGAGCCTCGCCAGCTGCGCCTCGACCGACGCGGCATCGGGGTGCAGGAACAGGGGGTTGAGGGTTTGAGGATCCGCCGCAATCGCAAACCGGACGGTCTCGGCCGGACCCGCCGAGCCGCCGGCAACCTGCGAGCAACCGCCCCCCAGCAGCGCCGCCATCGCCCAGCCTAAGCAAACCAGGGCCCTTGCGCCGAATAAATCGTTGGTGCTATAGTTGCATGACCGAATATTGTTCGGCAAATATCACTCCTGGGCGAACATGATAGCTACGACGGAAGAACTCGACGATCTCGACCTACGCCTCCTGGACGCGTTGCAGGGTAACGCGCGCTCTACCTTTGCCGAGTTGGGCTCGATCGTCGGGCTCAAGGCCCCGGCCGTCCACGACCGGGTCAAGCGCCTGGAGCAGCGAGGCTACATCCAGCGCTATTCGGCCCAGCTTGACGCCAAGCGGCTCGGCTTGCAGCTCACCGCGTTCGTGAGCCTATACACCGCGCCCGATTGCAATTACGACGCGTTCACGCGCACGCTCGGCGAGATGCCCGAAGTCTGCGAGGTGCACTCGGTAGCCGGCGAGGAGACGTTCGTGTGCAAGGTCGTGACCGGATCCACCAAGCACCTGGACGATTTACTCGCGCGGCTCAAGGGCATGCCCGGAATGGCGCGCACGCGAACCACGATCGTCCTCACGACGCCGTACGACCGCGGCGGCATCACGGTGCGTTCGTGAACGTCGCCCCGAAGCGCCGCGTTCACCCACTCGGGACGCATCGCGTGCTGGAGCCGGCCGGCGCGATGCCCCAGAACGCGTGGCGGATCGACAACACGCCCGTCGCGTTCGAAAACGAGATCCTCTGCGACGTCGAGACGCTTAACATCGATTCCGCGTCGTTCAAACAAATTTCCGACGCGTGCGGCGGTGCACCCGAACGCATTGCGGATCACGTTACCGATATCGTCGCGCGCCGCGGCAAGCAGCACAATCCGGTGACGGGCAGCGGCGGAATGTTCATCGGTTCGGTGGTCGAGATCGGCGAATCGCTGCGCGAGAAGATCGACTTGCGTCCCGGCGAACGGATCGCATCGCTGGTTTCGCTGACCCTGACGCCGTTGTACCTCGAAGCGGTAACCCGGGTCGACGTCGCCACCGGACGCGTCTGGATTCGCGGCCGCGCGATTCTATTCGAAAGCGGGCTCTGGGCCAAGCTGCCGGCGGATATCGAAGAAAGCGTCGCACTGGCCGTGCTCGACGTCGCCGGCGCGCCCGCCCAGGTCGCACGCCTGTGCGCGCCCGGACAGACCGTCGCCATCGTCGGCGCCGACGGGAAGAGCGGCATGCTCTCTTGCGCACGCGCCAAAGCCAGGGTGGGACCGGCCGGTCGCGTGATCGGGATCGTTCCCGACGCATCCGTCGCGGGAGCGCGGCTGCTGCTGCGCGCCGGACTGGTGGACGATCTGATCGTCGCCGACGCCCGCGACGCGCTCGACGTCGCCGAAAAGGTTGCGGCGGCGGCGCCCGGTCTCGCCGACGTCACGATCAACTGCGTCAACGTGCCCGATACCGAGTTGGCATCGATTCTGTGCACCAAGCAGAACGGCACCGTCTACTTCTTCTCGATGGCCACGTCGTTCACGGCGGCGGCGCTCGGAGCCGAAGGGGTCGGCCGGGACGTCACGATGATCGTCGGAAACGGCTACGCGGCGGGCCACGCCGACACCGCCCTGCAAACGTTGCGCGACCACCCCGAAGTACGCGCCTATTTTAGTGAAAAGTACGCGAGGAGCGAACCATGAACGACACGGCTTACCGCCATCTCAAACCGCCGGCCGAGCCGGACCAGTTCGAATACAAGAACCTGAAGCAAGGCGAGTTTTGGCGGCACATTCCCGCCTACGAGAGCGTCGACGAAAGAACGTTCCTCGACCATCTCTGGCAGCAAAAAAACGCCGTGAAGACGTCGACCGAGCTGCTCGCGACGATCAAGGACGTCTGTTCGCCGGAGTTCTTCGCAGATGCGGAAGCCGGCTTCGCGCAGGCGCCGATGGCGGTCCGCGTTTCGCCGTACGCCATTTCGCTGATCGACTGGAACGATCCGATCCGCGATCCGATCCGGCGCCAGTTCGTGCCGCTGGCCTCGGCGCTACTGCCCGATCATCCGCGTCTGACCCTCGACTCGCTTCACGAGCAAGCCGACTCGCCGGTCCCCGGTCTGGTGCATCGCTACGTCGACAAAGCGCTCTTCCTTCCGCTCAACACGTGTCCGGTGTACTGCCGTTTTTGCACGCGCAGCTACGCCATCGGTCCCGACACCGAAGCGGTCGACAAAGTGGCCCTAGCCAAAACGCCCAAACAGTGGGAGGACGCGTTTGCCTACATCGCCGAGCGCCCCGAACTCGAAGACATCGTCATCTCCGGCGGCGACACGTACCAGCTTTCTCCCAAAAACATCGAGTTGATCGGTAACGCCCTGCTCGACATTCCACACGTCCGGCGGATGCGCTTCGCGACCAAAGGCCCGGCGATCATGCCGATGAAGATCATTACCCACGCCGAATGGCTCGACGCTATTACCGCCGTCGTCGACCGCGGACGGAAAATGGGCAAAGAAGTCGTGCTCCACACGCACTTCAACGCGCCCGAGGAAATCACGTGGATCACGCAGCGGGCGATGCGCATTCTGTTCGAACGCGGCATCTTTACGCGCAACCAGTCGGTCCTAATTCGCGGCGTCAACGACACGCGCGAGCGCATGCAGCTGCTCGTAAAGCGCCTGGGCTATCTCAACGTGCACGCGTATTACGTGTACATGCACGACATGGTCAAGGGCGTGGAAGAGCTGCGCACGACGATTCACACCGCGACCGACACCGAGAAGTTCGTTCGCGGAAGCACCGCCGGCTTCAACACCCCGACCTTCGTCTGCGACGCTCCCGGCGGCGGCGGGAAGCGGGACGTGCACTCCTACGAATATTACGACCGCGACAACGGAATCGCCGTCTATGCGGCGCCGAGCGTGAAGCCCGGCAAGGCCTTCGTGTATTTCGATCCGATCGACCAGCTCTCGGCCGACGCGCAGGCGCGCTGGGCCGTCCGCGAAATCCAGGAGCAGATGATCCACGAAGCGGTGCGGCGCGCCGGCGTCGGGGACGAACAACTGGTCCTCGCCTAAGCGACGCATGGACGAACGGCGGTTTCGTTTCGACCTGCTCGTCGCGCTGCTGGCGTTGCTGATCAGCGGCGTAGCGGCCGGCGCGTCTGCGTACCAAACCTACGTGATCCGCCAGCAGTTCAGCGCGACGGTATGGCCGTACCTGACCTTCATTACGAGTTCGGGCGAAGGCGTTTTCGAGCTCAGCGTCAGCAACGCCGGGATCGGGCCTGCCCTGATTCGCAGCGCGCTGGTGACGCGTGACGGCAAACCGATCCTCGTCCCGTCGAATCCAACCGCCCAACCGGCGCTGGCGCTCGCGGTCAAACCCGAGCGCCTCGAGGCCCAACGCGAAGAGTCGAAGTCTAAGAAGCACGGAAAGACGAGCTTGACCGTCAGCTCGATCCTTCGCGGCGACGTGGTACCGGCAGGCGCGAAGCTGCAGCTGCTGCGCGTCGACGGGTCGTTTCTCGCGCGGCACGTCATCGCCGACGCGCGCCGGATCGACGTGCGGCTCTGTTACTGTTCGTTGTTAGGCAATTGCTGGACGAAGCGGCTCTGGGATCCAGCCGCCGAACCTCATCCGGTCGGCGCCTGCACCTGAGGCAGCGGCAGCCGAGCGACGGCGCGCATCGGCACGGGTCCGGCCGGCCGCAACGTTACCAGCGGAGCGGCGCGAAGCTGCGCTCCGGGCTCGAGCGCGAAGCCGTACCGGCCGGCGACCGCCTCCAGCATGATCGCCGCTTCGTTGAGCGCAAATTCGTTGCCGATGCAGCGCCGCGCGCCGGCGCCGAAGGGCAGGTAAGCAAACGGCGGCGGCTCGGGGCCAAGCCAGCGATCGGGATCGAAGCGCTCGGGCCGGTCAAAGAATTCCGCCCTCCGGTGTAAGAGCAGCGGCGCTATTAAGACCGTGATCCCCTTCGCGATTTTCGTTCCGTCGCCGAGCGTGACGTCGCGCAGCGCTTCGCGCCCGATGACCCACGCGGGCGGATAGAGCCGCAGGCTCTCGCGAACGACCCGGTCCACGAACCCGCGATCGCCGCGTGCCGCCGCCGCGCCCATCCGTTCGTCGACTTCGGGATGCTGCGACAACAGATACCACGTCCAGACCAGCAAGTTCGCGGTCGTTTCGTGTCCGGCCATGAATAACGTCATCACTTCGTCGCGAATTTGCGCGTCGTCCGGACGAAAGCCGGTCTCCGCATCGCGCGCCGCCAAAAGCATCGAGAGCGCGTCGCCCGACGCGACCGGCTGCGCGCGACGCTTTGCGATCAAGCCGAAAATAATCTCGTCGAGCGATTTCTTGGCTCGGTCGAACCGCCGCGTCGCGGGAAGCGGCAGGCGCCGCCGGAGTTCGCCCAGCGGCAGCAGCACGTAGGGAAACTCCCGCATCATCAGGCCGAGCGCGCCGCTGACGCGCGCCGTCGCGTCGCTTTGGTCGCTGCCGAACAACGTGACGGTCGCGATCCGCAACGTCAGGGCCGTGGCAGCCGCGTGCGCGTCGAACGGTTCGCCGGGGCGCAGTTCGCGCGCGAACTCGTCGGCCGCCCCTTCCATTTGCTCGAGGTATCGCGCCACGGTTTCGCGATGGAAAGCCGGCTGCACGATCCGGCGCATTTGGCGATGCAACGGGTCTTCGCTGGTCAGCAGGCCGTCGCCTAAAAGATGGCGCAGCATGCGCGTTCCAAACGACTTCGAGAACGCGTGCTGCTGGGTCACCAGGACCTCTTTGATCGCGTCGGGCTCGTTGACGAACGCGTAGCTTCTCCAGGGAACCGAAAATGCGAAGAGGTTGCCGTAGCGCTGCGTCATTTCCGTGAGGAACGGCACGAACTTCAGAAACGGCATGGGCAGCAAACGCCGCATGGTCGTCAAACGGCTCGGCCCCGGAAGCGACGCGCTCATCCGCCCGCGAGCTTGACCTTTCGCCCGCGGTCGACGAACCAGCGGGCAATTTTTTCGCGGTGGTCGCCCTGAATCTCGACCACGCCGCTCTTGGCGGTGCCGCCGCTTCCGCAATGACGCTTGAGGAGCGCGGCGATCTCGTCGATCTCCGCGGGCAGCAAGCCGGTGACGACGCTTACCGAACTTGCGCGACGGCGTTCGCGCAGGATTCGTACGACGCCGTCGGCGGGTAACGGCGGGCGGAGGCGCCGCGTGGCTGGCATGGCGCGCGCTTCGGCAGGCGCGCGACGCCCCACTGCTAAAGCGACTTGCCGATGCACCGTCGCATCGGAGTTTTCTGCGGTAGCAGCTTCGGCAACGACGACTCGTATGCGACCGTGGCCCGAGAGACCGCGCGCACGCTTGCCGGCGCGGGCTTCGGAATCGTGTACGGCGGCGGCGGAATCGGTTTGATGGGCGTCCTCGCCGATGCCGGATTAGCCGCCGGCGCCGAAGTGATCGGCGTGATTCCCGAGGCGCTCGCGCGAGCCGAAGCCGCCCACACCGGTCTCACGGAACTGCACGTCGTCGAAAGCATGCACGTCCGCAAGGCGCTCATGGCCGATCTCAGCCACGGATTCGTCGCGTTGCCGGGAGGTTTCGGCACGATGGACGAGCTTTGCGAAATCCTCAGTTGGCGGCAACTCGGCATTCACGATAAACCGATTGGCTTGCTCAACCATCGTGGATATTACGACGAGCTAATCGCCCTCTTCGATTCCATGGTTCGCTGCGGCTTCGTGCGATCGGACAACCGCGCTCTCGTCGTCGAACGCGACGACCCAGCCGAACTGCTATCCGCCATGTTCCCCTCGCGCGAGCCAGACACCGCTTAAACCAGTTAGCGCCGGACCTTGTCACCCTGAGCGGAGCGCCCGCAGGGCGCGCAGTCGAAGGGCCCTCGACTACGGCGCTTCGCGCCTCCGCTCGGGATGACAGAGGTGCATGCTTCGGGCGCTCGCTCTAAATGACACGCGGTAGGATTGACGATCGATTGGATAACTGGCTAAACTGGTTACGATGCTTGGTTCGTCTAGTTTGGACTTTGTAGCGTTCGCCCTAGAAAACCGTTCCGTCCTCGCGGCCGTCCTGGTTCGGTTCGGGCTCCTCTCGTTCGAACCGCCGGTGCGGCCCGAAGACCTTGCCGACGCGCAGCTGCTGCAAGCGGCGGCGCAGCGGTGCTTCGTCGCTGCCGCGCAGGGCGGCGGGCAGCTGCCGCCCCGCGACCTCGCGACCGTCAACAGCTACGCCGCCGACGAGCCCCCGGTGGTGGCCTTGCGTGCCGACGGGTCGGCGACGCGCAGCGCTGCCGATCCGGTACGAGCCGCGCTGGCGGCCATCGCCCGCGACGTCGTCGAAACGATCGCGCGGAATGCGAGTTCGCTGCGGACCTGCCAAGGCGCCGGCTGCGCACGGCCCTTCCTGGATTCTTCGCGCGCGGGCCTTCGCCGCTGGTGCTCGATGTCGCGGTGCGGCAATCGCGTCAAGGTTGCGGCGTTCCGCCGGCGCTCCCAAAATTCGCCGGAAGTTCCATTTGCAGGCTCTTAACGAGGAACGCGTAGATATCGGCGGTCGAGTCGATGCTCTGCGCCAGCGTCGTGCTTCCTCCGTGGCCGGCCTTGAGCTGCACCCGTAAGAGGATCGGCGCGCTGCCGGCTTGATCGGCCTGCATCTTGGCGGCGAACTTGAAGCTGTGCGCCGGAAAAACTCGATCGTCGTGGTCCGAAGTCATGATGAGCGTCGGCGGGTACGTCGTGTTCGGTCGCACGTTGGCGTAGGGCGAATATTTGGCGAGCCATTCGAAGTCGGACTGGTCGCACGTCGAGCAGCCGTACTCCGGAATCCAGAAATTGCCGATCGTGAACTTATCGAAGCGCAGCATGTCGAGAACGCCGACGCCCGGTACGGCGGCGCCGAAGAGATCCGGCCGCTGCGTTTCGACCGCCCCAATGAGTAACCCGCCGTTCGATTCGCCTTTGATTGCGAGCTTCGGCGTCGACGTGTAATTGCGCGCGATCAGGTATTCGGCGGCCGCGATGAAATCGTCAAAAACGTTTTGCTTGTGGCCCAGCATTCCGCCCCGATGCCAGGCCTCGCCGTACTCCGACCCGCCGCGAATATTCGCCACCGCGTAGACGCCCCCCATCTGCAGCCAGGTCGCGATCGCGGTCGAGAAATAGGGCGTCATCGGAATGTCGAATCCGCCGTAGCCGTAAAGAATCGTCGGCGCGCTGCCGTCGAACGGCGTTCCTTTTCGATACGAAATCGTCATTGGAACGCGCGTTCCGTCTTTGCTGCGGTAGAAAACCTCATCGGTCGCGTACTCGGACGGATCGAAAGCGATGCGGGGCTTGCGATAAACCGAGCTCGTGCCCGAAGCCACGTCGTACAGGTAGGTCGTCGGCGGGGTCGTCCAACCGGCGTACGTGTAAAAGGTCGATCGGTCGGTCGAAAATCCGCCGAAACCGGTGGCGTCGCCCAGTCCGGGCAGCCCGACGTTTCGGACGAACCTTCCTCGCTCGTCGTATATCTTCACGGCAGAGTGGGCGTCGGCAAGATACGATAGAATGAGGCGCTTGCCGACGAGCGACGCCGCTTGCAGCGCGAAGGCCCCCTGAGCGACGACGGTCTGCACCTTTTGCGGACGGCGCACGTCGACCGTCACCACGCGCGAGTTCGGCGCGTTCAACGTGGAGGTAAAGTAGAAGATCGGTCCGGCATTAGCAACGTAGTTCCACTGAGCATCGTTCTTCCAAAGCAACTCGCGCACGGTGCGCTTGGGGTCGCGTAGGTCGACGTAGCCGATCCGCGTATTGATCGACGTATTGGCCGAAACCGTAAGAACGAGGTAGCGCCCGTCCTCCGTGACCTGCGTGCCGTACAGCCAGTTCTTATCTTCCGGCCGATAGTAGAAGCGCGGATCGTCCGACTCCGGCGTTCCGAGCTTGTGGAAATACACCGCGTGATCGTAGAGCGCTCCTTTGTACGTTTCGCCCGCCGACGGCACCGGGTAGCGTTCGTAGAAAAACCCGTTATCGTCCGGGAGCCACGCGGCGCTCGCGAACTTGCTCCATTGCAGCGTATCGGGCAAATCTTTGCCGGTGGCAACGTCGCGCACGTGCCAAGTTTGCCAATCCGAGCCGGAGGACTGCGTGGAGTAGGCCAAAAACCGCGCGTTCCAGCTGGGCGACTCGCCGCCGATGGTGACCGAGCCGTCGGTGGACAGGGCGTTGGGATCGATCAATACGCGCGGGACTCCGTGGATTCCGCGCATGGTATAGAGCACCGATTGATTCTGCAATCCGCTGTTGTAAAGGTAGAAGTATTGGTCGCGCATGTGAAACGGAAGCCCGTAGCGTTCGTAGTTCACGATCGACTGAAGGTGCGACGCGATCGCCGCACGCTGCGGGATCGCATCGAGATAACTGCGGGCCAACGCGGACTCCGCCTCCACCCAAGCGCGAGTCGTCGGTGCGTCGATGCTCTCGAGCGGCCGGTATGGATCGGCGACCTGGGTTCCGTAGTAGGTATTCACCGTGCCGTCCGAGGGCGGCGGCGGATACGCGAGCCGATTCGCCGAGCCGGCCGGAGCGGCGGCCAAGGCCGCCTGCGACGACAGGCAAACGGCGATTGCGAACGCCGCGATGGGGACGCGCATCATAACGATCTCCTCGGTGTAGCCGTGCGCCGCTGCTCGACGACGCGTTTGACGATGGCCATCGCGTTGAGGGCCTTGGGGAAGCCGACGTACGGAATCAACGTCATGACCGCTTCGACGACGTCGCTTTCGGTCGCTCCTACGTTGAACGCCCCGCGAACGTGCGTCTCGAGCTGCGAATCGCAGCCGCCCATCGTTGCCAGCGAGGCGATCGCGACGAGCTCGCGGGCGCGTAAGTCGCCTTCACGCGCGTAAATCTCCCCGAAAGCGAATTCGATCAAATACCGGGTGAAATCGGGGGCGACGTCCTCGTAGGCGCGCAGCAGGTTGTCGGCCACCCGATCGCCGTCGATCGCTCGCAGGAGCCGTTCGCCACGCTCTCGCGGCGTTTCGCCAGAAGCCACGCGAGCGGTCCGCCTATTCCGCGAGAGCCGTCGCGACGATCCGCTCTTGCTCGACCGCGTGTTGACCGGCGTAACCCTCGCTCGGGCTCGCGCGGTAGCCGCGTCCGATGTACTCGATGTCGAATCCGTCCCGCTTGCTCTCGAGCAGCCGGCGCCGCACGAACGCGCGCGCGCCCATATTTTTGGGCTCTTCCTGGACCCACACTATTTTCTTGAGCTTGGGGTATCCGGCGATCGCTCGATTGATCTCGGCCGCCGGCAAGGGCGCCAGCAACTCGATCCGGGCGATCGCCGTTTTACGCAGCTCGCCGGCGCCGGCGTGTGCGACCAAGTCGTGATAGATTTTTCCACTACAGAGAATCAGACGTTCGATGGCGCTTCGATTGCTGACGCGCGGATCGTCGATCACCGGAGCGAACGCTCCGTTGGCCAATTCGTCGAGCGTTCCCGAAGCGCTTTCGGCACGCAAAAGCGACTTGGGCGTCATCACGACGAGCGGAACGGCAATCGGCGAGCGGGCCTGCAGGCGCAGGAGATGATAGTAGTTGGCCGCGTTCGACGGGTACGCGACCCGCAGATTTCCTTCGGCCACCAACTGCAGGAAGCGTTCGAGCCGCGCGCTGGAGTGCTCGGGGCCTCCACCTTCGTAACCGTGCGGAAGAAGTAGGGTCAGACGCGTCGTTTGGCCCCACTTCGCCTGGCCGGCCGCGACGAATTGATCGACTACGATCTCCGCACCGTTGAAGAAGTCGCCGTACTGCGCTTCCCACAGCACGAGCGCGTTCGGCTCTTGCGTGGAGTATCCGTATTCGAAGCCCATGCACGCATACTCGGAAAGCGGGCTATTGTGAATTTCGAACGAGGCTTGCGAGGGCGAGAGGTGCTGCAGCGGGATCCACGTCGCACCGCTGCCCGGGTCGTGAAAGACGGCGTGGCGATGGCTAAACGTCCCGCGTTCGGTGTCTTGGCCAGTGAGCCGAATCGGGGTTCCGCCGGCCAGCAGCGACGCGAATGCGAGCGACTCGGCCGTTCCCCAATCGACGGTACCTTTTTGTGCGATCGCCAAACGCCGGCGATCGAACTGGGCGGCGAGCTTGCGGTTGAGCGCGAAGCTCTCGGGAACGGTCGCCAGCGCGTCCGACCACGCGACCAGCTGCGCCCGCTCCACCGGCCGTAGAACCGTCCCGTCGAACGTGTTGCTGCCGGCCATTTTTCGGCCCTGCACGTGCGTCGCGAGCACCCCTTTGACGCCCTTGCGCGCTTCGCCCAGCACTTCGTTGGCGGCATCGACCATCGCGCGGGACTGTTCCGCGGTGAGCGTTCCTTGGTTGATCAGTTTGTTGGCGAAGAGCTCGCGGACCGTGGGGTGATTTTTGATCTTTTCGGCCATTCGCGGCTGAGTGTACGCGGGTTCGTCTTGCTCGTTGTGACCGAAACGCCGATAGCCGATCAGGTCGATCAGCACGTCGCGGGCGAACGCGCGCCGGAAGTCGACGGCCAGATGGACTGCCGCGATGCACGCGTCGACGTCGTCGGCATTGACGTGCACGATCGGGACGTCGAAGCCTTTGGCGAGGTCCGAGGCGTAGCGCGTCGACCGCGCGTCGATCGCATCGGTCGTGAAGCCGATTTGGTTGTTGGCGATCAAGTGTACGGTGCCGCCGGTCTGGTAGCCCGGCAGAGACTGAAGGTTGAAGACTTCCGAAACGATC
>DASXDV010000065.1:0-5471 GCA_036490465.1 Candidatus Tumulicola sp. | reverse complement strand
ACTCCGGCGATACCGGATTGGTCACGGTCGCTTCGACGTTGGGATTTGCGCAGGCCGGCTTGGGCGTGCTGGGAGTGGCGGCCGGCGCGGTGCCGGTGCCTGCCGGAACGCCGCCTTCACTCCCCGTCTTCGGCTGGCTGACCGTATGCTCGGTCGATACGCCGGCTGCGCTCTTGCTCGTCGTCTTGACGAGATTGACCTTGAGCGGTTTGGGCTGAACGACTTGTTTTTTGGGCGGCGGAGTCGTCTGCGGCGGCGGCGTCGGGGTCGGCGGCGGGGTCGGGGTCGGGGGCGGCGGCGTCGGAACGCGCACGCGAATCTTTTTGGTCATCGAGACCTTCTCGACTTCCGTACTTTCGTGCTGATTCTTCAGATTCGGAAAGAACGCGCCCAGGATCAAATGGATGACGATGGACAGGACGATCGCCCAGCCGATGTAACCGCCGACGCGCTCGCTCGTCGTGATGTAGCGCGATTCTTTCTTCGGGGGTTTGGGTTCGGGTGCAGACATGAACTACTGACTCTGCCCCTCCGGCGTTCCTTCGACGTGGTTCGCCAGTCCGAAGTCGGTGAGATCGACCGATTTTGCCGCATCCATCACCTGCAGAATCACGCCGTAGCTGGCGTGCGGGTCGGCTTTGATGATGACGCTTTTGAATTTATGATCCGTTTGGTCTTGCACTTGGGCGAAGGCGGCCTTCGCGTCGGCGATGGAAACCTGATTGGAACCGATCGAGATGTTGTTCTTTTCGTCGATTCGCACGAGGATCTGCGAGGCCGTTACTTTTTCTTTATTTTTGGCATCGGGCAGTTTGGGCTCTTTGGTAACCGATGCCAGGATGATGAAGATGATGAGCAGGACCAACAACACGTCCGTAAACGGCGTGATGTTGATGGTCGACATCACCTCATCTTCGCCTCCGCCTGTAGAAACCGCCACGCTATTCCTTCAAACCTCCGTGCGCTACGAAGTCACGAAACCGACGTCTTCGAGGCCGGCTTCTTTTGCGGCGTCGAGGATTCGGATGATGATCCCGTAAGGGGCCTTCGCATCCGCGACGATCGCGACGTGGTGGTGCGGCTTCTTCTTCGACTCGTCGTACATCACGCGATAGATGCCGACCACGTCGGTCTTCGTGCCGTCGACGAAGATCACGCCCTTGTTGTTGACGTCTACTTCGATGTCGTTCTTGTTCTTGTTCTCGTTGGTCTGATTGGCATTGTTCTTGTTCGGCAGCTCTTTTTCGAAACCGGGGGGCGCCACCAGAGCGGCCAGAATCATGAAGATGATCAAGAGAACCAAGAGCACGTCGGTGAACGGCGTGATGTTGATCTCCGCCATCACCTCTTCGTCTTGCTTAGCCGAAAGCAGTCCCACGGGTCGTGCCCTGCCCTTGCCGAATTACTTCGCCGTCTTCGGCGGTTGGTAGAGGTCCGTTGGAATCGGCGAGCCGGTATTGTGGAAGTGCAGCATTTCGGCGAGCTGGTTCGCCGCGACGATCATCTCTTGATTGTAGTTCTTGATGCGCGACTTGAAGTAGTTGAAGAACACCACAGCGATGACGGCGATGATCAGACCGCTCGCGGTCGTGATCAACGCTTCGGAAACGCCGGCCGCCACGACTGCGGGAGTCGAGTTTCCTTTGAGCGCGATGTCTTGGAAGGCTTTAATGATGCCGAGCACGGTTCCGAACAGCCCGACGAACGGCGCGATGACGGCGATCGTGCCGATGATCGCGAGATTGCGTTCGAGCGAGTTGAGATGTTCCATCAGGGCGATCGAGAGCGCGTCGGTAATGTCGGCGCGATTCTTTTCGCCGCGGCGCAGACCGAACTCGAGGATGCGCGGAAGCATGCCCTTCTGGGCCGCACACACCTTGATGGCGCCGTCGAGATCGTCGGCGGAGATCTTCTGGCCGATCTGACGCAACAGCCCCTTCGTGTCGCCGTGCTGCGACCAGAAAAAGACGAGGCGCTCGATCGCGACCGCCAAACCGACGATGGAGATTAACAGGAGCAGCCACATGTCCCAGCCGCCCTGCATCATGAGACCCCAAAATCCGTTAAACACGGTGTTCCGACTCCTCCCGTTCCGGGTTGCGTTTTCAGTAACGTGGCTTAAGAAATTGAACTCCGGCGGGAACGCCCGCGGTCCCGTGAGGGCGACCCATTGGCCCACCCCGGCCGAAAGTCCTGGGTACGTTGTCGTATAGGTCGCCTACTTGCCCGCGGGGGTTTCCCCAAGGCTATTTTTTATGAATGTTTCGATCGATAATGCGAGCGCCTCGTTGCCGGCGGCCTTCGCCAGCGAGTCGGCGTGGTTGAGGGCGTCGAGCGCCTTTTTCTTCTCTGCGTCATCGTGACTCTGCGACCACTGGCCGGTCAATGCGATACCTTCGGCAAAGTTTGCTTGCGCGTCGTTGGGTTTGAGGGCGATTGCCTTGTCGGCATAGGCTTGCATTCTCTTGTAGTCCGGTTTGGCGGTCTTCGTTATTACGAACGCCGCTTGCACGTATGCTGTGACCTGCACTTCCGGATCTCCCTGCGCCGCGGCCAGGTCGAAATTCTTGAGTGCCTCGTCGTATTGCTGCGCCGTCGCGGCGTCGACCCCCGTCTTCAGGTAGGTATTACCCAGCACGCGCCCGGGCAGCGTGCTGGTCGGATCGAGCTGCTTGACCTCGCTCGCGAGTGCCGCCGCGGCCGCCGAGTCATTGTTCGCCAGGTACGCGCTCATCAGCCGGGCATCGATGTTGACCTTCGCGGCCTTGGACATCTTCGAATCGTGCATGGCGGCGTCGTGCACGCCTTTGAGCGTGGCGACGGCGGCGGCATACTGCTTGTTGACAAGCTGTGCCGTGCCCAGCGCGAAGCGCGAGTTCGTATCCGGGTTCAGCGCGACGGCCTTGTTGGCGTACGCGAGCGAGTCGGCCGGATTCGTCTCGGCGACGCTGACGGCCGCGGCGGCGAAGCTGGCGGCGGCAGCCGGCTGGAATTGCTTGCCGATGACCGGCACCTTGTCGAAAGCGGCCGCGGCGGTGGTGACGTCGCCGCTATCGAAGGCCGCGATACCCAGCATCTCGCGCAACGAATCGTCGCCCGGCGCCGAAAGCAATTCGGCCTGCGCCTTCGATTTGGCGGCCGAGTAGTTCTTCGCTCGTATCAAGTTGGCGACCGCGGCCGCGGCCGGGCTCAGGCCGCCGGTCGAGCCTCCCTCGCTCGCGACGGCAACCGACTTGCCGTTGAACTTTAGCGTGAAATCGTAAAAGGCCGGAACCGCCTTCGCGCCGCGATGGGCCGGCCGATAGGTGGAGTTTTGAGCGATGTCGAGGGCGGCGGCGTTGTCGCCCGCGTTGGTCGACGAGATCACTTTGATCGCCTTGTGGCTCCCGTCGGCGTTGACTTGCACCTGAACGATCACCTTGCCGGTGCCGGCGATGGCGACCGTCGTCTTGCCCTGTTTCAGGAGCTTCGCGGGAGAGAATTCGTTGGCATACTGGGCCGCGGCCGGCGAGGCTGCAAGCAGCATACCTGCAAGAGCGGCGGACGTCGCGACGAAGGAAAATCGTTTCATCGAGTACCTCGGCAGGGAGTTAGGTCGGGGTGTGTACGAAGTCTTGTACCGCTGCGCCAATCGCCGGTAAACGCCGCCCCACGGCGGCCGCAACCTCGCCGAGCCGGGCAGTCAGCGATGCGAACTGCTCGAAGGTCAATGATTGCGGTCCGTCCGATGCAGCATCCGCCGGCTTGGGATGCACTTCAACCAAGAGTCCATCGGCGCCCGCTGCAACGGCGGCGAGGCTCATCGGCTCGACTAAGCGCGCGAGCCCGGTAGCGTGTGACGGATCGACGACGACCGGGAGATGAGTGAGTTCGGCGAGCAACGGCACGACCGACAGATCGAGCAGATTGCGAGTCGCCGGATCGAACGATCGCACGCCGCGTTCGCAGAGAACGACGTTGGGGTTGCCTTCGACCAAGACGTATTCGGCCGCCATCAGCCACTCGTCGACCGTGGCCGCGAATCCGCGCTTGAGGAGGACGGGTTTGCCCGCCAGGCCGGCCTCTCGCAGGAGCGCGAAGTTCTGCATGTTGCGCGCGCCGATCTGAAGCAGGTCGGCGTACTGGGCCACCATCGGCACGTCGCGAGGATCGAGCACTTCGGTCACGACGGCGAGACCGTGCCGGTCGGCAGCCGCTCGCAGCAGAGCGAGCCCGTGTCTTCCCAATCCTTGAAAGGCGTATGGCGAGGTCCGGGGTTTGAAGGCGCCTCCGCGTAAAACGTTCGCTCCAGCGGCGGCGACCGCGGCAGCGGTGGCGTCGATCTGCGCTTCCGATTCGACCGAACACGGTCCGGCACACAGCGCGAGCATCGTCCCACCGAACGCAACGCCGTTGGCGAGTCGAACGAGGGTTCGCTCGGAACGGGCCGCCCGTCGCGCCAAGTGACGCTCTCTGGCCGTCATGGCGGTCCGCTTCGCGCCGCGCACCTCAGCTTCCGTCAGCCCGGTGCCGTTCGAGCGCTGCACGTTCCCGCTCCGAAAGCGGGCGCAACCGCCCGGGGGCGAGTTCGCCCAGCACAATCGGACCGAAGCGTTGCCGCGACAGCTCGAGCACGTGATGACCCACCGCGTCGAACATCCGCCGAACCTGACGGTTTCGCCCTTCGTGAATCGTCAGGTCGACGACGCTGCGGTCGCCGCGACGCGAAACGACTCGCAGCTTCGCGCCGGCGGCGCGACCGTCGACGAGTCCGACTCCTTCGAGCATCCGGCGGACGTCGTCGGCGCCGAGCCGTCCGGCAATCACGGCGCGATACGTTTTTTCCACTCCGAAGCTTGGATGCAGTAACCGATGGGCGAGTTCGCCGTCGTCGGTGAGCAGCAGAACGCCGGACGTGTCGTAGTCCAGCCGTCCCACCGGAACGATTCGCGGACCGCGGGGAAGCAGCTGTGCGATCGTGCGCCGTCCCTGCGGATCGCGCATCGTCGTAACCACGCCCGCCGGCTTGTGAAGCACGGCGTAGGTGAACTCGTCCGGAGGGCGTACCGTTGCGCCCCCGACCTCGACGAGATCGCCGGGCTTGACCATTCTCCCCAACTCGCGCGTCACGCGCCCGTTTACTCGGACCGCGCCGCGCGCGATTAACTCGTCGGCGGCGCGGCGCGAGGCCACGCCGCCGAGCGCGAGATACTTGTTGAGTCGAAGGGGGCTAGTGCTTCCCGTTGTCCTCATAGCCGCGCGACATCGAGAGCGCTTCCTTAGTGACCGACTGGAGGAACTCGTCGTTCGTCCGCGTTTGCGCCATCTTGTCGAGAATGATCTCGGTGATGTCGCCCGTATTGAGCACGGCCGTCGCTCGGCGCAGCATCCAGATCTTGCGCATTTCGTCGGGCGAGAGAAGCAGCTCTTCGTGCCTGGTCCCCGAGCGCTTGATGTCGACCGCGGGGAAGACCCGAGACTCCGCCAGCTTG
>DASXDV010000061.1:0-9771 GCA_036490465.1 Candidatus Tumulicola sp. | reverse complement strand
ACGAAGGCGCGCCGCTGCCGGTCACGGCCTTCATGAGCGTCGCCACCAAAGCCGCGACGCTGGCGGTCTTGGCTCGATTCGTCTACGCGGCGCTGCCGTCGGGCGTGTCGGCGAAACTGCTGCTGCCGATCTGGGTGGTCGCCGGCATCTCGATGATTCTCGGGAATGCCGGCATGCTCGCGCAGCGCGACCTCAAACGGCTCTTAGCGTATTCCGGTATCGCCCAGGTCGGCTATATCCTTACGGCGCTGGCGGGAAGCACGCCGTTGGGTTTGCGCTACGCGCTCTACTATCTGACGGCGTATACGTTCATGAATTTGGGGGCGTTCGCGGTGGCTGCGGCGTTATCGAACGAAGGCGAGCAAGGATCGAGACTCACCAACTACGAGGGTCTCGCGCGGCGCCGTCCGTGGCTGGCCGCGGCGATGACCGTGTTCTTACTCGCGCTTGCCGGACTGCCGCCGACGGCCGGTTTCCTCGGAAAGATTCTGATCCTCGCGTCGAGCGTGAGCGCCGGATATTCGTGGTTGGCGGCGTTGCTGATCGCCGGCACGGCGATTTCGTTGTACGCCTACGCCAAGGTGATCTTCGCGATGTACGGACGCGGCCGTCACGAAACGCACGACGTGCATCCGTTCGTTCCGCTCGCCTGGGCGAGTGCGGCGTTGTGCGCCGCAGCCGTGATCGCGATGACGTTCTACCCGCTTACGCCAAGCAACGTGCTCCCCCTGGTCAAGTAGTCTTGCGCTGATGCAGGCACAGGCTGTTGCCCTGCCCGTCGCTGACGAACGCCATCGTACAAACCGGCGACTCCATCGCATCCCCGACTTCGTAGCCGCCCTTGGCGCGTAGCCGTTCGATCGCCGCGCGCACGTCCGGGATCGCGAAGAACACCGTCGCGGGGCTGGCTTTGCTGCCGAACTTCGAGGCCGGCCCGAAGCCCCACCCGGCCCCCTCGGGCAGGTCGTATTCGGCGCCCCACTCCTGGGAAACGTTCGACGGCTCGGCTCCGACGACGTCGCGATAGAACTCGATCGACTTCCCGACGTCGTCGACCGAAAAATAGATGGCGTCCACGCCGGCCGCTCTGACTGCTGTTTCCACGGTTGCCGTTGCCTTTCGATGGAGAGATTTTCGGAGACCCGGGGACTACTCGATGGCGGCCGGCTCGGCCTCCGAGCCGGCCGCTGGCCTGCGGGGCGTCACGGCTTGCGGGCGGACGGCGTTATACTGGTAACCCGGACGAGTTTCGATGAGGGGGTACCGCAGTGGAACGTCGCTTCTATTGGTTGGCCGCGGTGGGGATGGCGCTGGTGCTCCTGACCGGCGGCCGGGCACTCGCTCAGGTAAAAATCGTCAACGACCCATCGGTTTTCGAGCCCATATTTGCGTCCGACCCGACCGGCGCGATTCACGCGGCCCGCGAACGCGTCGCCGCCGGGGATTTGGCCGGCGCGGTCAAGGGTCTGGAGATTTACGTCGTTTCGCACCCCGGCGAGGCCGGCCCCGAGCGTTTCTTAGGCGACCTATACTATCGTCAGGGCCGATTCGACAAGGCCGAAGCGGTGTATCAGAACATCCTCGCCCACGATCCAGGCGATCGCGAAACGCACAACCGCTTAGGCGTGGTGTACGCAACCGAAAACCGCATCGACGATGCGATCGTGCAGTTCGATAAGGCACTCCCCGGAACCGATTCGGTGGCGGATCTGGTGGCGATGCACCTTCGCAAAGGGGACCTTCCGCAATATCGCCAGCAAATGGAACGCTTGGCCACCGCCGAGCCGACCAACGCCGACATACAGGCCGAGATGGGCCAAGTCTATGCCGCCCTTCACCGCCCGGCGGATTCCTTGAGCTATTTCATGCGCGCCCTCGACAGCGATCCGCAATCGCTGACCGCCCTCAATGGGCTAGGGCTGGCTTACTTCGATCTCCACAACTATCCGGAAGCGGAGCGGAACTTCCGAACCTGCTTGGGCATCGACAATACCAACTACACGTGTACGAATAATCTCGGCGCCGCGTACTTGCAAGCGGGCGACGACGAAACGGCCAAACCGTATCTCCTGCGCGCGCGGTCGCTCGCACCGGAGCGTCCGGAAACGTTGGTGAACTTCGGGTTCCTCGCCGACCGCCGGGGTGACTGGAGGCAGGCCGTCGACTTCTACGTTAAAGCGACGGTCGTCGGGCCGTACCTTCCCGAGGCCTACATCGATCTCGGAATCGACTACGAGCATAATGCGCTCTATCAACTCGCGCAGGCCGCGCTGCTCAAGGGTATCGCGGCGGCTCCCGAAGACGGCCGCATCCGGTACCTTCTCGCCGTGGCTTATAACGCTCAGGGCGAGAGGCCCCTAGCCTTGCAGCAACTCAAAGTCGCCGCTCAATCGCTCGATCCGGACGTCGCGCGAATCGCGAGCGAGGAGTCCGCCAAACTCGCGCCCCAGCCGCACGGCTAAACGGGCGCGTAGCGGGAGTCTAGGATTTTCGGACGGCGATGCAGTCGATTTCGATGCGCGCGCCTTTCGGCAGCGCCGCGACCGCGACGGTCGAGCGCGCCGGTTTGGAAGCACCAAAGCTGCCTTCGTAGCGGTCGTTGACGATCGCAAAATCGTTCATGTCTACGAGGAAAATCGTCGTCTTCACCACGTCGGAAAGCAAGCAGCCGGCGGCGCCCAGAACCGCGCGCAGGTTTTCTAACGCTCGATCGGTTTGGGCGGACACGTCGCCGCCCTCCAACTCCCCCGTTTGCGGATCGATCGGAATCTGCCCGCTGCAGTAAATCTGATCGCCGCTGCGGACCGCCTGGCTGTACGGACCGATCGGCTTGGGAGCGTCCGGCGAGAAGACGCGTTCGAAGTCGCTCACGCCGGCAAGGCTTCGTCGCGCGACATCGTGCCCTTAAAGGTCATGGGAGGCTCGTCGATGCCGAAATTCGTCGCGTACAAGTCTTCGATCCGAGCGCGTTCGGGTTGCGTCAGGGGCGGCGCATCGGGGGCGCCGGCGAACTCGACGAGCTGCTCGCGGTCGTAGATGTTCGGCAAGACGCTCGTCACGCGCGGCTCGTCGAGCAGCCAGAGGATAGCCGCTTGCCCGAGGGTCCGATCCGGCCGCTCGAGGAAACGCAGCCGCTCGATTTTTCGGACGCCGTTGGTGAGCCACGAGCGCGGCCGGTGACGGCGATGGTCGTTTTCCGGGAAGACGGTCTCTTCGGTGTAGTGCCCTTCGAGCAAACCGCTGGAATGCGGGACCCGAATCATGTAGCCGGTATCGGCGCCGCTTTCGCGGGCGGCGCGAATCTGTTCGTTGCCGGGGTACTGCTCCAGAACGTTCCAGATGATCTGGAGGCTCGCCGCGTCGCGCCGCCTTACGGCGTCGACGCCTTCGTAGAGCCAGCCGATGGCCGGCCCCAGCGCGACGCCGTACATTCGCACCTTGCCCTCGCGCTTGAACGATTCGAGCAACTCCCAGAGGGCGTCGTCTTCGACCTGCGCCATTCGCGCGTTGTGCATCTGGTAGATGTCGACGTAGTCGGTCTGCAGGCGCCGCAGCGACTCTTCGAGCGCCTTGCGCACGAACGGCGCCGAAAAATCGTGCGGCAGCTCCGACTGCCCCCGGGGCTTTTGCCCCTCCTGCGGGGTGTAAAAATCGTAGCCGAACTTGGTGGCGTAAACGAGATCCTCGCGCCGCCCGGCGAAGGCTTTCGCGAGCTGCTCTTCGCTGCGGCCGTTGCCGTACGTATCGGCCGCGTCAAACAGCGTGATGCCGAGGTCGGCGGCTTGTCGCAGCATCGCGACCGCGTCGTCGTCGGTCTTATCGCCCCACCAGCCGGTGGCCGTCGTCCACAAACCGAAACCGACTTCGCTTACGGTGACGTCGCTGTTCGGGTAGGTGCGGTACTTCATCGCTTCTGCTTTCTCGCGCGGTGGTGAGAGGGAGGGCGGGGGGCGTTCCCCCCGAGCCAGCTAACCCATATATCGTGGAGTATTCCGGCAATCTCGAAGAAGACTTTGCGCGGGTTTGCCGATGGGTTGCCGGGTACTACGCGCACCCCGAAACGTACCGCGTTCTGCCGAACGTTCGGCCCGGCGAAATCGCCGCCCGGCTGCCCGCGGAGGCGCCCGAGCGCGGCGAGTCCTTCGAGCAGATTTTCGACGACTTCGAACGCATCGTCGTGCCGGGCAGCACGCACTGGAACCACCCGCGGTTTTTCGCCTACTTCGCGACGAGCGCGGCTCCGGTCGCCGTCATGGCAGAGACGCTGGCGGCCACCCTCGACGCCAAGGCGATGCTTTGGCGTACGTCACCCGCGGCCACCGAACTCGAGACCGTCACGATGCGGTGGCTCGGTCAACTGCTCGGCTTGCCCGATTCGTGGACGGGGATCATCTACGATACGGCTTCGGTCGCGGGTTTCACGGCGCTGACGGCGGCCCGCGAAGCCCTCGGTCTCGACATTCGCCGCCGCGGCATGGCCGGACGCGCGCTTCCCCGCCTAACCGTTTACGTCACCGAGCACACGCACTCACATATTGAAAAGGCGGCCATTGCGCTGGGCGTCGGTCAGGAAAACGTCGTTCGAGTATCGTGCGATGCGGAGTTTCGGATGCGCCCCGATGCACTGCAAAAACGCCTTGCGGACGACGTTCGAGCGGGCATTCGACCGCTCGCGGTCGTGGCGACCGTCGGCACCACGTCGACCACCGCCATCGATCCCGTCGCGGCAATCGCCCGGGTATGCCGCGAGTCGGGAACCTGGCTGCACGTCGATGCCGCCTATGCCGGGATGGCGGCCGTCGTGCCGGAGCATCGCGCCATCCTCGACGGCGTCGAACGAGCCGACTCGCTGGTGGTCAATCCGCACAAATGGATGTTCGTTCCGATGGACCTCTCCGTGCTGTTTCTCAAAGACGAAGCGACGGTCCGCCGGGCGTTCAGTCTAACGCCGGAGTATCTGACGACGCCCGAAGACGGCACGGTCAGCTACATGGACTACGGCCTGCAGCTTGGGCGCCGGTTCCGCGCACTCAAACTGTGGTTCGTGCTGCGTCACTTCGGGGCCGAAGGTATTCGCGCCAAGCTGCGCGCGCACGTCGAGCTAGCCCAGTCGTTCGCGTCGTGGGTTCGGGCCGATCCCAACTGGGAGGTACTGGCGCCGCATCCGCTTTCGGTGGTGTGTTTTCGGTATCGCGGCGCTGAGGAAGCCACGCTAGACGCCTTCAACGAACGCCTCATGCACGCGCTCAATGCGACCGGCGAGCTTTTCATTTCGCATACGAGGATCGACGGCGCGTTCGCGTTGCGACTCGCAATCGGCAACCTGCGAACGCAACGGCGCGACGTCGAGTTAGCCTGGCAGCTCGCGCGCCGAGAAGGGGCATTGCTCGCCGGAAGTTAGTAGAGCCGCAGGTATTGTTCGCGTTCCCAGGGATGGACGGCGCGGCGATAGCGCTCGTACTCCGCGAGTTTTGCATCGCGGAATGCGTGGAACAAATGGTCGCCCAGGGCGGCGCGCACCACCGGGTCGCGATCCAGCTCGTCGATGGCTTGGCGCAGCGACTTCGGCAAGGTCCCGATCCCGCGTTCGTGGCGCTGCGCAGCGTCGAGGTCGTAGGTCGAGCCGGCCAGCGGCGGCCCGGGGAGCGTCGCGCGTGCGACTCCGTCGGCGGCCGCGCCGAGTAGAACGGCCAGGGCCAAGTACGGATTGCAGGCGGGGTCGGGGCTGCGCATTTCGATGCGAGGCGGGGACTGCTCGGGCGGCACGCGGACGAGCGCGTTGGCGCTGCGCTCCGACCAGACCGTGTAGATCGGCGCGTCCCAAGCGGCCACGAGGCGCTTGTACGAGTTCACCGTCGGATTGCAGATCGCGGTGATCGCCGGAGCATGGGCGAGCAGCCCGCCGACGACGTACAGCGCGGTCGCTTCGTCCGCCCCTTCCCCGAGCCGGAAGTCGACGTGAAGTCCGCTGCCGGCTTGATCTTCGAGCGGCTTGGGCATAAACGTTGCCTCGAGATCGAACGCGGCCGCCACGTGTTTGACGATCGTCCGCATCGTCAAGGCGTGGTCGGCAGCCGCCAAGACGTCGTCGTGAGCCACGTCGATTTCGTGTTGGCCGGCACCGTGTTCGTGATGGGCCGACGCCACCGGCACCCCCATCGAGCGCAGCGCCGCGACGATCGCATTGCGCGCTTCTTCGCCGCGATCGTTGGCCGAAAAGTCGAAATACGATCCGACGTCGGCGGTCGCGGTGGAAGCCGCCCCGTCGGGCGCCTTGGCGAACAGATAGAACTCGGCTTCCAGTCCGACGCGTACGCCGGACAGCGCGCCGGCGCCCTCGGCGGCGCGGCGCAGCGTCGTGCGCGGACAGCCTTCGAAGGGCTGGCCGTCGGGCATCGCGATGTCGCAGATCAGCCGGGCTTCTCGTCCGTCGGGAGCCGGCCACGGATAGGCGGCGAACGTCGTTGCGTCCGGTCGCAGCTGCATGTCGAGTTCCTCCCCGCGCACGAAACCGTCGATCGAGCCGCCGTCGAAAGTAACGCGGCCGTCGAGCGCATTCTCGAGCTCGCTGGCCGGAATCGAAACGTTCTTGCTGACGCCGAAAATGTCGGCGAAGACCAGGCGTACGAAGCGGACGCTCTGCTCGTTGGCGAGCTTGAGAACGTCGCGTTTCCCGGCCGGCCGCCGAGGTTCAGGAGGAGTGGAGTGCATCGATCGCTACCGCCATCCGCAGGGTGAGTTGGTCGTGAGGGTTTTCTAGGGAGAGACCGCAGATTTCGCCGATTTGCCGCAACCGGTAGAAAACGGTATGGCGGTGCACGTTGAGCCCAGCGGCGGCCGTTTTAACGTTTTGACCGACGGCGAAAAAGAGCCGGAGGGTCCGTTCCAGTTCGGTCTGCTGCTTGCGATCGTAGGCGCGTAACGGCTCCAAGACGCGCCGCGCAAACGTCTGCAAACGCCGTACGTCGGCGCCTTCGTAAAGCAG
This sequence comes from Candidatus Tumulicola sp., assembly GCA_036490465.1. Lineage (GTDB taxonomy): Bacteria > Vulcanimicrobiota > Vulcanimicrobiia > Vulcanimicrobiales > Vulcanimicrobiaceae > Tumulicola. The sequence goes on along the minus strand of DASXDV010000061.1, from coordinate 2,786 downwards.
CGGATACGCTCCCAGCTCTTCGTAGACCGCGACCTTCGCCGGACCGAAAACGCGCCGGCCGACGGCCAGCGCGGCTTCGGCAGCCGCGGCGCCGGCCGGGAGGGCGAGCGGCGTTTCGACGGTTCCGACGCCGCCGGCAAAGCGCAGCCCGGGTTTTTGCCGGGCCGCCGTCTTGGGCAAGAGGATCGCGGCGGTCCGCGCGTTGCTCGCATCGAGTTCGCGCGCGGCCGGCACGAAGACGAGCAAGGCCGCTCCACGCTCGAGGAAACCGACGTCGGCGTCGCCACTGCGGAAGACGTCGGCCGCGACCGCGCGCAGATCGGCTGGGCCGATTCGTTCGCCGTCGCCGAGTTCGGGTTCGAGGGCAACGGCGAGATAGGCGGGTGCGAGCGCGATGCCGCGGGCCGCGGCATCGTCCCGCGCGGCGCCGGCGTCGTGGTACGCTCGCTCGAGCAGGCGCTCCCAGAAAACGTTCTTCCGGCCGCCCGTTTCCGCATCCGCCGCGCGGGCCATCTCGCGGCCGATCGCCGCCGCCGCCAACCGCATGAGCAGCTCTAGCGCGTCGCTGCCGGCGCGGCTCGTACGTTCGCCCGGAAATGCCGAAAGCCAGCCGACGTGAACGTCGCCGCAAGCGACCTTCAAAGCGCGTCCCGGGCCATCGTTTTCGACGATCGCGCGCCCGCTTGCAGGCGCCGCGCCGGCTCCCCCGGCGGCGATCGGCTGCCACCGTACGTCCTCGAGCACGACGGGGCAAGCCGCGGCGTCCGCCAGCTGCGCGACGAGCGCTTGCGGACCGCCTTCCGAGGCCGCCGACCGCGACAAACGCTCGGCAAACGCGACGAGCCGGTCCGGGTCCACCTATGCTCCCAACAGCTTCGGAAAGAATTGCCCGGCGACGTACAGCACGGAAAGAGCGCCGACCACGGCGGCGGTCGTCCACGCGATCGCATTGCCGGCCGGCGAGTTCGTATACTTGCCCATGATGTGGGGGCGGTTGATGACGATCAGCATCAACACGAGTTCCGCCGGCAACAGTATCCCTTGCAGCACTTGCGCGAACAAGACCATCTTGAGCAACGGCACGTGCGGGATCAGAACGATCGCCGCGCCGATCAGCAGCCCGGCGGCAAAGAGCGTGAAGAAGACGGGGGCCTCGTGGAACTTTCGGTCGATCGCAGCTTCGAAGCCGAAGGCTTCACAGACGATGTACGAGGTGGATAGCGGAAGCACGGTCGCCGTAAAGATCCCCGCGTTCAGAATTCCGAATGCGAAGATCGCGGATGCGAACTCGCCGGCCAGCGGCCGCAGCGCGATCGCGAAGTCGGCGGCTCGGGTCGGTTCGATATGCGCTCCATGACGGTTTGCGAGATAGATCGTTGCGGCGTTGGCGACGATCATGAAGCCCGCCAGCACGATCGCGAGGATCGAACCGGTGATGACGTCGAGTCGCGCGAAGCGCAGGTTTTCGGGACGCGAACCCTTTTCGACCACGGCCGACTGCAAGAAGAACTGCATGTACGGCGAGATCGTCGTCCCGATGATCCCCACGACGGCGGCGAGCCACCCGACGGTTTGCAGGTGAATCGACGGGACGAACGTGCCGCGCGCGACTTCGGTCCAGTTGGGATGGGCCAGCACCGCCGAAGCGATGTACGTCAGATAGATCAGCGACAGGACGACGAACGTTCGCTCGACGATCTTATTGTTGAACGCTAATACGAAGAAAAATACGGCCAGCAAAGCGACCGGAATCGCAATATAACGCGAGATTCCAAAAATTTCGAAGGCGGCGGCGACGCCGGCAAACTCCGTCGCGGTCAGCAGCGTGTTGGTCAGGAACAGCAGCAGCATCGCCAGGAACGAGACTCGCACGCCGAAGTTCTCGCGAAACAAGGCGGCGAGCCCCTTGCCGGTGACGCAACCCATCCGCGTCGACATTTCTTGCACGACGATCAGCGCGATCGCCAGGGGGATCAGCAGCCATAGCAGGCTGTAGCCGAAGGTGGCGCCGGCTTGCGAATACTGCGCGATTCCGCCGACGTCGTTCCCCGCGGACGCCGTAATGAATCCAGGACCCAAAACCGCGCCGATCAGCAACAGCGATCGGGTCATCGAGCGCCGGTGCGGGCGTTTGGCGATCACGCGCCTAGGCCTCGGCGGCGAGTCCGGCGGGCGAGTGCCTTCGCGGGGTGAAACGCGGCAGCTTCTTGGCGACGTCTTCGGGCATGATCGCGTCGATCGCGTCGTCGACGGTCACGATGCCCAGCATTTTCCCGCGGTCGTCGACGACCGGCACGGCCAAGAGGTCGTAACGCGCGATCGTCGCGGCGACGTCGACCGCCGGGGCGTCGGGAGCCACCGTCACCATGTCGGTTTCCATGATCCGGTCGATGAACGCGGTCGGCAGCGCCAAGAGCAAGGTTCGCAGCGAGAGGGTTCCCAGCAAATGGTCGTCCTTGTCGAGTACGTACAAGTAGTAGATGAACTCGGACGCCGGTGCGATTTCGCGGATTTTGCGGATCGTGCCCTCGGTGGTTCGGTGCGGATAGATCCAGACGTAGTCCGTCGTCATCAATCCGCCGGCGGTATCGTCGGCGTACTTGACCAGCTCGCGCAGCTCGTCGGCCGTGTAGTCGCTCATTTCCGCGAGCAGCTCCGACTGGCGTTCTTCGGGCAGCTCGGAGAGCAGGTCGGCCGCGTCGTCGGCGTCCATCTCTTCGATGATGTCGGCGGCACGCGCCGTCCCGACTTCTTCGATGAGCGACTTCTGCAACTCCGGTTCGAGA
>DASXDV010000195.1:0-2725 GCA_036490465.1 Candidatus Tumulicola sp. | reverse complement strand
TTGATGATGGGAGGCAGCGCCGGCAGCAGCGATCCGCCGAACATGGTGCGATACGCGAATGCGCCGGCGGTCCCGACAACCGCCAAGCCGAGCACGGCCATGACCAGAACCAGGCCGCCGCGGCGGCGCTGGCTCGGCTGGTAATATTCTTCGGGCGTGTACGAGTCGCCGGCGTCGTGCTCTTGCTCGGCGAATTCGGCACCCTCCTCGTGAGGTGCGCCGGTCAAAAACGCTGGTACGGGGCGATCTGCCGCGGATGGCCGCTCCCGTCGCGGATCTTCACCGTCGGCAGCCTCCGGGTATCCGCTGGCCGTGGCATAATACGGATCGTCAGCGGCCCGCTCGTGCTCGTATTCGCCGTCGTCGCTGCGCGGCGCGTAATCCCGCAGCGGCGCGGCGCGCGGCATCGCCGGCGGTTGCGCGTAGCGGCCCTCCGCGGCGTACGCTTGCTCGACCTCATCCTCCTCCGCCCACTCATGGGCCGAAGGAGCGTCCCTGTCGGCCGCAGGCCGGCGTTCCCGGGTGTCGGCCTGTCGCTCGGCATAAGGGTCTGACTGACCGATCAGGCGGGCCAATTCGGCCAGCGGGTCGTTCGCGTCGCTCGGCCCTCCACTGGCGCGTTCGGGCGCCGGGGCCTGGCGGCCGCGAAGTGAACGGAAAGTGTTGTCAGCCAAAGGTGAGCTCCGCTTTGGAGATTTCAGACACTAAGGTGATTCTGTCCCGCAAAGTAATTCCGCCGTCCTCAACCCTTCGCGGGCGGCACGCGGACCGGCTATCGCATCTCGTTCGGCGCACCGACCCCAAGCAACCCCAATCCTGACGCCAACACGGTGCGAACGCCCTGGACCAGCACCAGGCGGACTATCGTCATTTCTCGATCATTCTGCATAATGAAGCGTAAATGAGGCGCTGTATTCCCCAGTGTCCACAGGGCATGAAATTCGCTCGCTAAGTCGAACAGATAAAAGGCAATTCGGTGCGGCTCGTGGGCGGCCGCCGCGGCCTCGACCACCCTGGGGTAAAGGGCGATTTGGCGCATCAGCGCAAGTTCCGCCGGATCGGAGAGCCGGCTGACATCGGCCGTTTGAAGCAATTCGTTAACGTCCGTGGGCAGGTTGGGGAAGGCCTCTTGGGCATTGCGGAAGACGGAATAGCATCGGGCGTGGGCGTATTGGACGTAGAACACCGGATTGTCACGCGATTGCTCGATGACCTTGGCGAGATCGAAGTCGAGCATGGCGTCGTTCTTGCGGAACAGCATCATGAAGCGGACGGCATCGCGGCCGACCTCATCCACCACCTCGCGAAGGGTGACGAACTCGCCCGCCCGCTTCGACATTTTCACCGGCTCGCCGGCGCGCATCAGCTTAACGAGCTGGATGAGTTTGACGTCGAGCACCGCCTTGCCGCCGCTTAAGGCAGCCACCGCCGCCTGCATGCGCTTGATGTAGCCGCCGTGGTCGGCGCCCCAGACGTCGATCAAGACACCGAAACCGCGTTTCAGCTTGGAGCGGTGGTAAGCGATGTCGGAGGCAAAGTAGGTGTACGAGCCGTCGGATTTCTTCAGCGGACGATCGACGTCGTCGCCAAACGCGGTTGAACGAAACAGTGTTTGCTCGCGATCCTCCCAATCGTCGGGGACTTTGCCCTTAGGCGGCGGCAATCGTCCCTCGTAGACGAGCCCTCGCTTCCGTAGCCACGCGATCGTCGCAGCTACGTTGTCATCCGAGCTTTTGACAAGGGAACGCTCCGAGAAAAATACGCTATGCTTTATGTTGAGTGCCTCTAAGTCTTCTCTAATTATGCGCACCATAGTTTTGATAGAAAGATCGCGCACAACGGGAAGCCACTCACTTTCAGGACGACCTCTAAGAGAGTCGCCAAACTCTTGGCCAACCAAATAGGCAGCCTCTTTCACGTATTCACCCGGATAGAGCCCCTCTGGAATCTCGCCTATATCTTCGCCGAGCGCTTCGCAGTAACGCAGATAAGTCGATCTCGCTAGCTGATCGACCTGCGCCCCCGCATCGTTGACGTAATATTCGCGCGTCACCTTGAAGCCGGTGAACTCCAACAAGTTCGCCAGCGCGTCGCCGAACACGGCGCCGCGGCCATGGCCGACGTGCATGGGGCCCGTCGGATTGGCTGATACGTATTCGACGTTCACTCGCTTGCCGTGCCCGAGATAGCTGCGTCCGTAACTCTCGCCTCGCAGGACCGCGACACTCAGGGCGGTAGTCCAAGCTTCCGATTTAAGGGTGACGTTGATGAAACCGGGATCGACAACCGTCACAGTCTCAATGCTAGAGTCTCCACGAAGCTCCTGTGCGACCGCCTCAGCCAACTCACGCGGCTTTCGCATGCTCTCCTTGGCCAACACCATTGCGTTATTCGACGCAAGATCTCCGTGGGATGGGTCACGAGGAGGCTCAACCAACACACGCGATTGGTCGATGCCCTCAGGAAGCGTACCTGAAACAATTAACGCGGCGTTAGCCGAATAAATCCGGGCGCGTACTAGCGTGACAATGTTCTTTTTCGTCTTCTTGATTGAATAGACGAAGGTGTTTGTCTTTTTACCGTGGCTCATCGTCTTCCGTAAGTCCAATTTGCTTGACGGCGCGCCTAACGCAATTCGGGGGTCGAGTCAAAAAGCCGGGCGTGTTCGGCAAGGGCGTAACGGTCGGTCATGCCGGCAATGAAATCGGCGATGTGCCGCGCACGC
>DASXDV010000187.1:0-8200 GCA_036490465.1 Candidatus Tumulicola sp. | reverse complement strand
TGTACGCCTCCGAGATTCAAAATCAAGAACAACTCCAGGTGCAGTCTGAAGTGTTCGATCAGATGATGGACGAGCGCAGCGAAAACATGCGCGAGGTCGATACGTTGCGAAACGTCGATATGGCGCAGCGCAAGATGGACGTTTTCCGTACCATCGCGACAAGGAGCGGACTCCTTTCCGTCGCGCGTCGGATTCATTCGAATACTGAAGAGAACACGATCTCTGACGGGACTCGGCAACCGCCAAAGCGACAGACGAAAGGTACCGGGTAACCTTCTCTTCGACGAGACCCATGACTCTTTGGAACGCCCCCAACGAAATGCGCAGATAACGCTACCGGGCAGGCCCGTGGCAGGGCCACGTGACAAGTGTTCGGGGACGATCGCACGTAGCGGTTAGCTGTAGCAACCCGCTTGACAGGTATGATAGGCGCGCGCGCGTTGGGCCGGCAAAGAATCGATACGCGGAGCCCAGCGCATCGAAACTGCCTTGCCGTCTTCGGATCGTTCGCGTAGCCGGTCACGTCGTGGTTGAATATGTCTCCAGGCGGGAAAACGCCGCAGCCAGCATAAACGTATTGATTCCCGGTGGCACGTCTAGACAAATTGCTGTTGGAAGCTGGGATGCTGCCAGACTCCGCCCCTCCTTCAAGCGCTGGGGTGCTGGGAGCGGCACATGCGGACAACCCTATGATGAGGACAGTCGCGATAATCTTGTTCATCACTCCTCCGGTTTTTTAGTCAGCGATTTAAAGTGATCTCTCTTCGAGCCTTCGAGTACGTTACGGCCATCCAACGATGCCCCTTTTATCAATGGGAAATCTCTCGACGGGTTTGCCCCAGCCGTCGTCTCGATCCAGCGGGGAATTCGGCGACGATCTAGACGGTTGTTGGAAAGCCTCAGTGCGATGGTCGGCGCGAGGTTTCGCTTGACGCCATCGGCCCGTTGGCCACCGGACTCGTCGTCCCGATGACGCCGCCGAAAGTCCGCTCGGCTTGTTTGCCGGGTCGAAGCACGACGAGATCGTGCTGGGGCTTCCATTTCATCCCCGTAGATCCTCAGAGAACTGGGTTGCTGGGCAATTTGGGTCGCTGCAGCTCGTCGGCCGGACCGGTTGGGGTATTTTGGGCGCTCCCGAGGGTCCCCGTCTTGAACGATCCGTGTTGTTATCGCCGCATCGCGCTCTCGTTGTTCTGAGGTTTCCGACTTGTCGAATCACGTTATTGACCCATCACTCTTGCAGAAATTCAAAAAGCGCATGCAGCACGCGGGGATCCTTGCCGATGAGAAGCGGCTCAAAGACTATGTGACAACCGTCGGGCTCGACGGTTGTCAAGCCACGAGCGGCCCGAAGACGTCGTCAGTGCTCGCCGACGACAGCGATGCGGCGTTCACCTTGGCGCGGGCCCTCGACAATGCCTTGGAAACCTGAGAACTCTACAACAGGCACGGTTGCGCTCTTTGGCCACGCAATAGATGGTGGTTGTCGGCGCCCTGAGTGGCTTCACGTTAAAAGATTTACCAGGGCTAACGGTCCCGTTGGTATCCACAGTTGGTGCGCTTGGACAGTCGGCGGCGATAACTTCAAGTGGAGTGTCATCGCCGCGCGCAAAGATGGCGATCTTGTTTCCGTGGCACCGCAGTTACTTGCTTATGGTGGCCCCAACCGGCTCGTAGAAACCTTGCAACGCTTTGGTTGGATTGCCGCCTTTGGGGTATTTGAAAAAGCCGACGTTTTCATTGCTCGAATCAGGCGCCACAACCGTTTTTCCCCGCAACCAGAATTGCACGACATCTTCGGCGCCGTTCAAAGGCATAGTCTTGTTGACAGAGGCGAGGTCGTCTTTGATCGTCAGCTGATAGATTACATTGTTAGGCTGCGACGGGTTGAATTTGCTGGCGTACTGATCGCCTAAAGCGAGATGGTGGCCGTCCCAGCTGATGCCGCCGGCCCAACCGGCCTGAGTGCCAATGGGTATGATGGCTACTTGTGACGCGCCTTTTGCAAGCTCGCCTATAACAACCGGGCCTTTGGCATCAAAACCCGATATGAACAAGTTGCCGCTGCCGTCATACGTACAGAAAAACGTTATCCAAAGACCGGTGTAGACGGTAGGCGTCCCCTGGGCATGTGCATAAATTGCAATCGTGCCGTACGCCAAGTGCTGATAGTTCGTTACCGCGAGGTCTCCCGTCGTCGGACCGACGGCGCAACCAATTGGCGTTGCGCCTGTATCAGAGAGCACCGCGAGCGGCTGGGTTTCTCCGTGTGCATACTCGACGATACGATTATTGTACGCGTCGGTCACAAAGACGTTCCCGTTGGAGTCCGAACACAAGCCGTTTGGCTCGTTGAAGCCCGTAAGCGTTCCAACAAGCTTTCCTGCCGGATATGAGAAGATCTGAACGTCTTCGTTGCCGATGTCGGAAACGTACAAGAGCGACTTCGATTTCGTAGCAGCCATCCACGACTTGCGCCTGTTGGTGTGACAGGAGAGTGCTCGCGCTCTCGCGATCCATTCCGCCGAGCACGAACGCGAAGCGGTCGTGCCTCGGGATTCCGTCTGAGCCACGCCGCCGGACGTACCGAGTGGTGTGCTACTTCCGCAACCGGCGACGAATACCGTAGCTGTGGCGACGGCGCACGCGCGGGCTAACGATTTAAGTTTCATATGTATCATCCTTACTTCCTCGCGTCGCGCTTCGTAGCGGCTAAGCTGACGGCCGAACCGAGAGGCTCGCCGAAGCCGCTGGCTATAACGGTGGGTGAGCCGCCTGTCGGATATTTATAAAGCCTCGCATCAGCGGCCCTCAAGCCGATGTTTGGAACGACGAGCGTCGAGCCTTGTATCCAAAACTGAACCACGTCTTCTACCCCTTGCAGTTTTGTCGTACTGACGACAGTGCCCGTTCGTCCGTTGATCGCTATTTGGTGGACTGACGACGTGAGCTCATTGCCGGCTTGCTGGTCTCCCACTGCGAGATACGTGCCGTCCCATTGCACGCCTCCGGGAAAATAAATATGTCGGTCAACCGAGATTGACTCAAAGTTACTCGACCCTTTCTGCAGCTCCGCCAATTCGAATGGTCCGGCTCCCGGAGTTTCAAAAGCATCGACGAAGAGATTTCCCTTACTATCGAATCCGGAGAAATAGACATTCGCTGCGTTCAAAACCGAATACTGCTTAGGCTGGTCCGTGATGTTGGCGTATAGGAAGACACTTCCATTACCGATGCAAGAGTACGCCGAAACCTGGCAATAGCTATCGACTGCGAGGGCTCCCGACGAAGGATCGACCGAACAACCGTCGACAAGCTGGTTTTGCAACGTGAGGGTGGTGAGTGGTTTAGTCACGCCGTGTGCGAACTCGTGAATCTGAAAGTGATCCTGGTCGGCGATCCAAACGTTGCCACTCGGATCAGCGCAGGCGCCTTCTGGACCCTCGAAGCCTCCGATCGAACCGACGAGCTTCCCCGCTGGGTACGAATAAACGTTGACGACGTTGTTTTCAAAGTCGGTTATGTACACCAGGTTTTGTCGCTTCGCGGCTGGCCGAATCCAAGAAGAATGTTTAGCGCCCGACTGGCCGTGCGATGGTATCAAGGTGGCAACGAACCTATCTGCCGGCAGCACAGCGGCTGCTTGCCCCCGGCTATAGTTACTATGAGAAAAAGACGCTGGGATTTGGGAAGGCGGCGACTGTACGCCGCACCCCGCGACCATCACGAGTACCGCAGCGGCGGCGAGAGCTCGACCTATTAAACAGTGCATTAGCCTCCTACTTTCTCGCGATGCCATACGACGAGAAAGCATGTCGCCCCGCACCCTTTGCGAAAAAGTCGCCAACGTGCGAAAGCGTCCCTCAAGTGGCGAGGATTCGACCAATCTCTTGGGCGCTGGACTCGAAGCGAGCTTTCCCCACAATGAGACTGGCCGTGCAATAGGCGTCTCGTAAGACCGGGGCCGCGCCGAGTCGTTCCGCCGCCTCGACTGCCGCTTGAGCCAAATCGCCTGCTTCGCTCGCTCTACCGAGCAGATAGGCGGATTCAGCCGCGACCAGTCCTCGGCGGACACAAAGGCTCGCCCATCGCCGGTCGGAGGCGACGGCCGTCGCCATGACATAGGCGGTTTCCAAATTACCGGCCTTGAGCGCTCCGAGGGCCATCGCAAACGTCATCAAATCGTTTCTGTACATGGAGAGCTTTCCTCGGTCGTTCTGGGTTGGAAGCATACTTAACGCCTCACGCCAAAACCGCGTTGATAACAGGCGGACCCCGAGTTCTAGCGTCATACCGATCTGTTCAACGGTATTCAATGCCGACCGAGCGAGCACCAGGGTTTCCCGTACTGATTGGAGCGCTGGAACGTCTTGCTTTGCGAACACGTGGCCTTCGGTTATGGATACCATCGCGTCCAATGCCTCCGAAAGCGCACCGGCGCCCACAGCCCGCTCCTTGATACTTTCTAGCGCGCCGAGACGCGCTTTCAAGGTATAGGGTGTATCCAGAAGCAGGTACGTTCGTAGTTTCCAGAGCGAAGCCTCAGCGCGGATCCGAATCGGAGAAGATGATCTCAGGCGGTCGCAACGGGCAATAGATTGTTCGAGCACATCAAAAGCGCGCGAAAGATTTCCTCCAGCCCATAGTGCTGTTGCGAGATTGAAGCGAGCCTGAACTTGCAAAAGATCCGTGTGCATCGAGGGTCCCACTTGGCCTCGTTCCAAACACATCACTGCTCGCTCGGCTGCTGTAAGGGCTAGCGCCCCGTCGCCGCGATGATTTGCAAGGGCCCACGCAAGAAGACTCATCGACGCCTCAGCCGCTAGCTGCAGTTCGACGGGAAGCGGTGGAACCTGATCGTCGTAAAGACGTTTCGCTCGTACATACGTGGCTTCGGCGGCGCTGTCATCGCCAAGTGCCAATGAAAGGAGCGTGAACGCGCGTAACGCTTCAAGTCTCTGCAGCGCAGTTTCAGCATAGCTTTGGAGATACTGGCACGCATCCAACTCTGGAAGTGATGTGCTAGCCTGATGATCGAGCAAACGGTCCAGGAGAAAGTAAAAGCTGTCTTTGTTGGCGACCACGGCTTGTGCGCGAGTCTTGTCGTGCGGCGACAGTGCTCGCGCGATACGCCTACAGATGGCGGCACGTTCGCGGTAACAATGTTTCACCGAAAGATGCAACATATCAGCGACTTTCTCCAGAGCAACGCCGTCGAAGTATTGCATTTTTATAATGGCGAACTGCCGATCTGCCAGGTCGCGTTTGCTGCCGTTCGTCGAATCGGCAGAGTGGATACGCTCGGCTGTTTCAAGGACGAGCGCCCGAAGGTCCTTTAGCGCCTGTCGAGCGCGCCAGGGCGAACCTAGAGCGTTTGCCTGTTCAAAAAATCGTCGCGCAATTGGATTGGCTCGAAGTTTTTCGAAGTCGTGTAAATGGCGAAACAGGTGTTTTGCCACCGCATCGAACGACTTGAGATTTGCTCGCATGATCAACCCTCCGAAATAAGCGCGATTGAGTCAGTTATTCCGTCAATGATTCCAGAACTCATTGCCCCGAGCGATCTACTTGCTTCGATGCCCTTCACCCCGGGTCGAACCAACGCGCAATCGTCCGAGCAATGCCGTCGTGACGGATGCGCACGCGCCGTCACGCGCGCGCCCCAAGATTCCCTAGATCGACGCTCTGCTGTTGGCGTTGACCGGCACGAACGTGACGTCGTATCAACGAACCCATGCGCGCTCAAGTTCACATAACCGGTGCCGCCAGGCGGAACGAACGTCGCCGGCGAGATTTGAACTTGGTTGTCAAAAGGTCGTGGCACGGTCGTGGTCGCCGTGCCCTGATGGGCCGAACACTTGTTACGCGAAGAGTGCCTTACCGAATGCAGCGCGGACTGCTAGGTCGCATTAAGCGAGCGGAAGAGACCTGGCAGGCACCATGACGCTAAAACCCCGACGATCACGCCGATCGCCGTGCCCACGAGCACCGAAGTCGGGAGGTTCGCGACGAGCGTCGATTGCGCGCCAACCTCGGTGTAGATTTTTGCGAGATCATTGGTCGCTAGCAAATTTCCTAGCACGGATCCGACGACGACTCCGAAGCGACCAAATAAAACGCGAACGCCGGCGCGACGGAATTGAGGCGACAGGGTGCGCCAATGATAGTGCAAACCGAGCGCCAGCATGATACCTTGCGTCCCATAGCTCAGCGAGAAGAGCGCGAAATAGATCCGGGAAGCCACCGCACCATCCTGGAGCGGCGCGAAGTGCAGATAGAGTTGTAGTGCAAAGATTTGCAAGAGGAGGCTGCCGAGCGCGATAAAGCTGAAGGTCACCATGATCCGATTTGGTCGAAAGTAGTGTTCGAACACCAAGAAGTTGACCCACCAGAAACGGCCGACAATAACGAAGCTCACGATGAACGCGAAGATGCCAGCTGGTCGCGTGACGAACTCGATCGCGTGAGGCGGTATGACGAGCGTCAAACCTAGTTGTGCGAGACTGAAACCGATGACGATGTCGGAGAAGGCTTCGAGGCGATGTGTCGAGCGCTCCGGCCGATCGTCGTGGGAGGGGTGCAGCACCTCGGTCACACCCGTCGCTGGTGGGGGGCACGATGGCGGGGTCCCATATACAGGCGTTCCTCGCGGCGCCGGTTTCACCATGTGGACGGGGCGCAGAAAGGGAGTTACTTCATGCTCAAACCGTACGGGCGGCATCACGGGATTGGGTCGAGGACACGACTAACTTCATCGCGCGGAAGTCGAACGTCAAAGCGGCCTTGCGGAAGAACTCGTGCGATAGTGCACCGGCCACAGTGAAGGGAAAGCGGCCGTATGGATCGCCGGCCGGAGTGTACAGACCTTCGACATTATAGCGAGTAAACGACCCTAGCGACACGGATGCCGCAGTAAACGGAAGAACGCGCACGTCGCCGCCTCCGCCGAAACCGGAGGACGCCTTCGACTGATCCGGAGTAATATGCGTTGCCGCAAGGGTCGCCTTCGTAAGCATCATGCCGATTCCCGCCCCTCCCGTGTCGATGCTGAAGAGTCCGTCGAACGTCTTGTTCACTTGCGCTCGCCCGAAGACGAAGTGATCCGGCACCAGCCACATAGAAACGATCGTTGCATTCTGTGCTCGCGCAGTAGCTTCGAATTGATCCGAGGTTGATCGAGGACGTAGAATGAGCCTTCCGTCGCGATAGTCGAGCGTCGAAAGAAATTGACGAAGCAGCGCCGTTCCGATGACACCGTCGTATCGGCTGCCCGCGAGATCGGTCGGTATCGCCGAAGGGATTTCTCCCACCGGTACACCACGAACGAGCACTCCGGGAAACGCGAGGGAGCCAATGCGCCCCGCGAAGACCTGCGCCTTCATCCCTCCGACAAAGACGCCTTCACCCGCGGCGTGCATCGAGACGCCAAGCCGCGTGGCAGCGGCGGCCAGCTCTATGCCCGGCGCCCCGGTATCGAGAACGAACAGCGCATCCTTGCCGTCAATCTTGACCCGTACCATCGGTAGCGGGTCAGTCCTTACGAAAGGGATGTCTACTTCCGAGCCCTGCATCGAGACGCCGAAATCTCCGGGCTTGCCTTCAATGAGTTTCAAGGCGTGCATGCGGCTCTGCGCGAGCGGGTCGTTCGGGGCGAGCTGAAGCGCTTTCGTTAAGTAGACTCGCGGCTGTGACATCGCCGCGATAAAGATCGATCGTTCCAAGTCCGAGCACGGTATCGAAGTCGTCTGGCGAGGACGCAACTGCCATGGTATATGCTTTGAGCGCAGCGTCGAAGTCGCCACGTGCAAATGCTGCATCGCCTGACGCGGCTATCGAGCTCGACGGCGCCGTCAACGCTGCCGCGAGCAACCAGGGTGCAAGTTTCATGCGCGCCATCGTATCGCGTCCTAGCAGGAAGCTTCAACTGATTTACGATATTGTAAATCAGTGCTGGTCAGCGGAATCACCCGCGACGCGATATGTTTTACGTTCTCACCGCTGCAAGAGGTGGTACGGGCACTTAAGGTATTCGTCGAGCCTCGTCCCCACGCCGAACAGATGGTCGCTTCGGTCAGGCCGTCGGTGTAGATGACCGCGCGATCGCCGATGTCGAGCGTGCACTCCTCGACCGCATACGGCGTCTGCTTGTCGACCCCCAACACGAGTCCGTGCCGGGTGAGCACCTCGACCTCGCGCGCCT
>DASXDV010000101.1:0-3131 GCA_036490465.1 Candidatus Tumulicola sp. | reverse complement strand
GCCGGAGGTGCTAGCGAGAGCGCCGCGCGGTGCCAAGCGCTTGTTCGTCGTCCTCGATCACTTGACCGATCCGCACAACGTCGGGGCGATCGTGCGCACGGCAGAGTGTGCGGGGGCGGACGCCCTCGTTTTACCCGAGCGGCGTTCGGCCGGTATCAATGCAACCGTGCGTAAGGCCGCTGCCGGCGCCGCCGCGCACCTTCCCATCGTTCGGGTGGGCAACTTGGCTGAGGCCATCCGCAGCTTGAAAAAGGCGGGCGTCTGGATCGCCGGTGCCGACGCCGGACCCGACGCCGTTGCCATGGGCGAGGCCGATTTGGACCGCGATCTGGCGCTGGTCGTCGGCGCGGAGGACGTTGGCTTGGCACCCCTGATTCGGCGAGAGTGCGACTATCTGGTTCGCATCCCCATGCACGGCCGGGTCCCCTCCCTCAATGCCTCGGTGGCCGCCGCCGTGCTGCTTTTCGAAGCCCTTCGGCGGCGCGAGCGGCGTCCTTGACGCTGGGAGGGGCGCCCTCCTATACTGAGCTGGATGTGTCGCGCTTGACGGGCTACGGCCTGCGCATGCGACACACGCACCAAAAGGCAGACAAACGATTATGGCAATGACCCAGCCCGTGTCGGATGGACTGGACTACCACGAGCGAGCCGACGAAGAGCTCGTAGCGATCGCGAAAACGGGCGACAATCTCGCGATGGAGTACCTTCTCAACAAGTACAAAAACTTCGTTCGTATCAAGGCGAAGAGCTATTTTTTGATCGGTGCCGACCGCGAGGATATCATCCAAGAGGGAATGATCGGCTTGTATAAAGCCGTCCGCGACTTCAAGGCCGACAAACTCTCGAGTTTTCGCGCATTCGCGGAGTTGTGTATTACGCGGCAAATCATCACCGCGATTAAGACCGCCACGCGTCAGAAACACATTCCGCTCAATCAGTACATTTCTCTGAACAAGCCGATTTACGACGAGGACAGCGAGCGCACGCTGCTCGACGTCATGGCATCGCAGAAAACGTCGGACCCCGAGGAACTCGTCGTCACGCAGGAAGTTTCCGACGACATCCGCCAGCGCATTCGCCAGAATCTTTCGGAACTCGAATCGCAGGTTCTCGAGTCGTACCTCGAAGGCAAGAGCTACCAAGAAATGGCGCGCGACCTGGGTCGCCACGTCAAATCGATCGACAACGCCTTGCAACGGGTCAAACGCAAGATCGAGAAAAACCTAGCCGAGTTCGAATTTCAATAGAGGTCACACGCTACCCGAGGAGGGCAACGATCCTCGCGTAAAGGGCTTCTTTGTCGTCGAGCGGGTCGACGACGAAGACGCGGGTCTCGCCGTGCTGCGGCTCGATGGCGACCGTAACGCGACGCCGCGCGCAAACGTCCATGCAGCTCGTGCTTACCGCTCGAATCGGCCCCCACCGCCCGTCTTCTTTCAATCGGCTCTTTAGCCAATCGCGCAAGCGGAAGTCCCCGATTCGCTCGGCGGTTTCCGGATCTTCTTCCGGGATGCGCTCTTTTGAGCAACGCTCGCACACGAGCACGAGCCCTTTTGCGAGCCACTTTGGGGCGACGTCTTGCATCGATCGTTTTCTTGACGAGTGGTGGTGAGCCGACGGCCGGATTCGAACCGGCGATGCCTTTCGGACGTGATTACAAATCACGCGCCTTCAACCGCTCGGCCACGTCGGCGGCGATTGCGGTGACTTTAGCACGATAGACCTCGTTCGCGCAACGCTACCGTAGGATGGTCCAGTCGACGAGCCGATACTGCGCGCCGCTGCTCGTTATCGTTAACGTACCGTCCCCGAACGTATCGGTTGCGAGGTCCGCGACGCGGACGCCGCCGTTGACCAGTACGCCGGTAACGCTCGGCGTTTCCATACCCGTCCGAACCGTATTCGCTGTAAAGCGGTACCCGCCGGCGAGGGACGCCCCGTTTACCGAAAGCGCCCAAAGCAGTCCGTTGTGATACGTCGCCCGGATCGGAATCGTCACGAGGCCGGCCGGCGTACCCCCGGCAATGCGCAGCGGGGAGCTCGTCGGCAGACAACCTCCATTCCGCCGCCTCGCCTGGATCGATAGGGAGCCGATCGGCCCGATAAAACTCCCCCCGGACTGGGTCGTCGAAAAGACGACGACGCCGGGCTCTTCGGCGACGCGCGTCGCCGACAGCGACGACCCGAGCGTGTCGCTTTCCCAGCCGAACGTGGCGTCGAGCGCCGGGAAACCGGCCGCGCTGTAGCCGGCGGAGGCTTGGCAAAAGCCGCTCGCGCGGGCGTCGCCGGGAACGATTGCGATCTCGGATTCGGCGACCGCTTCCTTGTGGTTGCCGATCCAAAGAACGCTCGAG
This sequence comes from Candidatus Tumulicola sp., assembly GCA_036490465.1. Classification (GTDB taxonomy): domain Bacteria; phylum Vulcanimicrobiota; class Vulcanimicrobiia; order Vulcanimicrobiales; family Vulcanimicrobiaceae; genus Tumulicola. The sequence continues at coordinate 777 of DASXDV010000101.1, read as the reverse complement.
GTCGCTTGCGAGTAACCGTGGCGCACGGCCGGCGCACCGCCGGCTCCGAACCGGGCATTCGCGATCGTCGTGCTTTCCCGGCGCAGGCCCAGCGGTACGCTGCGCCCGGGAGCGTACAGCAGAACGCGGCGCTCGACGGTTTTGCTCGTAGGCCCCCTGGAGGTCACCGTTTGGATCGCATCCCGGGCGAGCTGCGTGCAGCCGGCGTCGTAGAACTGTTGCGTTTCGGTAAGGCCGCGGCGCCCACGGTATGCGGCGACGAACTTGACGCCCTCTCGGCAGGCCGAGCCGGCGGTTGGGGCGAGGTCGCCGTCCCCTTCGCGGGCCAGCGCGTTCAAGCGCGAGCCGAGCGCGCCGATCGCATCGATCGCCGCCGCCGTATTCTGCGAGTCGGTCGGACGATGGGCAACCAGCGCGGCCGCATCGCCCACGGTCTCCGTTTCCGCAAGCGGAATCGGCGACCCGCCGCGGCCGGAATCCAGCCCACAGCCCGCCAGCGTGAAAGCGGCGGCGGCGGCGATTGCGCAAACCTCGGCTAGGCGCATGCCTTGAAGGCTCCCTCACGGTAAGATCGGGGATGCCTCCCAATCGTACGCGAGAACGACGGGGCTTTAGGTGAGAGGACGATGAGAGGGAGAGCGCTCCGAGCGAGGACTCCCGTCGCGCCGCATCGTACCCTGGTCTGCCGATTCGTGGGTAGGTGGCCGAGCGGTTAATGGCACCAGGCTGTAAACTTGGCGCGCGAAAGCGCTACGCTGGTTCGAATCCAGCCCTGCC
>DASXDV010000040.1:0-3210 GCA_036490465.1 Candidatus Tumulicola sp. | reverse complement strand
GCAGCGGACGACCGCTGCTCGATATCGTGGGCGTCCCGGTCGGGCGCCGGCTCAAGGACGAACTGCGCCCCGTCGTGCCAAAGGGCGTTTCGCTCAAAGGACGCTTGGGGTCCGGCAGCATCATCATCGTGGTTGCGACCGACGCTCCGCTGGATAGCCGGCAGTTGCGCGCGCTGGCGCTGCGCGCCTCGATGGGAATGGCGCGCGTGGGCCTCACGTCGTTCGTCGGCAGCGGCGATCTCATCGTCGCCTTTTCGACCGCGCAAGTCTTCCAGCGTACCGCGGATTTCACCGTCGCGGCGCCGGCGAGCCCGATCCTTGAAGACGACGATGCCATCGACGCGCTGTACACCGCGACTGCCGAGGCGACGCAGGCTTCGATTTACGATGCGTTGTTCGAATCGAAAACCGCGACCGGCCGGCGCGGGGCGACGGTGTACGGCTTGCCGGTCGAGCGGGTGCTGCAGATGTTGCGCGAAGCCGGCGCGATTGGAGCGCCGGGCCAGTGACGGTGCCGGTCGAAACGGAGCGTTTGACGCTGCGTCCGTGGATCGACGCAGACGTCGAACCGATGATTGCAATTTTCGGCGATGCCGAGACCGTTCGGTACGTCGGGAAGGGATATCAGCGAGGCTTCACCGCGGACGAGACGCGCAAGATGGTGGCCCGAATGCGCGACCGCTGCGAGCGGGATTCGACCTGCATCTGGCCCGTGATTTTGAAACAGACGGGCGCCTTGATCGGCGAGTGCGGCCTGTTTCCCGTCGCGGACTCCCAAGATATCGAAATCGCCTACGTCTTCGCGCCCGAGGCTCGCGGACGCGGATACGCCGTCGAGGCGGGAAGCGCGGTGCTCGCCTACGCTTTCGAGACGCTCGGGCTGCGGCGCGTCGTCGCGCTGGTTCATGCAGGCAACGCTCGTTCGATCGCGGTGATTCGGCGCTTGGGGATGCGTTTCGACCGCGTCGTCCGCGTATTCCAAGCCGATGCGCTGCGCTACGTCATAGACGCTCGATAAACCCCGAAGCTTGACCGCGCGAAAGGGATGCGATATGCTAATAGTGTCTTAGAGTCCTAAGACACTATTACAATGCAATGCAAAGCCGCCAACTGTTCGTCGTCGACGACTCTCCCCTGCCGGTATACGCCCAGCTCGCCGAGCAGGTGCTCGGAGCGCTCGCGCGCGGCGAGCTGCGTGCCGGGGAACAGCTTCCGAGCGTGCGCGATGTGGCGGCGGAACTGGGCGTCAACGCCAACACGGTCAATCACGCGTACGCGCGGCTCGAACGGATTGGAATCGTCGAGACCCGCCGCGGGCGCGGAACCTTCGTCGCCGCGCGCCGCCGCGCCGTCGGGAATGCGTCGCGCCTGGTCGAACTCGCGGAGCCTTTCGTGGCACGCGCTCAAGCCCTCGGATACGCCGGTCAGCAGATCGTCAATGCGGTCGCCGGCATCGTAAGGAGAACCCAATGAACGTCTTGTTGATCGCCGGCGTGATCGGCCTCTTCTTTTGGGCCGATCGCCGCCGGCGCGCCGTCGCGCGCCGAAGGCGTTGAGGGGCGAGCCCCGATCCGGGGTCCGGCGATGGTCCTCGCGCTTGCAACGTGGTATCATCGGCGCCGGAGGTATCCTAAAATGTCACGCTGCACGCGCCGGCCCAAGCCGCCGGCACCGATGGCGCGCCGCGGTCCGGCGAGCAATCTACGGCCGGCGGGCGCCCACGAGTCGCTCAAACGCCACAATCGCAGAAAGTTGAAAACCGCCCTTCGGCAAGAACTCGCCGAGGGCGGTTTTGCGTCGTCCCAGGGGAAAGCGGTTGCGCTTTGAATCGAGTAGGTCTCGAATTTAAAAAGCGCCATGTATCCTTGAGGGAGTGTGTCAAAAATGCCGGGTAAGAAACCCAATATTCTGATATTGTGGGGCGACGATATCGGGATCTGGAACATCAGTCGCTTCAGCAACGGGATGATGGGCTATCGCACGCCTAACATCGACCGGGTCGCCAACGAAGGCGCTCTGTTTACCGATTACTATTCGCAGCAGAGCTGCACCGCCGGGCGCGCCTGCTTCATCACCGGTCAGAATCCGATTCGCACTGGCCTGACGAAAGTCGGGATGCCCGGCGCGACGATCGGTCTGCAACCCGAAGACCCGACCATCGCCGAAATGTTGAAGCCGCTGGGATACGCCACCGGCCAGTTCGGCAAGAATCATTTGGGCGACCGTAACGAGTTCTTACCGACCGTCCACGGCTTCGACGAGTTCTTCGGCAACTTGTACCATCTCAACGCCGAAGAAGAGCCCGAACTGCCGGACTATCCAAAGGACCCCAAGTTCAAAGAGCGGTTCGGACCGCGCGGCGTACTGCGTTGCCAGGCCACCGACACCGACGACCCCACGGTCGATCCGCGCTGGGGCCGGGTCGGTAAGCAGAAGGTCGAGGACACCGGTCCGCTGACCAAAAAGCGGATGGAGACCGTCGACGAGGAGATTACCGGCGCCGCCATCGCCTGGATAGAAAAGCAGGCCAAAGGCGATCAACCGTTTTTCCTCTGGTACAACTCGACCGCCATGCATTTCCGGACGCACGTCGCCGAAAAGAACCTCGGCAAGAGCGGTCAGGATCCGTATAGCGACCGCATGGTCGTGCACGACGAACAAATCGGCCAGATCCTCGACAAGCTCGACGAGCTTGGAATCGCCGACAATACGATCGTCATGTATTCCACCGACAACGGACCCGAAAACGACACCTGGCCGGACGGCGCGACGACGCCTTTCCGCGGCCAGAAAGACTCCAACTGGGAGGGCGGTTGGCGGGTACCTTGCTTTATCCGCTGGCCCGGACAGATCAAGCCCGGATCGGTTTTCAACGGGATCGTCTCGCACATCGACATGTTCCCGACCCTGCTCGAGATTGCGGGCAACCCCGACGTTGCCAAGCAGCTTCTCGACGGATGTACGGTGAGCGGGAAGAAATATCACGTCCACCTCGACGGCAGCAGCATGGTCGATTATGTCACCGGAAAGGCCGCCCAAAGTCCGCGCGACATCATCGTTTACTTCAGCGACGACGGGGACATCATCGCCGTCCGGGTCGGCGACTATAAGTTCAACCTGGCCCTTCAACGGGCCAATACGATGCAGCAATGGGCGGAGCCGTTCGTAAAAATGCGCGTCCCGCACATCGTAAACTTGCGCCGCGACCCA
>DASXDV010000010.1:0-17855 GCA_036490465.1 Candidatus Tumulicola sp. | reverse complement strand
CTCCGCTTGTCTGGCGGTCACGTGCCGGTCTCCCGACCGCCTCGGCCGGCCAGCGATAGCCGCCTTTAATGGGACTCTAACGCGGTGACCGTTCCTCCGCTCGAGCCGGGGTAAAAGACTAAACGGAGGGCCTCCTGATGGAAAAGAGACGAATTGCGGGATTGATCCTGGCAGCCGGCTTCGTGGCGGCGGCGGCCGGGAAGTCCATTCCGGGCGACGCGCAAGTGTTCTATGCGGGGTTCGGGCCGAGCGTCGTTGCGTATAGCGCTCCCGTTGCGCCGCTCGAAACGCCGTACTGCACGCCCTTGAGCTATAACCAGTGGGTTTGGCAGGCCGGCACCGGCTGGGTATGGTGCCCGGCAGCACCGGCGGCCGCCTACGTTCCGGTGGCCTACGCTCCGACACCCGCGTACGCGCCGGCGATCGGATATGCGCCGTATGCCTACACGTCGTACGCTCCGAGCTATTATGCGCCGTACACCTCGGTCGGCTACGCGTCGTACGCGCCGAGCTATTATGCGCCGTACGCGTCGGTCGGTTACGCGCCGTACGCGTCGGTCGGTTACGCGCCGTACGCCTCGGTCGGCTACACGCCGTATTACTATCCGGCGTATCAGAGCAGTTCGTTGCTAGGCGCGGCAGTCGGACTGGGCGTTTTGGGTCTTATCGCCTCGGCGGCAGGGGCGCCGGTCTACGGCGCGGCCTATCCGCCGGCGGTGTATCCGGTGGCCTATTCGCCGGGCGCGGCGTACTCGTATTATCCAGGCTACGCGTTCGCGGCGGTCAATGGAGCCTACGCGCCCGCGTCGCTCTACGGAAGCACCGTCAACGTCAATCGAACGTTTCGGACGGTCGTCGTTCGACGCAACGGTAGAATCGTACGCCGCCGAATCGCCGCACCCGTTCGAGTCGCGCACGCGCTGCGGCCCTTCCGAACGCGGGCCGCAATCGCACGCGCGCGGCTTGCGTCCGCGCGTTCGCGGCGCGCATTGGCTCGGACGCGGATCGCAACGGCTCATACCCGTTTAGCCCGAACCCGAACGGCTCATGCGCGACTCGTCGCGAACCGCCACCTTCGGGCCGCCAGGCTCAACGCCGGACGGAACCATCGCGCGGTTGCAGCCGCGCCGCGCCGCCGGACGAGTGCCGCACCGCGCGCCGTCGCTCGAGCGCCGCACAGGGCCTCGGCACCACGTATGGCCGCGGCACCACGTATGGCCGCAGCTCCACGCAGGGCGGCCCCGCGCATGGCCGCACCGCGCATGGCCGCACCGCGCATGGCCGCCGCACCGCGAATGGGCGCACCGCGGATGGGCGTTCCCCACGGAATGGTTGCGTCCGGACGGGGGCGGCCGCCCCACTAAGCGTTGACGAAGGCCCTCGGATGGTGAACGAGAACACGCGACGCCACGAGGGCCCGCAACGCATTGACTACCGTACCGGCCATAAAGCAACGCGATCGCGAGGCATTGCGCGCGCGCATCCGGGTCGCCATGGATCTGGCGATCGGAAACAGCCCCGCGCAAGCCCATCGCGCCCTTGAAGACGTCTCCGGCGCAGTCGACGCCGCCGGCGATGAAATCGTCGCGCTCTATTTTCAAACGCGAGCGATTGCCAACGTCAAGGCGCGGCTTCTCGTCGAGGGCTTCGGTGCATTCGAACGATCGCTGGCCGCTGCGCGCCGGCATGGAGAACCCGCGCTGTGCGCCCGGATCTTAATCAACTACGGTACGGCCGCCGTCCAAGACGGCGACATCGACTTGGCGATCGCGTGCTTAGAAGAGTCCCTCGAAACCTCGCGCACGATCGAACGCACGACGGCCCGCAATACGCTGGAGAAAGTCCGCAATCTTGCGAGCTCGAAGCCGGTGGCGCTGGTCTCGCTGGGCGAAGCACTCTACGCCGCCGGGCAACTCGAGCGCGCGGCCGCAACGCTGCACGAGTTTCATTCGATTCGAAGCGGAAACTCCGGCGATCTCCTGGTCGCCGCCGCCATCGGGATTCCACTCGGCCTGCTGCTCGGCGACGATGCGCTGCTGAAGTTGAGCTACGATCCGAACCTGCTCGATCTCGCGTTCGCACGCCGCGAACAGTGGCTGCTCGGACCGATCGTCGAAGCCTTCTGCTTCTACTTCGAGTTTCACGGGCGGCGCGACGAACACGACGCGCTGCTCGTCAAAGCGCTGGACGATTTGGCATCGGTGGATAACAGTTTAGCGTTGGCGATTCGGATCGGACGCCTTGGGCCGAGCACACATTTACCGCGCGTCAGCGCGCTGGTCGCGGCCCACTGCCCGGAAACCTCGGATTCGGTTCGCGCGCACCGCGATCTGTTCGATAGCTTCATCGCCTCCCGCCGGCAGACGGCCGGATCGGCTAAGGAACTCGGCTTGCGGGCCGAAAGCGCCTTCGCCCGCGCCGGCCGTCCGCTCGCGCGCGCCCTCGCGCTGCAGGCTGCGGGTTTGGCCTCGGAGTCCGATGCATTGCTGCGCTCCTGCGGTGCCCGAGCCGGATCGGCGCTCCAGTGGAGCGGCAGCCGGATTCACCGGCGGCTGGCGACACAACTCACGGCGCGCGAAGACGAGATCGCGCGCCTGGCCGCCCGCGGCTTGACCAATCGCGCGATCGCGACCGCGCTGAACCTCAGCGAACGTACCGTGCAGCATCACTGCGAAGCCATCTTCGGCAAGCTCGGCATCCGCTCGCGCTGGCAACTCACCGACGCGTTCTAGGCAGTTTGCCCATGCTTTCGCACGGCAGGCGGGGTATGATCGAGCATCAGATGGGAGGCAATCGCTGATGAGGATTTCACACTCGGCCCGCCGCGCAATTGGAGTTCTGGCCGCGGGGTTCGCATTGACCGGCTGCGGAGGGTTTGCGACAAACGCTCCGGCCGGCGGAGCGCCGAGCGCCGCCATGGCCGTCCCAGCGATCGGCGCGCGTCCGGACCGCCAAGGCTCTTGGATGGCCCCGGATGCCAAGGCGACCGACCTCCTCTACATCGCCGACCTCAATGCCGGCGACGTCTACGTCTACTCTTATCCGGGAGCGAAGCTCGAAGGCACGCTCACCGGTTTTTCCGCGCCGCGCAGCGAGTGTGCCGATGCGTCCGGCAACGTTTTTATTTCCAACGGCGGGGTCGGCGAAGTTCTCGAATACGCCCACGGCGGAACGACCCCGATCAAGACCTTCACCATACCCCAAGCATTTCCGCAAGGCTGCGCCGTCAATCCGGTTACCGGCGACCTCGCCGTTTCGGGCGATGCGCTCGGCAGCGGCCCTGGAACGATCACGATCTTCAAGCATGCCAAAGGAACGCCCAAGACCTATTCGACGCCCAACGTTTTCCGCGTGTACTTCATCGGCTACGACAACAAGGGCAATCTCTACGTCGACGGGACCGACATGCACGTCGCCTTCGAGTTCGCCGAACTGCCCGCCAACGGCAAACCGGCCAAGGCCGTTACGTTGAATCAAAGTTTCAACCTGCCCGGCGCCATCGCATGGGACGGCGAGCACCTTGCGGTCGGCGACCAAGTTTCGATCTACGGTCCGTCGAGAATCCACGAATTTTCGATGAAGGGCAGCACCGGAACGCGCGTCGGGACCACGCCGATGACCGACTCGTGCGACGTCCTGCAGTTCGCGTTGCAAGGCAAGCGCGTTATCGCTACGAACGACTGCGCGCCCAACGTCAAGTACTTTAAATATCCGCAGGGCGGCGCGTCCACCAAAACCATCAGCGGCGGCGGGATGAGTCAGCCCGTCGGCGTTGCGATCAGCCCGAAGCAACCCTAGCGCGGCGCTTTTGACCGGACGACGATCCTCGTCCGGAGCGTAAGGTAGTCGGAGCGCGAAGGAGAAGGTTGCGCTCATGAGCGACGTCATCGACCAACCTGGCTCTCCGCGCTTTGAGGTACGAATCACTTCGGACAGCCATTTTGGGTGGCTTCGCACGCGCATGGCGCTGGAGCGCACGCAAATGGCGTGGATCCGGACGGGCGTTTCCCTGATCGGATTCGGATTCACCATCTATCAGGTCCTCGATTGGATGCCGAATCCGCGCCACGGCGACTCGGCACGCGACCTTGGCCTCATCCTCATCGCGACCGGAATTCTGGCGATGGTGATGGCCGTGTGGGATTATCACGTGATGATGGTCTACCTCTGGTGCGACGACTTCAAGCCGCTTGCCGGTTTGAACGATCGCAAGCGGCACCATTCGCGCGTACTTCCGGTAACGCTGGTCGTGCTCTTCGCCGGCATCTGTGCCTTCGTCGCGGTCGCCTTGCGGGTTCCCTAAGCCGTTGCCGCCAGGGCTTGCAAGGCGGCCCGTTTGCCTTCCTCGCATGCGCGCGGCCAATTCTGACGGCCCTGGAGTTCGGAGTGACCGAAACTGATGCGCCCGAAGCCTTTCCGGATCACGCTCGAGGGCGCAGGGCGGCCTTCGCTGCCGAAGTAGAATCCCGGCTGCGGCGCGATGTACGCGTGCCCCCACCGATTCAGGACGATCGCGCCGACGTCGCGACGATGGTCGAATCCGCTGGGACCGAGCATCCGTTGGAGTTGTTCGCGCACTTGGCTTTCGAACTGCGCGTACGAAGTGGTAAACAGTTGCACGCGACCGGCAACGGCCTGTTCCTGCAGCGGCACGCCCGCCTGGGGAAATCCGATGTAAAGCGTCAGCATCGCCGGCGACTGCGGATCGAACGGCGGGCGATATCCCGGATACTGCATCGGCCGGCGAATGTTTGCAAAAAAACCGAGGCCGTCGAACCAGCGCAATGCGGAAATGCCGAGCTTCGCCATCGCTTCCCAATTCCGCAAGCCGACGTTGACGACCAGGATCGGCCCGTTGTGGAACTGCGCGTACGCGTCGTGGAATTCGGGCGGCAAGTCGCGGACGACGTGTTTGTTGACCCAACCGCCGCCGGCCATCACAACCGACTTCGCCCGGACGCGCAACAGCGTGCCCGCAGGGTCCGTGTAGGCGACGTTCACGAACTCCGCACGTTCGGGCGGCCCATCGTGCGCCACGGCGACCGCGGTCGCGCTCGTGCGGACGCGCAGCTTCGCGCCGGGAACGTCGAACGCGGCGAAGTCGAACGGCGCACCCGCAACGTCGCCGAACGCGCCCGATCCGGTGATTCCCTCCGGCAGCAACGCCTTGAACAGATAGCGGGCGATCGTCGTGTTGCCGCCGGGAAAACTGAAGATGTCGGCTTCGTTATAGCCGATGCCGGCGGCGCCCGCGGGGCCGGGTAAGCCCAGCAATTTGGCGGCGTAGGCAGAGATTGCCGTCGCACTGACGCCGTAGTCGCCGGTCGCGACGAGCGGGTCGACCAGCGCGAAGATGTCGTCGTGCAATCCCATGACGCGGGTCAGGTATTGGCCGTACGTCATCGTGTCGAGCCAGTGGTCTGCATCCATTCCGCCCGGAGCCGCCACCGGCTGCTTCCAATTGTGCCAGGCGAGCCAATCGCGCTTAGTCTGCGCCGGAAGCGGCACGCGGGCGAGCGCATCGGCGAACGGATCGCGCACCATCGTCGAACCAAAGAACCAACCGACGTCGGCCAGCCCTTCATCCCAAAACATGCTCTCGTAGTTATCGCGGGCGAAGCGAATCCCCGACGTGCGCGGGTCGTCTTGCGCCCACTGGAACGACCGCGGGATGCCCAGATCGTGCCAGTACTCGTTGGCGATCGGATAGAAGCCGGGCATCGGCACGAGCGTGCCGTTCGATCCTTGCGGACCGATCAGCGTGACGCCGTCGATTTCGATGACGTTCTGCTTAGCCTCACCGCCGGGCACCGGATGATTGTCGAGCAGCAAAATGAACTTGTCGGGCGCGGCCTTGCGGTATTCGTAAGCCGCCGCCAACCCGGCAAAGCCGCCTCCCACCACGACGAGGTCGTAGCTTTCGTCTAAGGCGGCGGCCGAAGAGAATGGAGTTGGGAAACGTCCGTCGCGGATCGCGTGGGCGGCGTTGACGACCGTCGCGGTATTGCCGTTGGAGTCGGCGTAGTCACCGATCCCGCCGTAGCCGGTCCACGGTTCGCTCAGGCCTTGGGCGTGAGCGGGGGCGGGCATGTTCAACAGCGAGGCGCCCGCACCGGCCAGGGTGCCGTTGATGAAATCGCGCCGAGTGAACTTCATCGAAAGCCGGCGCGCGCGACGCCCGCCGTTAAGGTCAGTACCGTCGCCGCGGCGATGGCGGCGTCGTAGCCTTTGTCGCCGCCTTTCGGATCGGCGCGTTCCTCGGCTTGCGGGTACGTATCGGTGGTCAGCACGCCGAAACCGATCGGGACGCCGGTGGCAAGCTGAACGTCCATGAGCCCGCGCGCGCACTCGCCCGCGACGAACTCGAAATGCGGCGTGTCGCCGCGCACGACGGCGCCGAGCGCGACCATGGCGTGATAGCGCTGGGTTTCGAAGAGATTGCGACAGGCGAGCGGCAATTCGAAGCAACCCGGCACGCCGAAGACGTCGACGTCGCCCTCGGCGACGCCACAGTCCCGCAATGCCCGTCGCGCGCCGTCGACCAACCGGTCCGCCAGGTCGCCATAGAACCGGGCGGCGACGATCGCGAATCGCTTCCCCGCGCAGTTGGGACGCGCCGGCGACCGAGGCGACGCCGGACGCTTCCCGTCGCGCTTCACTACGCCCCCGTGGCCGCTTCGTCGAAGATGTGGCCGAGCTTCGCGCGCTTGGTATCCATGTAGTGCCGGTTGTAGCGCGTGGGAGCGGTCTGCATCGGCTTGCGTCCGACGATCTTGAGGCCGTAGCCTTCGAGTCCGAAGATCTTGCGCGGATTATTGGTGATCAGGCGCATCTCTTTGACTCCCAGGTCGGCAAGGATTTGCGATCCGATTCCGTAGTCGCGCTTGTCGACCGGAAGACCGAGCGCGACGTTGGCCTCGACGGTGTCCGCACCCTTATCCTGCAGTTCGTAGGCGCGCAGTTTGTTGGCCAAGCCGATGCCGCGGCCTTCCTGGCGGAGATAGAGGAGCACGCCGCGGCCCTCGGCCGCAATGAGATCCATCGCGCCGTCGCGCTGAGCCGCGCAGTCGCAGCGGATCGAGTGCAGCGCGTCGCCGGTCAAACATTCGGAGTGCACCCGCACGAGCAGATCTTTTCCGTCGCCGATCTCGCCCATTACCAGAGCGACGTGGGTGTTGACGTCGATGGTCGTCTCGTATGCGACGCCCTGCCAGTTGCCTTTCGTGGTGGGGAGGTCGAACTCGGCGACGCGCTTCACGAGCTTTTCATTGCGCATCCGGTAGGCGATCAAATCCTTGACGGAGACCAGCTTCAGCCCGTGCCGGTCGGCGTACGCCCGCAAACCGTCGAACCGCTCCATCGTTCCGTCGGCGGCCATGATCTCGCAAATCACGCCGGCGGGATAGAGTCCCGCCAACCTCGCCAAGTCCACCGATGCTTCGGTTTGACCCGCGCGCACCAAGACGCCGCCCTCGCGCGCCCGCAACGGAAATGTGTGACCCGGACGTAAGAAATCCGACGGACGCGCGTCGGGATCCAGGAGCTTCTTGATCGTCGCGGCGCGATCGTGCGCCGAGATACCGGTGGTCGTCAATCCGCGCGCTTCGACGGAGATCGTAAAGGCCGTTTCGTGCAGCGCCGTGTTTTCGCTGACCATCTGCGGGATCTGCAGTTCGTCGAGCCGCCGTCCCGGCAGCGGCACGCAAATCAGACCGCCGCCTTCCTTGCGCATGAAGTTGATCGCTTCGGGCGTGGCCGCTTGCGCGGCCATGACGAGATCGCCCTCGTTCTCGCGGTCCTCGTCGTCGAGCACCACGACCATCTTGCCGGCGCGAATGTCGGCGATCGCGTCTTCAATAGCATCGAACGGGCTGGCCGTTTGGCCAAGCCCGGCGCCGAGCGCCGGCAGCACCTGGGTGAGCTGGCCCAGCGTCCGGTACGAAGGTTCCCGCCGCCCCGCACGCAGGAGCGAGATCGCCGATTCCGTCAGCCCGGCGCGGCTCGCCAACTCGGCCGCGGTAAGCCGCGCGTCTTCCATTGCTCCATTGAGCCGTTCTGCAAACTTTCCCACCTTCCGAGCGTAGGCGCAGACTTAACAGGTGTCAAGATGATATACGACACTCGGCTTTGCCCATTAAATGCCCGCTGCCCATAAATGACGGCGGTTGCCCATAAAAGACGGAGCTAAATTTCGGTCATTATTCGGGAGACTTCGACTCCGTTTTATCCCGGCTGAGGCGGCGGAATCACTATCTGAGGCTCAGGCCGTTGACGTACCGTGAATGCCAGCCGGGCCTCGACAAGCTCCACTCCGTCGAGCTTGGGTCGCCATTCGTAGCGGCGACCTGTCTCGAGGGGAAGGGGGCCCAGATTGAAAGCAAATGGCACGTTTTACTTTGGCTAAGGTCCTCCTAGGAATTAAATAAGGCGCGCCTAAATTGCCGGGCACGCCATCGGCGTTTTCTTGAGAAGCAACCCCGCGGGCCCGATCGCAAGGTCGGGCCCCTTTTTTGGCGGGGCTTTCATTAAGCCTGAAACAAGGCGCGCCAAAGCATGCGAGCGAAAACCCCCTCCAATACCAACCGGCCACTTCGTGGACTGGAGATTTTTGACTATGAGAGCATCGCTCGCTGCCGTCGCGTTTGTCATTCTTTTGCCGCTGGTCGCCTGTTCGACCGAGGACGGCGGCAGAATATTACAGCCAACCCCTTCGGGCACGATCGAGCTCCGGCTCGTCGGCAGCAGCGGAGCCGTGATCCAGTCGAGCAAGAAAAACCCCGTCAAGATCCACCACAACAACTTCTCGCTGTGGGTCAACGAGGCGAACTACACCGACTACTTCACGGCGACGATCGTCTCGTGGACGGCTCCGACCGGCGAGCCTTGCTGGGTTCCCCCGGCGCAGCCCAATAACACCATCTTGACGTTCACCCCTCAGTACGGGTCGGGGAACTGCCATGGCGACGTCGAGGGGATCCGGGTTTCGGACGGCGTCGGGCACCAAACCGTCCAGTACTTCAAGAACCTCAGCAACGGAGAATAACGCCCGCCGGCATACTTGAAACGACTGTTTCAAGTATGCTAGGCTGGGCGCATGTCGCGAACCGCCGACGAGGCGCATCGGCTCGCCCTCCTGGAGAAGGCGGTCGACTACGTCTGCCGCCATGGACTGGCCGATCTCTCGCTCCGCCCGCTCGCTAAGGCGATCGGGAGCAGCCCGCGCGTGCTGCTTTACTATTTCGGCTCCAAGGATGAGCTGGTCGTCGAGATTATTCGCCGCGGCCGAGCCCGTCAGCGCGAGACGATGGCCCACCTGAAGTTCTCGGCGACGCTTTCCCCGCGCGAAGCCACCCGGATGCTGTGGCGCCATTGGAGTTCGCCGCAGTGGGAGCCCTTGATGCGGCTCTTCTTCGAAGTCTACGGACTCGCACTGCAAGATCGCAGCCGCTTTCCGGGCTTCTTGGAAGGCGCCGTCGAGGAATGGCTGGCCGCGCTCGAGAGCTGTTCGACGCTTCCGGGCTACGATCGCGCCGATGCACGCGCGTTCGCGACGATGATGATCGCGGGATTTCGCGGCTTTCTTCTCGACCTTTGCGCCACACACGACCGGGCGCGCATCGACGCCGCGGTCGATCTCTGGCTCAGGCTCCTCGACACCGCTTCACTCGCTAAAGAGACTATCGATGAAAGCGCTTAGGATCGGATCGCGCCGCACGGCGGCGACCTCGTTTATCTTCATCACCGTAACGCTCGACATGCTGACGTTCGGAATGATCGGCCCGGTGCTTCCCAAGCTGATTGCGGGCTTCGTGGGCGGGAACATGGCTCACGCCGCGTTCGTCATCGGGATCTTCGCCACCGTGTGGGCGCTGATGCAGTTCTTTGCATCGCCGTTGATGGGCATGCTTTCCGACCGCGTCGGCCGGCGACCGGTGATTCTAATCTCCAACGCCGTGACGGCGATCGATTACGGCATTATGGCGCTGGCCCCAAATCTCGGCTGGCTCTTTGCGGGCCGCGTGCTCTCCGGCATCGCAACCGCGAACATGAGCGCCGCCAGCGCCTACATCGCCGACGTCACCCCGCCCGAGCAACGCGCGAAAGCTTTCGGGATTCTCGGCAGCGCGTTCGGTCTGGGATTCATTCTCGGACCGGCCATCGGCGGCCTAATCGGCAACCTCGATCCGCGGCTCACGTTCTGGGGTGCGGCGCTCTGCAGTTTGATCAACACGCTGTATGGCATTTTCGTGCTGCCCGAATCGCTGCCGCCGGAGCGGCGCACGCCCCGCCTCGAGTGGAAACGGGCCAATCCCATCGGCGCGCTCAAACTGCTGCGCTCGCATCACGAACTCTGGGCGCTGACCTGGATGAACTTCGTCAGTTACCTGGCTCACGAAGTCTTCCCCAACGTGTGGGTAATTTATTGCATCGCGGTGTTCGGATGGAGCACCGGCAGCATCGGCTTGACGCTCGCCTTCGTCGGAATCCTCACGGCGATCAATCAAGCGGCGCTCGTCGGTCCGGTCGTCGCAAAATTCGGCGAGCGGCGGATCTTGCTCGCAAGTCTGGTTTTGGCCGCGATCGGCACGGCCACGATGGGAACCGACAACGGCATCGTGTTTCTCGTCGCGATCGTCGTGATCTGTTTGCCGATGTACAACGCCACTTCGCAGGCGCTCATGACGCGCCGCGTCGGCCCCACCGAGCAGGGCGAACTCCAGGGCGCGCTCGGCTCGATCCGCGGAATTTCGATGCTGCTGGGTCCGGGTTTGTTTACGGCGGCGTTCGCTCAGTTCATCGGGCCATGGCGGGCGGCCGGCGTTCCCGGCGCGCCCTGGTACATCGCGGCCGTCTTGTACGCGGCGGCGTTCGTCATCGCTTGGCGAGCGACTGGGAAAGCCGACGATATTGCACTGCCCACCCCAGACCCAGCCCCGATCACCTACGCAGAGGGCTGACGCGCCTCGGACTTAGTAGACGCCGTCGAGGAAATGCCAGAGCGCATCGCACGCAGCGCGCGTCGCGGCCACAACTTCGGCCCGTTTCTCCGGCGTGTCCGCAGCTCGATCGATCAGGCGCCATTCGGCCGCGGAGTGGGCCACGTCGGCGGATTGATGCACGGTGAAAAACTCGTAAGCGGCGGCATCGCTAAAGCCGTAGAAGCGACGCAGGCCTTCGATCTTTACGGCGGCGATCGCCGGTACTTGCGACTCGAACGCATGCAGCGCCGCCAAACCGGCGTAGTACGGGTGATTCCGGCAAAGATCGGTAAACGTCGCGATCAGGCTGCGGGTCGCCGGCAATGCCGTCGCCTCCGCCAGGTCGTCTTCGGAGAGATCGAGTGCGCAGGCGAAGCGCTTCCAAAGCGCCGGATGATTGCCCTCGCCGAGTTCCTCGTCGACCAGATTCTGCAGGATCGTCTGGCGCGGCCCCAGATCGCTCTTGCCGTCGCTGGCAAAGTGCGGCGTGTTAGAGTGCACCGCGCTGAGGTACGTTGGTTCGGCCAAAACGTGATGCATGTACTGGCCGGCATATTTCCGCAGTTGATCGAGCGAAAGCTCACCGTTCGACCAGGCAACGTAGAACGGATGGCCGAGCAGGTGCCGTTCCGCCACGATGGCCTCAACCTGGTCTTCGAACGAAATCGTCGTCGTATCCATGCCCGCGTACCTTAGCGGCTGGGGTTCCGAGCCCTACGTGGCGATGTAGGCCTTTCGGACCACATTCGCTCTACTCGAACGTGACGATAGGCTTGACGATTCGCGACGCCGCCAGGTCGCGATACGCGCGCGGCACATCGTCGAGCGATACGAGCGTCGCCGCGAGCTTCGCCGCCGTAACCACGCCGCCGGCGATTAGCCGGAGAGACGCCCGCGTGTCGTCGGGACCGCACGAATAGCTTCCGGCGATTCGGAGGTCGTCGAAGTAGAGCCGCTGCGGATCGAGTTCGAGCAACGTCCCCGGCTCGATCGGCGTAAACATCACGACCGTTCCGCCCGCCTCGGCTGCGCGCAGCGCGGACTGCAGCGCAGCTACGCTCCCGGGGCCGCAGATCACCACGCGCGCGCCGGCGCCCAACGTTGCCAGCGCATCGTCGGGATGAAACGCGATCGCGCCGTGGCGCACGGCGAGTTCTCGCCGCGCGGCGATGAAGTCGCTGCCGAACACGCGCGCGCCGGCCGCTTTGCCGGCCAGCACGTGCATCAAGCCCATCACGCCGAGGCCGATGACGTAGAGCGAATCGCCGGGTTGCAGCCCGCCTCGGCGCAGCGACTTGACGACGCACGCCAACGGTTCTACGAGCGCCGCATCCGCAAAGGCGACGTCGTCGGGCAGTCGCAACGTATCGCGTTGATTCTCCGGAGGGACGCGAAAATATTCGGCGATTCCGCCGGGGTCGATCCGGCTCGCCCGCCAGCCCGCACACTGCACGTAGTCGCCGCGATCACACGCCGGGCACGCAAAACAGGGCGCGTGATGGTGCACGAAGACGCGGTCGCCGACGCGGAACTCCCGTCCGTCCTCATCGCGCGGCGGATCGCCCGGTCCAATCGCCGCAATCGCGCCGGCCGGTTCGTGACCCAATACCAGCGGGGCCTTGCGGCGCACGTACCACGCCAGCACGTCGCCGCTGCAGATCCCGCTGGCCGCCGTGCGCACCAGCACGTCGCCGCAAGCCAGTGCGGGCACCGGCCGGCGCTCGATTCGGATATCGTCCACGTCGTAGAGGACCGCCGCCCGCATCTTGCCGTCAGCCGTCATGGACGAATCAGCATTTTCATGCCTTCACCCGCATCCAACCGGGCAAAAGCCTCGGCGATGTCGGCGAGCGGATACTCGTGCGACAGCAAGCGCGTGACCGGCAACGCCTGCGCGACGATCAGTTCGAAGGCGCGCCGCACGTCCCGCGGCGCGAAATGAAATGGCGCGATCAAGCGCACTTGATCGTAGTGCAGCCGCAGCGCCTCGAACGACACACGCGTTCCGCTCGGCAATCCTCCGAAAAACGAAACCGTACCGCCGCGCCGCACCAGATCCGGGAGGCGTTCCCACACCGCCGGGCTGCCGGTGCAGTCGATCGCCGCGTCGGCGCCGCGGCCATGCGTGCGTTCGAGGAGCGCCTCGCGATCGGAAACGGCCGCCGCGTCGACGATCTCGATCCCTAAGTCGCGCGCCAGCGCGAGGCGCTCGGGGCGGCGTCCGACCAAAAGCGCGCGCACGCCGGCTTGACCGAGGACGAGCGCGTGCAGAATTCCAAAGCCGCCGTCGCCGAAAATCGCCACCGTCGCGCCCGCTTTCGGAGCGAGAAACCGCATCGAGTGAACGACGCAGGATAGGGGCTCGAGAAACGCCGCTTCGGGATACGACACGTCGTCGGGTTTGGCAAAACAGTTGCGCGCCACGATCCGCGCCGGCAAGCGGACGCAGTCGGCGTAGGCACCGAAGACCATCGTCGCCAGCAGTGACTCGCAAAGCTCTTCTTCTTCGTTTTCGCACCAGAAACAGACGCCGCAGGGCGCGGAGTGCGCGCACATGACCGCGTCGCCCGGCGCGAACGCCGTAACGCCCGCGCCGCAGGCGAGCACGTCGCCGGCAAACTCGTGGCCGAAGCGCGTGGGCATCGGCATCTTCGGATGTCCGCGCCGGTAGGCTTTGAGATCGGTTCCGTCGGTCAAAGCGGCGCGCACCCGGACCACGATGCCGCCGGGCGGCGCGATCGGGACGGGCTCCTCGCGCAGTTCGATCTGGCGCGGAGCGATCAACATCGCCACCCGCGAAACGTTGCGTCCGCTCACTGCGGCCCGAGGCACGCAAGCAGCGCGCTGCGTATCACCGGCGGCAGCGGGCGGCTCGTCTTGTGCTCGGCCGAGATGCAGGCCACCGTAATCGCGAACTGCGCCCCCGGCTCACCGGTGCGCTCGTTAAAAACGACCGTTCGCCAACGCACGCTCGATGCGCCGACCTTTTCGAGATGCGTCCGCAACCGCAGCCAGTCGTCCATGAGCGCGGGCGCGTGATATTGGGCTTCGCAGTGCACTCGCGGCAGCCAAAAGCTGTAGTCGCCAAAAACGCGATCGTATGGAAATCCCAGTTCGGCGAAAAACTCCATTTCCGCCCGCTCGACGAATCGCCAATAGGCGCCGAAATACACGATGCCCGCGACGTCCACGTCACACCACTGCGTGCGCACTCGCGTTTCGAAGATTCGCGCGCCGGCCGGCACGGACTCTTTATAGCGCACCGTCACACCCATCCGCCGGCGCGGACCGTCGCCGCGACGTAGCGGGCGATCGGGTCGGCCTCGAGGTTTACGCGACTGCCGGCGGGACGCGCGCCGAGCGTCGTCCGGCGCAGCGTTTCGGGGATCGCGGCGACTTCGAACCAATCGGCGGCCGCGGCGGCCACCGTCAAGCTGACGCCGTCGACGGCCACGAACGCTTTTTCCACGATCGCGCATTCGAGCGCCACCGGACGCGCGATGCGGATCCGCTCGCCTTGCGCTTCGGACGTCCGCGACAAAACGCGGGCGCTGGCGTCGACGTGCCCGTAGACGAAGTGGCCGCCGATTCGGTCGCCGAGGCGCAGGGCGTATTCGAGGTTAACTGCGTCGGCGGCGCCGCGGTCGCCGATCGTGCTGCGCGCGAGCGTTTCGAATACCACGTCGAATGCGAGCAGGTCGCCCGCAATTTCCGTGACGGTCAAGCAAACGCCGTCGATCGCGATCGAGTCGCCCAGCTGAGGCGCCTCGCTTTCCACCCCTTCGCAGCGGACGCGCAGCGTGGCGCCGCCGTTGGACAGCGGCTGCAGCGCAACGACCGCACCCCGGTAAGCAATTAATCCGCTAAACACGTCCGAAAGTTCCGCTGACGACGACGTCTTCACCGACCTGCATCACCCGATCGAACCGCAATCGGGGCCGCAGCGCGGCGAAGTCGACGCCGACTAACACCGGGACCGCGCGGTCGTTGCCCAGCAGTCGCGGAGCGATCGCCCAGTAGAAACGGTCGACGGCGCCGGCGGCAATCAGGCGGGCTCCCAGCGTCGGACCGCCTTCGCACAGCACGCTGCTCACGCCCGCCGCGCGAAGCGCTTGCATCGCCGCGCCCAGATCGAGGTGCGACTCCTCCGCATCCCCGACGAAGATCATCCGCGCGAGCCCGTCCAAGGCTTTAAAATCCGCACGCCGGGCCGCGGGCGCCAGGACGATCGTCTCGGCGTAATCCTGCGCACCGTTTAGGATCCGGCTACCGGGGGCGATCGTCCCGCTCTCGCACGCGACCACGCGCACGAACGGGCGCAAGCGATAGTGCGGCGGACGCACCGTAAGTTGCGGGTCGTCCACGCGCACGGTTCCGGCACCGACTAACACCGCGTCGTAGGCGATGCGCAATTCGCGCACGTACAGGCGCTCGGCCTCCGACGTAATCCATTCCTGGACGCGCGGTTCGGAGGTGATCGCGCCGTCCAACGACATCGCCATTTTCAACGCGACGTACGGGCGATCCGACGTGACCGTCGTCGCGAACTTCTCGATCAACGCGCGCGCTGATTCATCGTCGACGGTCTCGACTTCCACGCCGCTTTCACGCAGGAACGCCACGCCGAGGCCGCGATTCTTCGGATTCGGATCGATCGCTCCAGCCACGACGCGCGCTACGCCGGCGGCGGCGATCGCCGGCGCGCACGGCGGCACGCGGCCGGCGCAAACACACGGCTCGAGTGAGACGTAGAGCGTCGCGCCTTGCGCCGCTTCGCCGGCTTGCGCGAGCGCGTTTACTTCAGCGTGCGCCTCGCCGGCACGGTGGTGGTATCCTTCGCCGACGATCCGTCCTTCGCGAACGACGACCGCGCCGACGGGCGGATTGGGTGCGGTGCTGCCGACGCCGCGAGCCGCCAATTCGTAGGCACGCTGCAGGAACAGCCGATCAATTGGGCTCGGCGGTGCCGAAGGACGGGTACTGGTCACGGGCATTCGTCTTCGTCGCAGCCACAACGACGGCCCCTTCGACGCGGCCGCCGGCGGCGGCGACGGCGCGGACGCAATCTTCCAACGTCGCACCCGTCGTACAAACGTCGTCAAGCAACACCACGCGCCGGCATGCGAGCGACCCGGCAGCCGCAAAACGGCCGCGCGCGGCGAGACGCTGGCTACGGCTTCGGCCATGCTGCGCGGAACCGATCCGCTGCTGGAGTGCGCATAGCACGCCGGCGGCGGCGAGCTGCGCGGCACGTTCCGCAACGAGCGCGACGCCGTCCATTCCGCGCACGCGCCGGCGTACGTCACTAGTGGGAACCGGCACCAATACGGCGCCGCGCTCGACCAGCGGCGCGACGCGTTCGCCTAGGGCCTCGGCAACGTCCCGGCGCCCGTCCTTCAGCGCGGGAATTGCTGCGCGCAGCGCTCCTTCGTACCAACCGTGCGCGGTCACCGATACGCCCCGGACGCGGACCCGCAGCGGCGCTCCGTCCGGCGGCACGCAGATCGAGCACAGCCCCGATCCTAATCCATTGCACGCCGCGCACTGCGCCGGGAAGACGAAGTCCAGAAGCGCGCGCCATTGCATCGCACTATCATCACGCTTGCGGGGCCCGGCAGCAACCCGAGCCTGGGAAGCCTCTTTCTATGCCGCGGGACGAGCGACGTACCGAAACTGACCCGCGGCCCACGCGCACGTGCTTCCGTCGGCCATCACGAACGACTCGAATCCGTCGACGTCGGGATTGAAGTCGGCGTTTTCGCGTTTCGTCGCGGGCCAATTCACGCGCGGTTCCTGCCGGGCGGCAGCGCGCGCCTTGCTATTAGAAAACTGAGGCGTCTTGACGAGCGCGTTGAGCGCGGCCGCAAGGCGTTTGGCATCGTCCATGCGGCGCGCTTCTCGCCACCGTTTAGAGAACCTCCCGTTGCTCGGAGGAAACACGCGCTGTGCATCCACGCTGTCCTTCGACTGCGGCGCTTCGCGCCTCCGCTCAGGATGACAAGTAAAGGAAGCGCGTGCTTCGCACGCGGGTGCGGCCCTTTGGGCGCGGAGCTTGTGCCGAGCGGAGCGCTGAAGGCGCGAAGTCGAGGTGCCAGGATGACAGAATCTGTCCTTCGACTGCGCCTTCTTGCGGAAGGCTCCGCTCTGGATGACAGAACAGGATGACAAGTAAAGGAAACGCGTGCTTCGCACGCGGGTGTGGCGCTTTGCGGCTCCGCTCAGGTGACGGGGTTAGGATTCGTTGGCGACGGTGGTGGATTGGAGGGTTGAGTTGGGATCTACTTTGAAGTTTTTTCCGACGATTGCGTCGCGCAGGGTGGCTCCTGTGCCGACCGACGCGCCTTCCCAGAGAATGGTGCGCTCGATGCAGGCGCCCGGTTCGATTCGAACGCCGTCGCCGATCACGCTGGGACCGACGATTCGTACGCCCGAAGCGATGCGCGCGTGCGCGCCGATCCAGATGGGACCCTCGACGGCGACGTCCGCCTCGAGCTGAGCGGTCGGATCGGCGCCGGCGGCGCGCGAGTCGGGAATCGAGACGACGCCGCGCACGACGTCGAAGCTCGCGCGGCGATATTCGGCCGGCGTTCCGATGTCGCTCCAATAGGCTCCGCGCGCGTCGAATCCGTAGAACGGTTCGCTCGCGGCTTGCAATGCCGGGAAGACCTGCTTGCCGAAATCGTAAAACGTGTCGGCGGGAATGTGGCGGAACATCTCGGGAGAGAACGCGTAAATGCCGGTGTTCGCGAGCTTGCTGCGCTCCGTTCCTTTGGGCGGCTTCTCTTGGAAACCGACGATCTTTCCGCGCTCGTCCACAACGACGACGCCGTACTGATCGACGTCTTCACATTCCACCAAACCGATGGTGGCCACGGC
>DASXDV010000005.1:0-19297 GCA_036490465.1 Candidatus Tumulicola sp. | reverse complement strand
CGATCACGAAAAGGCGCTTGGAGACGTTGACCTGCGGAGCGGCCAATCCCACTCCGGGCGCGGCATACATCGTCTCGAACATGTCGTCGATCAACTGCTGAAAGAGCGGGTCGTCGAGTTCCCTAGGATCGACCTTCTTCGCAACCTTCCGCAGCGTCGGATGACCGTCGAGCACGATTTCGCGCAGATACGCCATGGCCGTCTATTCCAGCCCCCCGCGCGCCCCAACCTCCGCCCGTCCCTCGCCCCTCGCCCCTCGACTGCGCGCCTTCGGCGCTCCGCTCGGGATGACAGGTGGCGACGCGCGCGGGATGACAGGTGGTGACGCGTGTCATCCCGAGCGCTTCGACTGCGCGCTTTTGGCCGCGAAGGGTTACTGGCCTGTGGTGAAGGTGCCGACGATTACGTTGGGATTGCAGCCCGTTCCGCCGTCGTTCCAAAAGAGCTGAACCGTTTGCAGCGGTCCGATCGGATAGAGGAAGTTGGTTTGATAGACGGTGGAGCCGGGCGCCGGGCTGTTGTGCGGATTCGGAATCGGCCCGTTGTACGTCGCGAAGGTCGACGTCGTCGGTAACGCTCCGCCGCTCGTAACCGGCGCGAGATCGTAGGAGTTCCCGACGACGAGCGCGGGTTTGGCCGCTACCCACACCGCCACGGCGTTTTGCGGCGGAATGTGCCCGGCGTTGTCGCGCGGATAGAGTAGCTGAAATCCCGAGGGGGGATTCCCGCAGTTGCTGCCCTGCCCGGGAATGGTCGTTCCGTTGTTGTTGCTGTTGCAGCCGGCGGTAATCCCGGCGGCCAGCAAACCGGCGAAAATAAAACCGATGGACTTTTTCATTCTCGCGACTCCTCTCGAGGCGGCTCGGACCCCTTCAAAACGAATGGGAATTCCGTTAGAGAATATACCCAGAAAGGTCGGCATTCTCAACAATTCCGGCCAGCCGGTCGCGAACGTAGGCGGCGTCGATGACGTACGTACCGGTGTCTTCGGGCGCCCCAAAACTGATCTCTTCCAGCAAGCGCTCTAAGACGGTATGCAAACGGCGCGCGCCGATGTTTTCGCTGGTCTCGTTGACGCGCATCGCAAACGTCGCGATTTGTTCGATTCCGTCGGGCCGAAAATCGAGGATGGCGTTCTCGGTCGCCAGCAGCGCTTTATACTGCTCCACCAGCGCGTTTTTCGGTTGCGTCAAGATCGTCTTGAAATCTTCGGCCGTCAGCGAATCCAACTCGACGCGAATCGGAAACCGTCCCTGCAGCTCCGGAATCAAATCCGACGGTTTGCTCGTGTGAAAGGCGCCGGCCGCGATGAACAACACGTGATCGGTTTTCACCGTGCCGTACTTCGTGCTGACGGTCGAACCTTCGACGATCGGAAGAATGTCGCGCTGGACGCCTTCGCGCGAAACGTCGGGTCCGCCGCGCGCGCCTTGGCCGGCGACCTTGTCGATTTCGTCAATGAAGATGATTCCGTCTTCGCCAGCGCGCCGCAAAGCTTCGCGCTTGACGGCATCCATGTCGATCAGCTTCTGCGCTTCTTCTTGTTCGAAGATCCGGCGCGCCTCGGCGACGGTCACCCGTTTTTTGGTGCGTCGTTTCGGCAAGATTCCGCCGAGCATCTCGCCGATGTCGGCGCTTCCGCCTTCCGGGCCGCCGATCACCCCGATGGGCAGGTTGGGCGTCTCTTCGATTTCGATCTCGATCAGCCGAACGTCGTAGAAGCCGCGCTCGATCTCCGAGCGCGTTTGTTCGCGGACGCGCTGCGCGTCGGCCGACGCCGAACTTGCGGGCGGCGGCGACGACGGCTGCGGCGGCGGCGTAAAGTTATTGCCGAAGATCGAACCCAGCGTCGCGGTAAACGCGTTGCCCTGGCCGTGCGCCGACGGCGGCCGCGTCTCCGGATGCAGGACGTCGATCAGGCGTTCGACCGCGTGGCGCTCGGCCAGCTCGCGAACCTCCTCGCGGCGCTCGTCGGTCACGGTCCGAACTGCCGCCTCGACCAAGTCGCGAACCATGGACTCGACGTCGCGGCCGACGTAGCCTACCTCGGTGTACTTCGTCGCTTCGACCTTAACGAACGGCGCGCCGACCAGCGACGCCAACCGGCGCGCGATTTCGGTCTTGCCGACGCCCGTGGGACCGATCATCAAAATATTCTTCGGCGTAATTTCGTCGCGCAGATCCTGGCGCGCACGCGCGCGGCGATAGCGGTTGCGCAACGCGATCGCGACCGATCGCTTGGCCTTTGCCTGGCCGACGATGTACTTGTCGAGTTCGGCAACGATTTGCCGCGGGGTCAGCGTTCCGGGATCGAGCATCGTCGCGCCGCTGGGAATCGCGGCGGTCACGGGAGCGTCTCCACGGTGACGTCGGAGTTCGTATAGATGCAGATTTCCGCGGCGATACCCAGCGAAGCGCGCGCGATTTCTTCGGCGCTCAGCGAGGTATTGCGCAGCAACGCCGCGGCGGCGGCCTGCGCGTACGGACCGCCGCTGCCGATCGCCGCGACTCCCTCGTCGGGCTCGATCACGTCGCCGGTTCCGGACAACAGGTACAGATGGTCGACGTTCCCGACGACGAGCAGCGCTTCCAGGCGGCGCAACGCGCGATCTTGCCGCCAGTCCTTGGCCAGCTCGACGGCCGCCCGCGACAAGTCTTTGTACTCGCCGAACGTCTTTTCGAACTTTTCGAGCAGCGTGATGCCGTCGGCCGCCGAACCCGCAAAGCCCGCCAATACCTTGCCGCCCGCGATCTTGCGAACCTTGCGGGCGCCGTGCTTGACGATCGTCTTGTCCAACGTCACCTGGCCGTCGCCGGCAATCGCCAGCTGCCCGTTGCGGCGGACGGCGAGGATCGTCGTCGAGCGAATCTTCATCGTAGCGTCAGTACCCGTCCGGCGGCCCGAGGGTTTCATTCCGCCTGCAGCAGGCGTGCGGCAAAGGCGTCGATTGCCGCGAGCGCGCGCTCGGACATCGCCTCGCGGCGCAGGCGTTTGTCGCGAATCTCGCGATCCGGCGGGGGGAATGCGGCCCAGGTGACGTTGGCCGGTTGGAAATCGTGAGTCTGCGCGTTCTGCAAGTGTGCGACCACTGCCCCAAAGGCGCTCTCGCGGGGGACGTCCAGCACCGGCAAACCAGCTCCGGCGCGCGCCGCCGCGATCCCGGCGATCGCTCCGCATGCGGCCGCTTCGACGTATCCCTCGGCTCCCGTGATTTGACCCGCAAAGTACAAACCGTCGCTCCCGCGCAGCATCAGCCGCGCGTCGAGCAGGCGGGGTGAGTCGACGAACGTGTTGCGGTGCATCACTCCCAAGCGCAGCCATTCGGCGTGCTGCAGGCCGGGCAGCTTGCCGAAGGCCGCTTTCTGCGCCGGCCACGTCAACCGGGTTTGAAATCCGACGAGGTTAAAGGCCGTTCCGGCCACGTTCTCCTTGCGCAGCTGCACGACCGCGTGCGGTGTCTTACCGGTTCGCGGATCGCGCAGGCCGACCGGCTTGAGCGGTCCGAACCGCAGGGTCTCCTCGCCGCGATCGGCCATCTCTTCGATCGGCAGGCAGCCTTCGAAATAGCGCGCGTCGCCGCTTTCGAAATCCTTGGGTTGGAGGCGTTCCAACGTGCGCAAATCGGCGACGAGTGCGCGGTACTGCTCGCGGTCGAGCGGGATGTTGAGGTAGTCGTCGCCGTCGCCTTTTTCGTAACGGGACTTCCGATAGGTTGCGGTCTCGTCGATCGACTCGGCCGCGACGATCGGCGACGCCGCATCGAAATAATGCAGCCGGCGCGCGCCGCCGGCCGGGCCGGCTGCGGCGGCCAACGTGCGGTCGATTTCGGCCAACAGTTCCTGCGTCGGAAGGGGGCCGCAGGCGATCACGACCGGGCGCCCGGCTGGAATCGCGCGCACTTCTTCCCGGCGTACGGCGATCCGGCTTTGGGTCGCAAGCCGCGCCTCAACCTCGGCGGCGAACCGTTCGCGGTCCACGGCCAGCGCGCCGCCCGCCGGGACGGCCGATGCGCGGGCCGCGCCGATCACGAGTGAATCGAGCCGCGCCAGCTCTTCCTTTAGAAGTCCGACCGCATTGCTGAGCGCCGCGCCGCGCAGCGAATTGCTGCACACGAGTTCGGCCAGCGCGCCGGTCTTATGCGCGGGGCCGCTGCGATGCGGGCGCATCTCGTACAGCGCGACGTCCGCGCCGCAACGCGCCGCCTGCCAAGCCGCTTCGCATCCCGCCAAGCCGCCGCCGATGACGGTAATGAGCCCGCCGGAGGCACCTATTGGGCTGCGGGCTCCAACTCGGTTGCCGCCTCGTCGCTGCCGGCTTCGGCCTTTTCGATCGCGGCGACGTCGTGTTCGGGATTGGCGGCGCATTCGAAGCGCACGTTCCCGCCGCGCCGCGTCTTCGCGATTGCATACGATCCGCAAACCGGGCAGGGCTCGGCGACCACCCGATCCCACGAAACGAAGTCGCAGTTGGGATAGTTCGCGCAGCCGAAAAAGGTGCGGCCCTTGCGCGAGCGGCGCTCGACGATCGCGCCGCCGTCCTTGGGACACTTCGCGCCGGTGTCTTTCACGATCGGCTTGGTGGTCTTGCACTCCGGATATCCCGAACACGAGATGAACCGGCCGAAACGGCCCGTTTTGATCACCATTGGACGGCCGCAGTTCGGGCAGATTTCGTCGGTCGGCTCGTCGCGCAGCTCGATGCGCGGAAGCTTTTTCTCGGCCGCTTCCAGCTCGTCGGCGAAGGGTCCGTAAAAGGCGCGCAAGAGCGCCACCCAGTCCTCGCTGCCGACCGCGACCTTGTCGAGATCGCCCTCCATCGTCGCCGTGAAGTCGAGGTTGACGATCTTGGGAAAATGCTCGACCAGCAAGTCGTTGACGGCGGTGCCGATTTCGGTGGGGACGAACCGCCGCTCTTGCTGGTTCACGTAGCCGCGCGCCTGGATCGTGTCGACGATCGTGGAGTACGTCGAGGGGCGCCCCACGCCGTTGTCCTCCAACGCCTTGACCAACGACGCCTCGGTAAACCGCGGCGGCGGCTCGGTAAAGTGTTGCTTGGGATCGAGGCTGCGGCATTCCAGCGGCTCGCCCTGCACGAGCTCGGGAAGCGCCACGCGGCCTTTGGTTTTGCCAGGCGCGGCGGAGGGGCGGCCATTGGAACTCGCGTCGCCGGCCGCAGCGGCATCCTCGTCCTTGCTCTCTTCGTAGACTCGGGTGAAGCCCGCGAACCGCGTGACCGTTCCGGTCGCTCGGAACGTATACCCGTTCGCATCCACGTCGACCGTCGTTTGGTCGAGGATGGCGGCCGCCATTTGGGAGGCGACGAATCGTTCCCAGAT
Source organism: Candidatus Tumulicola sp. (assembly GCA_036490465.1). Taxonomy (GTDB): domain Bacteria; phylum Vulcanimicrobiota; class Vulcanimicrobiia; order Vulcanimicrobiales; family Vulcanimicrobiaceae; genus Tumulicola. The sequence goes on along the minus strand of DASXDV010000005.1, from coordinate 13,961 downwards.
CATCGTGTACAGGCGCAGTTCGTCGCGCTTGAGCGCGCCCGCGACCTTCTGCGGCGTGTGAAACACCGAGGTCGGCCGAATCGCTTCGTGGGCGTCCTGCGCGCCCTCGCGCACCTTGTAGCGCCGCCCGCCGTGGAACGGCTCGCCATACGTCTCGACGATGAAGTCGCGCGCCGCATCGCGGGCCTGGTCGCTGATGCGGGTCGAGTCGGTGCGCATGTAGGTAATGAGTCCGACGGTCCCCTCGCTGCCGCCCAAGTCGACGCCCTCGTAGAGCGCCTGGGCCACCTGCATCGCCCGCCGGACCCGCATTTTCAGCTTCCTTGAAGCTTCTTGCTGCAGAGTCGAGGTAGTAAACGGCGGCGCCGCGTTTCGCTTGACCTCGCGCTTTTTAATCGCCGCGATCGAAAATGCCGCGCCTTCCACGCCGGCTAGGGCGGCGTCGGCCTGCTGCTTGTTCGCGATCTCGAGTTTCTCGCCGCGATACGCGACCAGCTCGGCCGGAAACGGCATGTCGGGAGTCCGCTCCGACGCGAGCAGCGCCGTTAGGCTCCAGTATTCGCGCGGAACGAACGCCGCGATTTCGCGCTCGCGGTCGACGATCAGCTTCACGGCCACCGACTGGACGCGGCCGGCGGAGAGGCCTCCGCGCACCTTCGCCCAGAGCAGCGGCGAAATCTTATATCCCACCAGCCGGTCCAGAATCCGCCGCGCCTGCTGCGCGTTGACCCGGTCCATGTCGATGGCGTGGGCGTCCGCCAGCGCCGCCAACGCCGCCTCTTTGGTGATCTCGTGCAGTTCGATCCGCATGGGTTTGGGGAGTTTCAGCAACTCGGCCAAATGCCAGGCGATGGCTTCGCCTTCGCGGTCTGGATCGGTCGCGAGATAGACGTCGCTGGCGGTCTTTACCGCGCTTTTGAGCTCTTTGATCACGTCGCCCTTACCTTTAATGGTAAGGTACCGCGGCGTGAAGTCGTGATCGACGTCCACGCCGAGGGTGCTCTTGGGCAGATCGCGGACGTGACCGACCGACGCCCTGACGGAGAATCGCGCCGGCAAGAACTTCTTAATCGTCCTGGCCTTCGTCGGAGACTCCACGATAATCAGGGGCTTTTTCACGGGGCCTAGTATACTCCGGTCGTCAAGACGAGGGCAACGTTTCGCGCCCGGCACGTGCGTTTTCGCGGCGCGCTCGCGCGCGCGAATTTGCATCATTTCATGAAATCCTCTATGATTCGCTCAAAGCGCCAATGTGAGCGCTGTCCAAGATACGCTTGTCGTCCCCCGGGGGGCGAGGAGGAATGAATGGACTCGGATACCATGATGAACGGCGGCACGATGGCCGACGAGAAACCGCGGCGGAAGGTCCGAAAAGCCCGCAAAGCACGTAAGACGACGCGCCGGAAAAAGATCGTAGCACGCGTGGTCGGCCGCAAGGTTCGTAAGGCCGTGCGCAAGGGTGCGCGCAAGAAAAAAGCGACGACTCGCAAGGTCGGGCGCAAAGTCCGTAAAGCCGCCCGCAAGGTCGGCCGCAAAGTCCGCAAGGCGGCCCGCAAAGGCGCGCGCAAGGTCCGTAAAGGGGCTCGCAAAGTAACCCGCAAGGGTGCTCGCAAAGTCCGCAAGACCACCCGCCGGAAAAAAGCGGTCGTCAGAAAAGGCGTCCGCAAAGTTCGCAAAGCCGTTCGTAAGGGCGGACGTAAAAAGAAAGCGTAAGCTCACTTCTAACTCGCCAAATAAAAGCGGCCGCATATGCGGCCGCTTTTTTGGCCTCCCTCGACTGCGACGCTCACGCGTCTCCGCTCGGGATGACAGGGCTGCGTGCCGCGCTATTGCTCGGGATTGCATGAATGATCCGCATTGGCTCTGTCATCCCGAGCGGAGGTGCGGAGCGCCGTAGTCGAGGGACGGGTTCGCGAGCGCGCTAATCACCCATCGTTAGGACGAGGCGTCACATTCAGTATTGGTGGTTTGCGGGCGTTCTCGTTTGGGGGGCTCTGGACTCGTCGCGGGAGGCATGGATGCCGGGAGCGACGAGCCGGGAGTAGCGTTTTCGCAGGACGCGAAAACGCGAGCGTCCCCCCGTACGAGAGCGCCCGCAAACCACCAAGGCGCGGTTAGACGACGACGGGCCCGCCGGCGAGGTCGGGCGCTTGACCGCCGTGTTCTTCGACCCAATGACACGCGGCGAAGTGGCCGGGGCCATAGGCTTTGAATGCCGGTTCTTCGGTTGTGCAGCGTTCGAACGCGATCGGACAGCGCGTGTGAAAACGGCACCCCGACGGTGGGTTGACCGGCGACGGAATATCGCCGGTGAGCACGATCCGCTTGCGGCGCTTTTCGAGCACCGGATCGGGAATCGGAATTGCCGAGAGCAGGGCCTGCGTGTACGGGTGGAGCGGATTGACGTAGAGCGCGTCGCGATCGGCGGTTTCGACGATCTTGCCGACGTACATCACCGCGACGCGGGTGGAGATGTGGCGCACCACCGACAGGTCGTGGGCGATGAACAGGTAGGTCAGCCCCAGCTGCTTCTGAAGATCCTCGAGCAGGTTGATGACTTGGGCTTGAATGGAAACGTCGAGCGCCGAAACGGGCTCGTCGCACACGATGAACTTCGGGTCCACGGCCAGGGCGCGGGCGATCCCGACGCGCTGGCGCTGACCGCCGGAGAACTCGTGCGGAAAGCGGTTCGCGTGATAGGGCCGCAGGCCGACCTGCCGCAGCAACTCGGTTACGCGCTCCTCGACGCCTTTACCGCGCGCGATTCCGTGAATGCGCAGCGGTTCGGCGATCGCGTCACCGACGGTCATCCGGGGATTGAGCGATGCGAACGGATCCTGAAAGATGATTTGCACGTTGCGGCGCAGGCGCCGCAAGTCGGTGCGCGACATCCCCAGCACGTCGGCGCCGTCGAAACGAATCTTCCCCTTCGTTTCGGGCAGCAGACGCAGCAGCAGCCGGCCGACGGTGGTCTTGCCGGAACCCGACTCGCCGACCAAACCGAGCGTCTCGCCGCGTTCGATCGTGAAGCTGACGCCGTCGACGGCCCGCACGTCGGCGACGTGACGCGACGTCAGGCCCGCATGAATCGGAAAATACTTGTAGAGATCTTCGACCTCGACGAGCGAGGCGCTCACGGACTCACCGCGGGCGCGCTGGCGACGTCGATGGGCCGCTGGTCCTTCGAGCGTTCGTCGTACAGGAAGCAGCGGGCGACGTGGCCTTCGCCGAAATCGTACAGCGGTACGGGTTCGTCGCAAATCGGCATCCGATACGCGCAGCGCGGAGCAAACGCGCAGCCCGGCGGCAAACGCAGCAGGTTGGGCGGCTGACCCTTGATCGGTTCGAGCCGGCGGTGCCCGCTATCGTCGAGCCGCGGCAGCGATGCCAGCAATCCTTGGGTGTACGGCATCCGCGGCTTTTCGAAGATCTGTTCGGCCGTGCCGTACTCGACCATGTTGCCGCCGTACATCACGAGGACGTTTTTGCAGACTTCGGCCACGACCCCGAGGTCGTGGGTGATCAGCACGATCGCCGCGCCGGTCTCGCGCTGCAGTTCGTTCATCAGTTCGAGCACTTGGGCCTGAATCGTAACGTCCAGGGCGGTCGTGGGCTCGTCGGCGATCAGCAGCTGCGGATTGCAAGAAAGCGCCATCGCGATCATCACGCGCTGGCGCATTCCGCCGGAAAACTGGTGGGGATAATCGCCGAGGCGCTTCTCCGGGGCGGGGATGCGGACTTTGCGCAGCATCTCGATGGCTCGCTCGCGGGAGTCGCGCTGGTCCAATCCGAGGTGCAGCCGCACCGCTTCGGCGATCTGCTCGCCGATGGTCAGGACCGGATTGAGCGACGTCATCGGATCCTGAAAGATCATCGCGATCTTGTGTCCGCGAATTTTGCGCATCGCGGCTTCGCTGACGTCGGGCAAGTTGGTGCCCTCGAACGCCATGCGGTCGGCCGAGACGGCCGCGTTTTGGGCCAGCAAACGCATGATTGAAAGCGCGGTCACCGATTTGCCGGACCCGGATTCGCCGACGATGCCGAGCGTCTCGCCGGGCTCGAGCGCGAAGGAAAGACCGTTGACGGCCGTAACCGGACCGTCTTCGGTGCGGAACGTCGTCCGCAGATTCCTTACGTCGAGAAGCGGCAACGGGGCCTCACCGTCATATCCCGGTCAGGGACAAAATGAAGGCGGAAACGACGAAGACCACGGCGACGATGCCGGTCATCCGTTTGAGCTGCTCGTCGGCGCCGAGACGTCCGCGGTAGGTCGACTCGACGCGGCCGCCGATCGATCCGGTGAGGCCTTCCTGTTTGGTCGTCTGCAGCGCGAGCAAGACGATCAGCAAAATCGCCGCGATGATGAAAATGCCGGCCAGACCGTGGGTGAGCCAGGGCGCGTGTTGCGCGATCGGCGTCTGAACCATCACGGGCAGCGGGGCCGGCGGAGCCGCTTGAAGCGGCAATGCCGACGCCTTTGCGGCGGCGCCGGCTGCGGCGGCGTGCGCGGTAGCATTCGCTACCGTAACGGCCGCCAGTACGATCGAACTCACTTTTTTCTCCAGAAACGAGGGTCGAGCACCCATACGACCGCCGGGCCGGAGCCGCCTGCCTCGCAGGAGCGCCCGCGGCCGCGGGCTGAAGTCCAGCCGATAGTGCTCGAACCAAGCGCCCCGGTCGTACCGCTGCGGAGCCGGCGGGTCTGGCGCGACCTCGCACGCATCCTATCGACCATCTTCAACCCGTTTCTTGCGGCGCTGGCGCTGTTCGTGATTCTCGCGCACATCAGCGCCCGCGGCACGCTCGACTTCTGGCGCCTGCTCTTCCTGTCGACGTTCTTCACCTCGATCGGCCCGATGCTGTACGTCTTCTGGCTGTACTCGACCGGGCGCATCTCCGATTTGGACATGTCCGTCCGCCACGAGCGCGAGATGGTCTTCAGCACGTTCGTCTTCTTCTATCTGTTGGGCGCATTCACGCTGTGGCTGGTCCACGCGCCGCGGCTATTGATCGCGGCGATGCTCGGCTACTTCGCCTCGACCTTCATCGTCGGGTACATCACGCGCTATTGGAAGATCAGCACGCACGCGATCGGCATCACGGCACCGCTGGTCGCCCTGACGATGCTCGACGGCCGGCAGCCGCTGCCGTTTCTGGTCTTGATCCCGATGGTTTGCTGGGCGCGCGTCTATCTCAAAGCGCACACCGTCGCACAGGTCGTCGCGGGGGCCGGACTAGCGACGGTTACGACGATGCTGTTCTTCTATATTTTCCACGTCGGGAGTCTTTGAGCGATTCCACGCGCGCGGGCGCCTCGCCCAGCGTGCGGGCGATGCCGGCTTTGAACGTCACCGGATCACCGCTGGTCACGTAGCGGGTCGTTCCCGATTCCTCGAGCGGTTCGCGCGCGCCGACCAGTGCGGCGGCGCGTTCGGCCTGCATCGCGGCCGGATCGATCAGCGTCACCCCGGCTTCTAACGCCGCCGCAAAATGCGGCTCGAGCACCGGATAATGCGTGCAGCCGTAGATGACCGCATCCAAATCGCGCGGCAACTCGCGGCAGACGGCCTCGACCGCGGCGCGCGGCTCTCCCCCGGCCAAGCGCCCGGCCTCGATCATCGGAACCAGCGCCGGCGCGGCGACTTCCCACACTTCGCATCCGGGAATAGCCGCGCGCAGCGTTCGGCCATAACTGCCCGCCTCGACGGTCGCCGCCGTCGCAATCACGCCGACGCGTCGAAAGCCGGCGCGCTGAACCGCGGTCGCGGCCGAGTCGATGATGTCCAGCGCCGGCGCCCGGGTGTCGGGCCAGCCGTAACGCTGCGCGATCGCGCACGACGTGTTGCAGGCCATCACGGTCGCGTCCACGCCCTGCGCGTCGAGCCATGCCAGGTTCGCAATCAAGAGATCGAACAATTCTTCGGGATCGCGGTCGCCGTACGGAACGTGCGCCTGATCGGCCAGATAGACGATGTCGGTCTGCGGCAGCCGCTCGCGCAGCCGGCGGATCACGGTCAGCCCGCCGAGACCCGAATCGAAGAGTCCGATCATCCGCCCAACGCCTACTGCGCGGGCTGATTCGATGCCGGATACTGCCGGTCGTACTCGGCAATTCCGGCGGCGATCAGCTGCGCGACTTTTTGCCGCCAGGCCGGCGACGTCAGCAGCGCGTAGTCGCTCGGATTAGAAATGAAGGCGGTTTCGATCAACACCGCCGGCATCAGCGCGTGCAGCGTGACGTAGAGATGACTCTTGACGATACCGTCGTCCTTGGTTCCGTCCGACGCCAGCTGCCGTTCCACCAGTTGGGCCAGGGCGACGTCGCTCGCCTTCGAGATGTACACCGTCGTCCCGTACGGGCCCGAGTTGATGAACGCGTTGGCGTGGATGCTGACGAAGAGCCGCGCGCCCGCATTGTTGGCGACGTCGTCGCGTGCTTGGAGTTCGTCGTGGGCGCTATCGTTGGGTGCGAACACGTCGACGTCGGTGTCGTGCGTCAGCCGGACCTGCCACCCTTGCGCGACCAAGATGTCGCGCAAGCGGTGGGCCATGTCGAGCGCGAGCGCGGCTTCGTCGGTGCCGTGACGCGACGAACCGCGATCGCTGCCGCCGTGTCCCGGATCGATCACGATCAACCGCGGATTCTTCGGCACGTAACTGGAGTGCGCGGGACCGAACTTCCAAGCCGAACTCGGGTTGCCGCCGTTACCCGGTGCGCCATACGGCGCCGGGGTAACCAGCGCCGTCTGTTCGCCGGCCGAGACCACGCTGCCGACGCTGCCTTGCCCCGCACGCGCCATCGCCGTCGAGTCCGCGACGTCGGATTGGCTCACGTCGACGCTCAAGCCGGTCGCCGCCGGCGAAATCGTCAGCGATTTCGGACCTGCCAACGAAAGCGCGACGCGGACCGTCACCGGGTCGATCTGGCGCACGCGCAGTGCTCCGACGGGGGCCGGCTCGCCTTGGTCGATCGCCGGTCCTTGGAGTTGCGCGTTCTTTACGTCGACCCAAAAGCGATTGTCGGGGTCGCGCAGACGATGCCATTCGAACGCGGCGTCGCCGGTCACCCCAATCGCGACGGCGTAGCCGTCGTCCGACGGCGTCACGGTGACGCCGGTCACGGTCGCCGGCCCCGTGGCCGGCGCCACGCCAGCCGTTTGATCCGCCGGCGCAACCGCCGCCGGGGTCGCTTGGGCCGTCTGGGCCTGCGCCGCCGAGCTCGCAAACGAGAACACGACGTCGCGATCGTCATTACTGCGCGGCACGTCGTGCACTGCACTGGGCGCCAACTGGATCGTCATCGTCGTCTTCGGATCGCGCACGCTGCCGCTTTGCGCGATTTGCAGGCTGCGAATGCCGCCGGCGTTGACGTTGCGCGTTCCCGCCAACGTCGTTCCCACGCCGTCGAACTCATACGCAATCGTGCTTTGGGTTTGCTGCACAACTCGCGGGTGCAACGGCGCACCGCCGTGCGCGACCAAATCGGCGCGGTTCCCGGCCGTTCGCACTTCGAGCGAGGCGAGCTGGGGCTGCAGCACGGCGGTCGCACCGTCTTGGTGCAGCGCCAGATCGAGTCCGCGCAGCAGCTCGGCCAACGGCAGATAGACTTCGCCGCGCTGCTGATACGGCGCGATGCCGGCTTGCAGCGCGATCGCGCCGACGTCGTATCGCCGGTCGCCCAGCGCGAAGCTCACGACCGTCGGAACGGAGGTCGTGATCAGCACGTAACGATCGCCCCGCTGCCAGGCGAGACTCGCCCCGACCGCCCGCAAAAGCGCGCGCAGCCCGGGATCCTCGATTCCGACGGCGGTCGCCCCGGCCGAAGTCGAAACGTGGGTGAAACGAATCGTTTGCCGTTGGTAGACGGCCGCGATCGGCGCGTCGGCCGCGGCCGGCAACGCCGGTGCGGCGGCCAGCGCGAGACTAAAAATCGGAACGATGCAGCGGCTGATCCAGCTCAAGATGTCCCCCCGGCAGCGTCGGCAGCGTTTGGCCGCCTACCGTGACTTTCAGCGCGTCGATTCCCGGAATTCCGGTGACCGTGTAGACGAGTCCCTTGAACTCCCCGTTTTCACCGAACGTTCCGCCGGCTTGGCGGTCGACGTCGGCAGAGAGGTCGACGACGGCGGTCGATCCGTTGACGGTCGCGCCCGTCACCCGCGTTCCCAGCGGAAAGCGGATGGCTTGCACGTCGCTCGGCGGTCCGGCGACCGCTTGCACCGCCGCATACAGGACGGCGTTGCGCAGGTGTTCGGCCGCACTCTCGCCGGGCAGCGGCGGACGTAAAGAGACGCTCAGATTGCCGAGCGTCGTTCCGTCGAGTTTCGTGTAGTACACCGTTACTGCGCTGCCCACGTCGCGAGTCTGATGCGAGAGTAGGTACCACGCGCCGCCGGCGACGATCAGCAGCACGACCAGGACGAGCGCCCGCATCGATCTCACGTTCCCCCACTGTTCGTGCCGTAGGGCGCGCTTCCATTCAACGCGCGCTCGCGGGGCTACACCATGTAGGTCTTCGGCGGCGCGTCCATTTGGAGGATCGCGCGATCGATCGTAAAGTCGCCGATCGAACTGGGCGTCTTTGCGTCGACCGCGAGTTCGCTCAGGATACGGCCGATCACCGAGGCGAATTTGAAGGCGTGTCCGGCGCCGATCGCCACGCACACATTGCCATGGCCCGGCACGCGATCGATCACGAAGTCGCGATCCGGCGTCAGCGTGTAGAGACACGTCTTCACCAACCGAACCGGACCCAGCGCCGCCGGAAGATATCGTTGCAGAAAATCGCCGACGCGCTGCGAGATCGCGGGATCCGCTTCGAAGCCGCGGGCGTCGGGGTCGACGGGACGGCCGCCGGCGTCTTGCGTCACCTTCACGGCGCCGGTTTCGCCGAAGACGGGGAATCCGTAAAACGACGGATCGTCCATCCAGATCCACACCGGAAAGCGGCCGAACGCGAAGAGCTGCGGATCGGGCGGTTCGAAGTACATCGCCTGCTCCTTGGTAACTTCGAGCGGCAGCGTCACGCCGAACGCGGCCAATGCGCGCGCGCTCCAGGGACCCGCGGCGATGACGAGCCGGCCGGCGCGATAGCGTTGGCCCCCGGCCTCGATTTCGATCTCGCCGCCGGCGGCGTGCAGCCGCGTGACCGGCGCGCGGTCGCGCAGCACGGCGCCCAACGCACGCGCCGCCCGCTGGTGCGCCGCGGTCGCCTTTTCGGCGGCGACGATTCCGCCGTCGGCCTGAAAGAGGCCGGCGACGTCGTCACCAATGGCAAACGCCGGCCAGCGCTTCCGAATCTCGGCCGCGTCGAGCCGTTCGAACGGCACGTCGCAAGCCTGCATCGCGGCGGCGTATCCGTCGAGTGGAATGGCGCCGTCGCGCGGCCCGAGATCGAGACCTCCGGTGCGGAACACGAGACGCTCGCCGGCGTCGCGTTCGACCGATTCCCAGGCCCGGTACGCCTCCCGCGCCAGCCGTACGTAGGCCGGCGTAACGTACGAGAGCCGGATAATCCGCGAGTGGTCGTGCGACTCGCCGCGCGCGTGACCCAGCTCGAACTGCTCCAGTCCGAGGACGCGCGCGCCGCGTTTAGCCAGCCAGTAGGCCGCACCGCTGCCGATTCCGCCCAGGCCGAGCACGACCGCATCGAACTCTTGCACGCCGGCGCCTACTCCGTCGCGACCGCGTCTTGGCCCAAATGCGCCGCCACGTAGCGGCGAATGTCGAGGCTCGCATCCTCCATCGGGGCGTAATATCCGTAGGCGAACGCCCGCGACCGCATCCCCGCCTGCACGCGTTCGCAGATGGTCCAATCTTGGCGGTTGACCAAGTCCCAGAACTCGGCCGCATCGCTGGGATCGAATCCGGGCTTGCCGATCTCGTCGGGATGAAAGAGCAGGTCGCAGACGATTTCGGTTTCGCCGGCTTCGCGCGGCCGCACGGAGAACGCGGCGACGTGATCGGCGCTCAGGCTGAGCATGAAGTTGGGATAGATCAGTTCGCCTTTGTGGCGCACGCGCTCGTCGTCGTCGAGTCCCGGAAACGGCAAGCGGTCGCTGCTGCCGCTGCGGCTGAACGTCCAGGCGCCGTCGCGATGCGGAATGCCTCGTTCCCAGTCGAGCCCGGCGCCCCCGCGCCGTTTGAATGCCGGCACGACTTGGCACAACTCGGGATGGACGCCGGCGCAGTGGTAGCACTCGTTATAGTTCTCGAGCAGTACTTTCCAGTTCGCGCGGACGTCGTACCGAAAGGAACGCCCGGTCCGCAATGCCGCCAGCGGATACCGGCGTAGCCGCTCCGGCACCGGGCCAAGCTGCGCGGCCAGCGTTTCGCGGCGCGCGCGCTCCGGGTCGAGGTGCACGAAAACGAATCCGCCCCAGCTGTCGACCGCCACCGGGTGTAACCGGCCAACGTCGGCCGGGCGATCGGCGGCGGCGACGAACGGCGACGCGATCAGCGTCCCGTCGAACGCGTAGGCCCACCCGTGATACGGACAGCGAATGGCGCCGCGCAGCGTTCCCGACCCGCAGACCAGACGGCTGCCGCGATGACGGCAAAGGTTGAGGTGCGCGTACAACTCGCCCTCGTCGCCGCGCACGACCACCACGCTCTCGCCCGCCAGATCGAGCGCGACGAATGCGCCGGCGTGCTCGAACTGCTCGAGCCGCCCGGCGTAGCACCACTCGGCGGCGAAAATGGCCGCGCGCTCGCGCTCGAAAAAGGCCGGCTCGACGTACGCTGCGCGGGGCAGCGATCGCTCCAGGACCGTTTCGGACCGAGGAAGCTCTCGTTCGGCCAAATTGGGGAGTGCTCCGAAGGCTTCAACGGTCTATTTGGCACAACGCCAAACAAATCGTTGTTATGCAGGGGATTCCGTCAAATGCGGAGGATTCCTTGAATGGGGGGTCGAGCGCGATGGATACGTTTACGAAACCCGCGGTCGCAGCCGGTGCTAAAACCCTTGCGGCGCCGTGGTACGTCTCACCCGAAACTTTCGCCGCCGAACGCGAGCGAATCTTCGCCCGCGACTGGATCGCCGTGGGCCGCGTCGACCGGATTCCAAATCCCGGCGATTTTTTCACGGTCGCGCCCGCGGGCGAAAGTCTCATCGTCACGCGCGATCGCGACGGCGACGTGCACGCATTTTTCAACGTTTGCCGGCATCGCGGCACGCGCATCTGCACGGCCGATTCCGGACGCTTTGTCGGCTCGATACAGTGTCCGTATCACGCGTGGACGTACGGACTCGACGGCGCGTTGAAAGTTGCGCGGAACATGGCGCAAGTGCCGGGATTCGAGACGCACGACTATCCGCTCAAACGCGCGGCGGTCGCGCTCTGGGAAGGTTTCATCTTCGTCAGTCTGGCCGCGCAGCCGGTGCCCTTCGAGCGCGCGTTCGCGCCGATGCTGGGCCGATTCGCAGATTGGGATATCGGCAACTTGCGGGAAGCGCGCACGATCGAGTACGACATCGCCTGCAACTGGAAGCTGATCTTCCAAAACTATTCCGAGTGCTATCACTGTCCGCTGGTGCACCCGCAACTCGACAAGCTTTCGCCTTCCGACAGCGGGCGCAACGACCTTACCGACGGTCCGGTGCTCGGGGGATATTCCGAACTGCGCGTAAGCGGTGCGAGCCTGACGACCAGCGGCCACACGAGCCGGCCCCCGCTCGGACGGGTCGCGGGCGCCGATCTCGACCGGATTTACTATTACACGATCTTCCCGTCGATGCTGTTGAGCCTGCATCCCGACTACGTGATGGTCCACTACGTCGAACCGGCCGGGATCGGCCGGACGAAAATCGCGTGCGCGTGGCTCTTCGATCCGAACGTGATGTCGACGTGCGAATTCGATTGCCGCGACGCCGTCGACTTTTGGGATCTCACCAATCGGCAAGATTGGCAAGTCAGCGAACTGACCCAACTCGGACTCCGTTCGCGCGCCTACGAGTGCGGGCCGTACTCCAACGCCGAAGGTCTGCTCGCCGCGTTCGACCGCCATTACCTCGGCGCGATGGGGGCGCGGTGAACCGGCTTCTCGCGCTCGCGGCGGCGCTCGCCGTCTTCACGCTCGCATCGCCGGCCCTCGCAGGCACCACCGGCGGCCTGAGCGGGACCGTCAGCGACGCCGCCGGTAAGGCCCCGGTCGCCGGCGCGCGCGTCACCGTAACGAGCCCGTCGCAGACTGCCTCGACGCAAACCGATTCAAGCGGCCGGTTCCACTTCGTTTCGCTGGCGCCCGACGAGTACACCGCCACGATCGAAAAGAGCGGTTACGATATCGCGTCGTACGGCGGCATCGCCGTCTTTGCCGACGCCCAGCAGACGCTGAGTTTCACCTTACGCAAATCGCTCAAGACGATTGCCAACGTCTCCTCGCGCGCGACGTCGAGTCTGGTGCGTCCGGGCACGACCGCCGATCTCTACTCGGTCAACGCGCAGCAACAGGAACGGCTCAGCGTACTCGGCGGCGGCGGAAACCTCAACAGCGCGTACTCCGCCATCGCGAGCGTGCCGGGAGCCTACGTGCCGGCCAATCAAAACGGCTACAATCAGGCCGTCCACGTTCGCGGCGGCGATTCGTACGAAGTGGGCTACGAGTTCGACGGCATACCGGTCAATCGCGCGTTCGACAACTATCCGTCCGGTTCGCTTTCCTCGCTCGGCCAGCTGGAGCTGCAGGTCTATACCGGCGCGACGCCGTCCAATGCCGAAGCCCAAGGCCTGGCCGGCTTTATCAACCAAGTCATCAAGACCGGAACCTTTCCCGGATACGCCAGCGTCAACGCGTCGGTCGGAACGCCGACGTTCTACCACAGTCTCAACGTCGAAGCCGGCGGAGCGACCCCGGACCGGCTGTTTTCCTACTACGTCGGAATCGGCGGTTTCAATCAAGAGCACCGCTACATCGACCAGTTCGACGGCGCCGCCTACACCGACGAGTTCGGTCAGCAACTCGGCGCGTGTCCGTCGACTCCGAACCCGGCGCTGACTTCGTGCTTCACCAACGGGAGTCCGAACGTCGGCCTCAACGGGCACCCCGGATGGATCCTCGGGCCGATCGGCTTCGGCACCCTCAATCCGGTCAACATCGCCACCCGGACTTCGATCGTCAATCTGCACTTCGCAATTCCGCATCGCAACGACGGCCTCCGCGACGACGTGCAGATCCTCTACGACAACGACGAGATCTTTACGACGTTCTTCAGCTCCGTCAACGACGAAGGGCTGCCGAACTACCTCGCAACCGTCGGGCCGTTCCCGCCCTATTATCTGGACAGCTTTCAATACAAGGGCGCGATGGGAGCGTTTCTGCCGGCTAACTATCAATCGCTGGTGACGCCGTATCTCTACCCGTCGTCGCCGGCGCACCCGCTGTTCGGTCCGGTTGCCGATCCCTACAATCAGCGCGACCGCGGTTACAACGGGCAGGCGATCGTCAAACTGCAGTACCAAAAGAACTTCAGCTCGAGCGCGTTCATGCGGGTGTACGGCTACACCTACTATTCGGACTGGATCGAAAACGGTCCGATGATGTCGCTGCAGCCGTACGCCTATTACGATAGCGGCGACTACGAGATCAACAACCACACGCGCGGCATCAGCCTATCGTTCACCGATCAGATCAACTCGCAGAACCTGCTGGAGGCCGAAGGCTCGTACACCACCGCCAGCGGAGCCCGGATCTACAACGAGCAGATGTTCGGCTACGGCGACGAGTTCGCGGTTCTGGTCAATCCGCACGCCCTGCACAGCGGCACGTGTTACGTCGCGCCGGCATCCGGCACCGGGGCCGCGACGCCGACGACGTGCGGCGACGGCGGCGGGAGCGGCATCTCGTACGGCACGCTGCCGACCTTCGCATCGCTGGCCGGCATCTACGGCGGTTCGCCGCCGCCCAAGGCCGCCAACATGACCTGCGGGAACGGACCGTGTTCGTATTACGTCGTCGAAAAC
>DASXDV010000199.1:0-12188 GCA_036490465.1 Candidatus Tumulicola sp. | reverse complement strand
GGCCTCTTCAGCATCGCAGACCGTTGCGGCTACCTCAGACGCGGGCGGACACTTTACGTTTCTCACCTTAACGCCCGACACGTACACCGTGTCGGTAGCGAAAGATGGCTACAACCCAGCGACCTATCCGGGCGTGACGATCTTTGCCGATCAGTCGCAGAGCCTCGTGCTGAAAATGCAAAAGGGCCTCAAGACGATCGCAACGGTCGGGGCACGCGCCTCCGGTAACCTCGTAAAATCGGGTACGACGGCCGACGTCTACTCGGTCAACGCCGCCACGCAGAATGTCGTTCAAGGCATCGGCGGCGGTGGCAATCTCGACAGCGCCTATTCGGCGATTTACTCGCAGCCGGGCGTCGTGTCGCAGATCGGAAACTACGGCTTCGGCCAAGTCTATTATATCCGCGGCTCGTCGTATAGCCAGGTCGGCTACGAATACGACGGCGTGCCGGTCAACCGCGCGTTCGACAACTACAACGCGAACTCGCTGTCAAGCTTAGGATCGCAAGAAACCGAAATCTACACCGGCGGTTCGCCCGCCGGCGGAACCTCGGCGACCCTGGCCGGCTACATCAACCAGGTCATCAAGACGGGGACGTTCCCCGGATACGCGCAAGTGAATCTCGGCATTGGTACCCCGGCCTTCTATCACAAGGCGGGGGTCGAAGCCGGCGGCGCGACGCCGGACCGGCTCTTCTCGTGGTACGTCGGCGTTCAGGGCAGCAACCAAATGTACAACACCCTGGACGATACGAACGGCTCCTCTCAGGCCATCGACGGATCCGGCCCGAATGGAATCTTTTCGTCGGCGTTCAACCCGTGGCCGAGCACCTTTTCGTTCTTTCCAAACGGCACGTTCTCGACTTGCGGCGCCAACGGCCCGCCGGCGGGAGCGCTGCAGTACGATGCGTTTTCCGTGTTCGGCCCGTATCCGACGAGCATCGCTCCGCAGTTCCAACCGTCGTGCAACATTTACACGCCGTGGTCGGGGTCTGGCTTTCTCGGACTTCCCGTCGAGACGCAAGACCGCGAAAACGTCGTGAACCTGCACTTCGGTATCCCCCATCGTAATGATGCGGGCCGGGACGACGTGCAAGCCCTGTTCTACAACTTCTCGTATCACCAATACTTTGGCGATAGCGTGAACGATCAGGGTGGCGAGGCGTATCTCAATCAGGGATTCCCGGGCTGGCAAGCGCTCGACTCGCAGCTTTTCGGAATCACGAGCTACCCGGGCGTAGGCGGTCCGGCCAGCAACCTCTGTGCCTACCAGGCACTGATCTTCATCGGTTGCGCCTCGTCGGGCGGCTCGAGCCTACCCTACGTGGACACGCACGTCTTCGGGCCGGGTACGGCCTTCGGACAGTCCTCGTCGAGTGCGTCGGTGATCAACTACTCCGCGCCCAGTCAGCCGGCCCACGCCTTCAACGCCGGCGTTCCGGCCGACGGCCGCGACACGACCTGGAACGACGGCTCGGTCATCAAGCTCCAGTACCAGAAGAACTTCGGTTCGTCCGCGTACGTGCGCGTGATGGGCTACAGTTTCTACTCGGACTGGCTGATGAGCAACTTCAACTTCGGCAACGAAGCCGTGACCGCGTACGGCTTCGGCGACGCGGGCTTCGGCTACCCGTCGCCCGACTACGAGCTCAACACCCACACCCGCGGCATTCAAGTGATGGCCGCGGATCAGATCAACGCTCAGAACTTGCTGCAGCTCACGGCGAACTACACGACCGCGACGGTTACCCGCTGGAACAACCAGTGGTACGGCGCACCGTCGGTTCCGACGAACTTCGTGGGTCAAAACGGAACCTGCTACAGTCTGCAAAGCGGCAATCCCTCGAGCTGCTTGCTGAGTTCCACCGGCGGCTCGTACGGCACGCCGACCGGCGGGTACACCCAGGGAAGCAGCTTCGTTCCGTACCCGACCTCAAATCCGTGCGCGAACCCCAACGGCAACACGGCCCTCAAGGGCAGCCCGGCGTGCTTGGCCGGAGCGACGACGATGGTAACCGTGCCCGATGGGTACGGCACGCTCAACACCGTCCAACCGCAGTTCTCGTCGGTCGCTCTGCAGGACGAATGGCGTCCGACGGATCGCTGGGACATTAACGCAGGCGTTCGTTTCGAGAGCTACGTCTACAACCTCCCCAGCACCTCGAGTCCCGAGTTCAACTTCTGGTTCAACCAGGCCGCGAACGGCTATTGCTACGACCCGTCGACGGGCCAGCCGATCCTAGTTCCGGTGGGACCGGGAACGCCGCCGGGGAACGCCGGCCCGCAGCCCCTTCCCAACACCCCGGGCTCGGGTGAAACGGCGGGTCTTTGTTACTCGTCTCCGGGCAACCCGTACATCTCACCGTCGGGACAGCAAGCTCGCCATCCCAATGGCCAAAACGGCAGCATGCTGTTTACCAACCAGGGAGCAACGGGTTTCTCGCATCCGCTCTGGTCGCCGCGCATCGGCGGTACGTACACGGCCGGTCCCGACGACGTGATCCGGTTCAACTACGGCCGCTACACCCAGCCGACGGAAACGGCGTTCGAGCAATACACCAACGCGTCCGGGCTCGGGGCCGCGAAGTTCGACTTCCAGCACTTCTGGGGGCTAGGCTTCACGACGCCCAACCACGACAACCCGGTGCAGGTCTCGAACAACTACGACCTTTCCTACGAGAAGCATCTCAAGGGAACCGACATCACGTTCAAGCTCTCACCGTTTTTCCGGTGGACGACCAATCAACTCGTAACCGTCTCGCTGGGCGGCAACTTTGCTTCCGGTATCAACGCTGCGACGCAGCAAACGACCGGTGTGGAGTTCGCCGTGCAGAAGGGCGATCCGACGCGCAACGGTCTGTCCGGTCAGCTTAGCTACACTTACACCGCTGCTAAGATCAAGTACAGCACGCTGGCCAACGGTTCGAACGCGATCGACGTCATCAACAACTACATCTCGGTCTACAACGGCTTGACCAAATCCGGCGGCGGCTCGCCGTTCTATTGCGCCAACGGCGGTGGTCCGAACGGATCGAACGCGCCAGTTTCCAACTCCAATCAATGCCGGGGAAGGAATCTGATTGCGAACCCGTACTACGGCGCGCCGCAGCAGGCGATGCTCGACCGCAACGGCTGGTACGATGCCTATGCCAACAACCCGCCGCAGAGTTCGCCGGACACGGTCATCTCGACGGCCATCAATCCGAACGTGTTCGCCGGCTTCCTGAACTACAAACACGATAAGTTCACGGCCTCGGTGAATGCGATCATGAACGAAGGCAACACCTACGGGTCTCCCCTTGCGGTCACCGGATTGGATCCGCGCGACTGCTTTGCCAATCAGGGACACAGCGTGCCCGGATTGAAGGGCAGCCCGCAGGGAGCGTTCGCGAACTACCAATACTGCACGGCATCCTCGTTTGCGCCGTCCGGTTACCTCTCGATCCCCAATCCGACCAGCGGTGCATTCGACGGCCTGGCGGCCTACCGCGAACCGTGGCAGTTCAACATGGGCCTACAGTTCGGGTATGACGTTACGCCGCGGATCCACCTAACCGCGACCCTGGCCAACGTCGTCAACACCTGCTTCGGCGGCACTGAGGCGTCGTGGCAGCAAGCGTACAAGCCGAACAACATCGTGTGCGCGTACGCACCGAACGGCTTCTACTACGTCGGCGCACAACCGGGAGCGGGCTTCTTCTATGGAGCGAGTCCTCACGATGCGGTCAACGGAACGGCGGGCTATCCTGCCGTCTTCAACCAGCCATATCAGCCGCTCTACGGAGCCCAACCGTTCCAAGTGTACTTCAACGCGCAGATCAAGCTGTAACGGCTTGAATCGGCGTCGCTGAACGCACGCAGCCCCCGCTCGCAAGAGCGGGGGCTTTTCTTTTTTGCCCGCGAAGGCGGCGCGATGCGATACGGGTATCGGTGCGAGGATTGCGAGGCTGCCGTCTTTCCGGTCACGACCCGGACGGAGTTACAGTGGCTGAAAAACCGATTGCACGTCGTGCGGGAGGTCGCCAAGCATTCGTCCGGCGGCCTCGACTCGTGGATGGCCGAGGGCTTTAGCTTCCTCGACGAGCACGACGGTCACAGCGTGCTGCTCGTTACGCGGCACTGAACGCCGGCAGCACGAAAAAAAGCGCCCTCGTCGGGCGCTTTTTTTCGTGAGCCCCAGAAACGCTTATTGCGGGATGCGCAGGCGCTGGCCGGGCTGCAGGCTCGCCGCGTGAAGGTGGTTGACGGCGGCAATGCGATCGACCGACTCTTGGACGTCGCCGTCGGCAGTGTGGGCGGCCGCGATGCCCCACAGCGTGTCTCCGGGGTGCACCGTAACGGTCGTGTAGCGCGCCGCAGTGGCCGCATACAGCCGAACGCTCGAGAGCGTCGGCAGCGCAACCATGAGGCTCAGCGCCACCAGGGCGATCAGCGGCATGAGCGTCAACCGTTTCCGCCTACCCACCGTTTTCGCTCTCCTCTCGGCCCATATGTTGGGCCAAACGGGTGTTCGTCCACTAGATTTTACCACGCAGCCGCCAAGCGATGTCAAGCGCTTTGCGAACGTATGTTTGCCTTCCTGCCCTCTCATATGGTAAGGTGATAGGCGGTAATCGTGCCATACGGATGGCATTTTGCATCGTCGCTGGTCTAGAAATTTGGGGGAGTCGATGAGGGGACGGGTTGGGGAGAAGCCGGCGACCGAACGCCAGCGCGGAATTCTGCAGGCGATCGCCGATTTCCAATCGGAGCGCGGCTATCCGCCGTCCGTCCGCGAGATCGGCGAGCGCGTCGGGCTGTCGTCCTCCTCGACCATTCACGCGCATCTCAAGGCCCTCGAGAAGCGCGGCCTGATTTCGCGCGACCCCACCAAACCGCGCGCGCTTCGCTCGGACTTCGGCCGCCAAGCGACCGCCCGCGAAACCGTCGTCATGCCGATCGTCGGCAAGGTCGCCGCCGGCGTTCCGATCACGGCGGCCGAAAACGTCGAGGGAGAGTTTTTGCTTCCGGCCGGTTTCGTGCCGCGCGGATCGGATGCGTTCATGCTCCGCGTCCAGGGCGACTCGATGATCGAGGCCGCCATTCTCGACGGCGACCTCATCGTGGTCCGGCCGCAGCGCACCGCGGACAACGGCGAAGTCGTGGTCGCCATGCTCGACGGCGAAGCGACCGTAAAACGGTTCTATCGGGAAGCCGGCCGAATTCGTCTCCAGCCGGAGAATCGCGGCATGGCGCCAATCTACGCGAGCGATGTGGAGATCGTCGGCCGCGTCGAGGCTGTCGTCCGCCGCCTTTAGCTGGTTCGAGTCGCATGCCGTTCCGGTGATGCGCCGGGTCGGCGAGTTCGCGTTCGTCGAAGCGGTCCGCGAAGCGCTTCCCTGGAGTTTTATCGGGCTTTTGGC
Source organism: Candidatus Tumulicola sp. (assembly GCA_036490465.1). Lineage (GTDB taxonomy): Bacteria > Vulcanimicrobiota > Vulcanimicrobiia > Vulcanimicrobiales > Vulcanimicrobiaceae > Tumulicola. The sequence continues at coordinate 6,786 of DASXDV010000199.1, read as the reverse complement.
GGCCTTTGCCGTTGTCTTCGTCGCCCAAATCCACGATCCGGCGCTGATCGGGCCGTCGCTCGGCCTGCGCCTCGCAGCGGCCCTGCTGCCGGCTTTCGGCGTGATGGCCGCAACGCTCACCGTGTTGCTCGCGCTGCGCTTTGCCCGCAAAGCGGGCTATTCGCCGGCGGCCATGACGCTGGGGAGCTGCGCTGCGTTTGCCCTCGCGTTGCCGCGGCCTTTCGGTCCGGACCCGATCGGGTATTTGCGCGTCCTCGGCGCCTCGGGGCTCTTCATCGCGATCCTAGCGTGCGGGGTATGCGGCGGCTGGATGGCGTTGGCCGCGAGGTGGCGGCTCGGCAGTCTGGGGCCTTGGCTCGGGGCGGCCGCGGCGGTCGCGACGTTTGCCCTCCTGCCGGCGGCGCACGTGTCGCTCGCGGTCCTCATCGCGGCGGCGATGCATCCGATCTCGCAGCTTGGCGACACGTACCTGGCGCTGATCGTCATCGTGCTCGCGCAGACGCTGCTGTGGACGGCGGGAGTTCACGGCCCGGCCGTGCTGGCGACCATCGTGACGCCGGTGTATCTCACGATGCAGATGCAGAACACGCACGCGTTTGCGGCGCACGCGCCGTTGCCGTATGCCGTCGTCACCTCGACCTTTCTCTTCGTTTTCCCCGGCGGCTCCGGAGCGACGCTGCCGTTGGCCGCGCTGCTGGCCTTCTCGCGCGTCGCGCGCCTGCGGCGGGTGGGCCGCGCCACCTTGCTGCCGGCGATTTTCAACATCAACGACCCGCTGATTTTCGGGGCGCCGATCGTGTTTAATCCGTATCTCGTGATCCCGTTCGTCGCCGCGCCGTTCGCGCTGGCGACCCTGACGTATGCGGCGACGGCCGCCGGACTGGTCTCGCGCGCGGCATTCTACGTTCCCTCCTCGATTCCAACCCTCGTGTCGACCTACGTGGCTACCCAGGACGTGCGCGCCATCTTGCTCGTGCTGGCGAACGTGGCGATCGCGACGCTGATGTACTACCCCTTCGTCCGGGCCTACGAACGGCATCTGGACGCGGGTCCGGATTTGCCCGGTCGCGCCGCGGAGGCTACCGCGGAATGATTGCCACGCTGTGCGAGCGTTTCGGAATCTCCGGTCCGCTGCGTGCGGCCGCGATGCGCGCGGACGCGCGGGTCGCCGGGGTCGACTACCCGGCCCAGCGAGCGGTGGCCGCAAACGTGCTGCACGCCTTCGCCGCCCAGGGGCTGGCCGAGAGCGATCTCGCGGGGACGACCGGGTATGGGTACGACGATCCGGCGCGCGCGTCGTACGAAGCACTTTTAGCGCGCTTGTTCGGCGCCGAGCGCGCGCTCGCGCGGCTTTCGCTCGTCAGCGGAACGCACGCAATCGTGACCGCGCTCGCAGCCTGCGTCCCGGCGGGAACGCGCGTGCTGGTGGTCTCGGGGCGTCCGTACGATACGCTGCGCAACGCAATCTGCGACGCGCCGCACGCGCTCGTACGCCAGGGCATGGAATACGACGAGATCGCGTTGTGCGCGGACGGGACGATCGACCTGGAGGCGGTAAGCCGGGCGTTCGCGGCGCGCGCGTATGCGGTCGTATTTCTGCAGCGCTCGCGCGGGTACGCGCCGCGCCGTTCGCTCTCGATCGCGCAATGCGAGGGCGCTGCGGCGGCGATCAAAGCGATCGATCCGTCGGTCGCAATTCTGGTCGACAACTGCTACGGCGAACTCGTCGAAGCGCGCGAGCCGACCCACGCGGGGGCCGACTTGGCGATCGGCTCGCTGATCAAGAACTTAGGCGGTTCGATCGCGCCGGCGGGGGCGTACGTCATCGGCCGAGCAGACCTCGTGGAACGCGTGGCCGCGCGGCTGTACGCACCCGGAATCGGCGCTGCGCTCGGACCGTCGCTCGGGTTCGGACGCGCGTTCGTGCAAGGGTTATTTCAGGCTCCGCTGATCGTGGAGCAAACGCTGCGCGGGTTGGACTTCGCCGCGGCGCTGTTCGACGAACTCGGATATCTGGTGGATCCGCAGCCGGGCGAGACGCGGACCGATATCGTGCAGGCGATTCGGCTCGGCACGCCCGAGCGTCTGGTGCGCTTCGCCCGCGGTCTGCAGGCGGCACTGCCGGTCAACGCGCGCTTTCGTCCCGAGCCGGGTGCGGTACCGGGCTACGCCGATCCGGTGATCATGTCCAGCGGCGCGTTCGTCGCGGGGGCGACGATCGAGCTCTCGTGCGACGCGCCGATGCGCCAACCGTACGAGGTGTATCTGCAAGGCGGCATCAGCGCCGCCCACGGCTATCTCGGAGCGCTTCTCGCGGCGCGAGCGCTAGAGGCTTAGCACCGCCTACGCGTCGTCGCTGCGGCCGCCCAGATAACCGTAGAAGGCGTGGTGTTTTCCATCGTCGGTCTCGATGACGATCCGGGTTTCCTCAACCGCGGCGCGCGTGATCGTTTTGCCGACCAGCCCTTTGAGCATCGTCTCGAGTTGCAGGAACTCCGCTTCGCGCATGCCGTCGGCTTCCGACTCCACCAGCCGCAGCAGCTCGTCGATCCGGTCGTTGGTTGCCATGTATTCCGATAATCGTCCGCTTCGGCACGATTCCTTAGCCCGGCAGCCGCGCCCGTGCCGGCGGGGCTAATTCGGGTTTCGCCGCCAGGAAGCTCGGCCGTCTGCCAGAGAAGGCTTCGTGCCGATGTACCTGCTGGAGGTTCTGAGCGGCCCGCTCGACGGCAAGACCTGGACCTTCGAGCGCGAGATTACGATCGGCCGGGACGACGCCGTCGCCGGAGCTTGTATCGGTCTCGACCGCTACGTCTCGCGCAAGCACGCGCTCCTGCGGATCGCCGCCGGATCGATCCTGCTGACCGACCTCGAGAGTCGCAACGGAACGAAGCTCAACGGCGAGGTGGTCGTCGGCGACGCGCCGTTGCCCATCGGCATCCCGTTCGTCGTCGGACGGACGGTGTTGCGAGTGACGCGGGCGTAAGGGCGGCGAGCGCTTTCGCATGAAGATCGCCGAAACCGTCGCGCCCGCGCGGGCGCTGTTCGACGTACTCCCGCGTCCGCTGGGGTTCGTTCCGACGATGGGCGCGCTGCACGACGGCCATCTGCAGCTGGTGCGGGCGGCACGAGCTCGTTGCGCGTCGGTCGGCGTTTCGGTTTTCGTCAATCCCCTCCAGTTCGCGCCCAACGAAGACCTCGCGCGCTATCCCCGCGACCTGGAGGGCGATCGTGCCAAGCTCGCGGCCGCCGGAGTCGACGTTCTCTTCGTTCCCGACGCCGCGACGATGTATCCGCCCGGCTTCACGACCTCCGTCGACGTCGGACGCCTCGGAACGACGTTTGAAGGCGTTATTCGTCCCACCCATTTTCGCGGCGTCGCCACGGTGGTTGCAAAGCTGCTCCACGTCGTGCGTCCCGACGTGTTGTTCCTCGGTCAGAAAGACGCGCAGCAGACGGCCGTCTTACGGACGATCGTCCGGGACCTGTCTTTTCCGGTCGAAGTCGAGATCGTCCCGACGATTCGCGAGCGCGACGGGTTGGCGATGTCGAGCCGCAACTCGTATCTGACCGCGCAAGAGCGCGCCCAGGCGAGCTCGCTCTACCGCGCTTTGCTGGCGTTGCGTGAAACGCTCGCCCGCGGCGGCAGCAAAAGCGAGGCCGTCGGGAGCGCGCGGTCCACCTTGAGCCCGCAAGCCTCTCCCGACTACTTCGACCTCGTCGACGCCGAGACGTTCGAACCGATCGAACGGCCGAACGGCCCCGCGTTTGTCATCGGCGCGGCGCGCTTTGGCCGAACCCGGCTGATCGACAACCTGCTGCTCGCCGACGCGGGTACGCCGGCATGAACGGCGCCCGGGTCTTTCTCGGCGTTTCGGGCGGGATCGCGGCCTACAAAGCCGCGGCCCTGACGAGCGCGCTCGTGCAACGCGGTGCCGAAGTGGACGTCGTGATGACCGCCGAGGCGGAGCGCTTCGTCACCCCGCTGACGTTCTCGTCGTTGACCGCGCGTGCAGTCTACACGTCGCTCTGGGACGCTCCCGAGGCAATCCCGCATATTCGCCTCATACGCGCGGCCGACGTCGCGTTGGTCGCGCCGGCCACCGCGAATCTGATCGCGAAATTGGCCGCCGGCATCGCCGACGATTTGCTGGCAACCGCGTTGCTCGCCGCGCGCATTCCGATTCTGATCGCTCCCGCAATGAACGACGCGATGTACGACCACCCGGCAACGCGTGCAAACCTGACCCGGCTGCGCGAACTCGGCTACGAAATCGTCGAGCCCGAACGCGGGTTCTTGGCCGAACGCGAAACCGGCGTCGGACGGCTGGCGTCGCAGGAGCGCTTACTCGAAGCGCTTTCGCGCGCCTTGACGCGGCGGCACAGTCTGGCGGGCAAACGGGTCGCGATTACGGCCGGTCCCAGTCGCGAAGCATTCGACCCCGTGCGTTTCGTCAGCAATGCGTCGACCGGCGCGATCGGGATCGAGCTGGCCCGCGAGGCCGCCCTGCGGGGCGCGGCGGTGACGCTGCTGCTCGGACCGAGCCTGCTGGAGCCGCCGCCGGGAATTGCGGTCGTTCGTTTCACGACGGCCGCCGATCTTTACGATGCGGCCGTCGCGCACGCGGTCGGAGCAGACTTGACGATCGCGGCCGCCGCGGTTGCGGATTGGCGTCCGCGGCAGCATTCCGACTCCAAACGTAAGAAAGACGATGCGGATCTCACGGCGGCGATGGAGCGCACCCCCGATACCCTCGCGGCGCTGGGCGATCGCAAGAACTCCACCTTTCTCGTCGGCTTCGCCGCAGAAACCGACGACCACGAGCGCAACGCGCGGGAAAAGCTCGCGCGCAAGCACCTCGACGCGATCGCGGTAAACGACGTTCGCGACGAACGCGGATTCGGATTGGGCGAGAGCGCGCTCGTGCTGCTGTGGGGCGCGCAAGGACGCCTCGATCTCGGCCGGGGCGGCAAGCCGGAACTGGCGGCGCGGTTGCTCGATGCCGTCGAGGCGCTGATGGCGTGTTAGTTGCGATCGACGTCGGTAATACCGAAACCAAACTCGGCTGCTTTGATGCCGCCGGCGAGCTGATCCACACCTGGCGGATCGCAACCGACGTGCGCAGGACGCCCGACGAGTACGGCGTCCTGTTCGGACAACTCTTCACCGGCGGCGGGGTCGATCTCGAAGCCGTCGACGGCGTCGCCATCGCGAGCGTCGTTCCGAAACTCGATTCGATGCTCGAAACCGCGTGCGCGCGTTCGTTTGCCGTCGCGCCGCTCTTTCTGAAGCCGGACGTGCAACGGGTGATTCCGTTGGCGACTGCCGTTCCGCGGGAGTCCGGGGCGGATCTCGTGGCCGCCGCGATCGGCGGCCGGGCCCGATTCGGCGCTCCGCTGATCGTCGTCAGTTATGGAACCGCGACCGTCTTCATCGCGATCTCTTCGGCCGGCGAGTACCTCGGAGTGGCGATCGCGCCGGGGATCACGATCTCGATCGACGCGCTGATCGGGCGCACCGCAAAGCTGCCGCAGATCGCGCTGGAAACGCCGGAACGCGCGATCGGCCGCACCACCGAGGCCGCGCTTCAGTCGGGCATCGTTTACGGATTCGCCGGACAAACCGAAGCGATCGTCGCGCGGATGCGCGCGGAACTCGGCGTACCCGCGAAAGTGGTGGCGACCGGCGGCCTCGCGGAGCCGTTCGCCAAACATACGCCGGTCGTCGACGCGGTCGACCCGCACCTGAGCCTCGTCGGGCTGCGGTTGTTTTTCGAAGCCGCCCGAGCCTGACGTCGGCGAGCGGTGCTTCACGCGCGCACTCGCCTGCTGCTCTACGGTTTGACGTTGGTAGCCGGATACGTCGACGCGGCGGCATTTTTCGGTCTGGGAGTCTTCACCGCAAATATGACGGGCAACACCGTCCTGCTCGGCGGCGCAATCGTGGGGCACTTCCTGCCGCATCTCCCGGGCGACATCGGCCTGCTGCTGCCGTTGCTATCGTTGGCCGCGTTCGTCCTGGGCGGCTCGGCGGCGGCGCTGTTCTTGCGTTCCGAAACCGAGCGGCCCCCGATGCGCGCGACGGCCACCTTGCTGGCCGTCGCGGTGCTCGTTGCGGTCGCCGCCGGGCTGCAACGCTGGAGCGCCCATTCGGCGGCGCCTTGCGCGGTGGGGATTCTGTCGGCGGTCATGGGCATGCAAAGCGTCGTCGCGGTGCGCGTGGGCGTCGAAGGGGTGTCGACGACCTTCGTCACGGGCACGCTCGTGCGCTCGATCATGAACCTGCTCGGCAGCCCGATCGAGAATCCGGCACTGCGGGCCGAAGGGCGTACCAACGCGTGGGTGTGGGCTCACTATTTGGCGGGCGCGACGGTTGGCGCGCTTGGCTTGCGAGTCCTCGGTGCCGACGCACTCTGGATTCCGGCGGCGGTAGTGACCCTTTTGCTGCCTATGGTATAGTAGGTCCGCCATGGAGCGGCTGCTGCGCCCGTTGAAGATCGGCCCGATCGAAATCTGGCCGCCGTTGATCCTCGCGCCGATGTCGGGCGTCACGAATCGCACGATGCGCGCCCTCTACAAACCGTTTGGCTTGGGATTGACCGTGACGGAGTTCGTTTCGGCCAATGCGGTGCAGTTCGGCAACCGGCGGACGATGGAGATGATCGATCAGCACGGCCTCGAAAAGCCCGTCTCGACCCAACTGTGGGGCGACGATCCCGCTACGATGGCGCAGGCGGCACGATTGGTCCGCGAATGCGGCGCCGATATCGTCGACATCAACTTCGG
>DASXDV010000161.1:0-9565 GCA_036490465.1 Candidatus Tumulicola sp. | reverse complement strand
GGCTGCCGAACTTCTCGCGCGATTCGCGATACTTTTGCTCGGTGAGAATTTCGCGCTTGCCGAGCGTGGTGTCGCCGGCGTCGATAACGACGTACGCAGCGAAGTAGATCACCTTTTCCAGCTGGCGGGGCGACATGTCGAGCAGAATGCCGATGCGGCTCGGAACGCCTTTGAGATACCAAATGTGGCTGACTGGCGTCGCGAGTTCGATGTGGCCCATGCGCTCGCGGCGAACCTTGGCGCGCGTGATCTCGACGCCGCAGCGGTCGCAGATCATGCCCTTAAAGCGAATGCGCTTGTACTTGCCGCAGTGGCACTCCCAGTCTTTGGTCGGGCCGAAGATCTTTTCGCAGAAGAGTCCGTCGCGCTCGGGCTTGAGCGTGCGGTAGTTGATGGTCTCGGGTTTCTTGACTTCGCCGAACGACCACGCACGAATCTGCTCCGGTGATGCCAAGCCGATACGCATGGCGTCGAAGTTGTTCACGTCGATCAAGTTCAAGGAATGGGACTCCGTCGTTCGTGCCACCGCAGCTGCCGCTGACGCAAGGAGCGCTGCTCACGTTGTCACGTAAGCGGTCCCACCGTTGCCGCAAGCCGGGAGCGCACCAGGCGCCGGGGCACAGACGGACATTGTACTCCTTGACGGGCGTTCGCACAAGCCGAGCGGCGCTCGGCAGCCTCCTTTGGAGGCCCGGCTGAGAAAATCCTGAGGATGCAATCAGCCGGCTGCGGGTACGAAAGCAGTATGAAAATTGGAATCATCGGTTCGGACCTGCGGGCCGCCGCGATCGGGCGGCTGCTCGTCTCCGGGGGCCACGAGGTCAGCTTCGGCGATCCTCGCGGCCTCGAAGCAGCCAAGCGTATCGCCGTCGAAATCGGCTCGGTCCCGGAAACTCCCTACAACCAGGCGATGACGCGCGACATGGTGATTATGGCGACCGCCCGTCAGGATGCCGACCGCGTGCTGGGCGCGATGGGCGGCAGTTGTGACGGCGTGGTCGTCGATGCGCGCGAGGGAGGACCGCTCGCCCCCCATCGGGGTGCCGAGCTTCTCGCGCACAAACTCGATTCGCATGCGGTCGTTCGGGCGCTCATCGTGCTGCCCCAGCCGGGCGCGAACATTCCGATCTGCGGCGACGATCCGGCAGCGAAGGCCTTGGTCGACGAGGCATTTCGGGCGTGTGACTGTCTGACCACCGACCGGGGACCGCTCGCGAACGCGTCGGAACTCGAACCCTCCAACGCGGCGGCCGCCTAACGTCGCTAGGTTGTGTCGGCGAGAAAGTCGTCGAGGCGGGAAGCGAACGCCGGGAACGCGGTCCGGTGAAGATTATGGCCCGCGCCCGGAAAGTTCGCCGTCTCGACGCGCCGCGAGCGCTCGAGGGTAAGTTGCTCGAGCGTCTCGTCGGTGTTGATACCCTCGCCGGCGGCCGCCATCGCCAGCAACAGCGGCCGTTCGAACCCGGCAATCGCCGGGCGCAAATCCCAGCTCTCCGGCGGATTCTCGGTTCGCAGCGCCGCAATGGGTACGGTCGTCATCGCGTGCACCGCGTGCACTTTTCCCTCGACGTCGGCCGGATCCCACTGCGCGTACTCATTCCGCACGGCCGCATCGCGCGCGTCGCCTGCCAACGCGAATTGTTCCCGGAGTTCTTCGAGGTACTCGGCGTACCAGGCGTCGGGAACTTGCCGAATCATCGGATCGATGGCGACCACGCGGCGCACCGGCAAGCGCGCGCCCGCGAGGATCGCGATCGCGCCTCCCCAGGAGTGTCCGACGAGCGTATCGATCGGTTCGCCCAATGCGGTCGCGACGTTCTCGAGATCGCGCACACCGCGCGCAAGCGACATCGGCCCGGCAACGGCCGCGCTATCGCCATGCCCGCGCTGATCGTAGGCGACCATGCGAAACCGCCCGTCTAGGTGACCCGCAAGCCGGGCCCACGCTCTGCGCGAACTGGTCATTCCGTGAACGGCCAGCACGAGTGGGCCGCGCTCTCCCCAGCGCTCCACCGTGGTGGAAGCGCCATCGTCGAGCGTCAGCCGGCGCGACGTCACGCGCCGTGGACTTGTTTGTGCAGCTCGTGCAGGTCGTCGAGAGAGTTGAGGGTTACCGCGTCGTTGACGCCTTCGTTCTTCAAGCCCATGGCGTCGCGCATGCTCTTCGCGGTTGCCGGAGCGTGGTTGTATCCGTGGATCGCGGCATTGTGCCGGCGAATCGTCTCGGCGTCCGTCTTACCGTTGGCAATCACGTAGTCTTCGAACTCGACGTACGTCGGTTTGTGCGTTCGAACGAACTCGCCGACTTTCTCGCGGTCCAATCCGAGATTCTCGATCGTCATTTGGTCGAAGCCTTGTCCGCATTGATCCCAGCCGTCGGCCAGCTGACCGGCGTACCCCAACGTTAGTTTCGTCCAGAGACGCGGCAAATGGGCCGCTCCGATGGGGCCGGTCGTTTGCGAGCTGATGTAGGGAATTTGCTTGTTCGCAGTGCTAGGCATTGGCGAGCCGTTCCTTTCCGTGACGCGAGGTAAAAGTGAGTTCGGAGATTCCGGATTTATCGAGTTCGCCCAACCCGAGGCGTTTCATCCGCTCGTACTGCTCGTAGGTTGCGCGCGCGAGCGGAAGCGTCAGACCCGCGTCGGCGGCCAACGCGAGCGCGATCCCAGAGTCCTTGGCAGCGTGGGCCGCAGAAAAATACACCTCGTGATCCCGATTTTGCATATCGGCGCCGTCGGTCTCGAGCACGCGTGAGTTCGCTCCGGTTTGCGCGAAGATCTGGCGCACGACGTCGAGATCGAGGCCGAGCGCGTCGGCCAGGCCGAGCCCTTCCGCGAGACCCGCCGTATTGACGTTCATAACCATGTTCACCAGCGCCTTGACCTGCGCCGCCTTCCCGGCTTCCCCGACATACTTCAGCGAAGCGCTCATCTGTTCCAGTAACGGCTTGACTCGCGCAAAAGCCGCTTCGCGTCCGGCCACCATCAGATACAGGGTGCCGTTTCGGGCCTGCGGGATCGAACTGGCCATGCACGCCTCCAGCGATTGCGCCCCGTGGGCTTCCACGCGCCGCTGGATCTCGACGTGCACCTTCGGCGTGACCGTCGCGCAGTTGACAAAGATCTTTCCGCGTGCGGAAGTCAACAGACTGTCGCCGGTTTCGGAAAAAATCGCGTCCATGGCAGCGTCGTCGCTGACCACCGTGATGACGACGTCCGAAAGCTCGACGACTCGAGCCAGCGATGCGACGGCTTCGCCGCCGGCGAGCCGAGCCGCCTCGGCCGCCGCTACCGGACGCGCATCGTAGAGCGCAACGATCGGATACCCAACGACGCGGAGCCGCTGGGCGATGTTGGCGCCCATGCGGCCCGTTCCGACGATGCCGATCCGCTCGGGCGTCGCGACGTTAGAGGCCATTAGAACTCTTCTTCGGGCGGACTTTCGGTGAACGGCGGCTCGTCCGCATCGTCTTCGAAAGCGGGCTTGTCCTCTTCGTAGGTTTCTTCGTCTTCCTCCTCGAGTTCGTAGCCCTGGGCGCCTTCCTCGACTTCCTCTTCTGCCGCTTCGTCGTCAAAGGGTTCTTCGGCATCCACTTCGCTGACGCGCGGCAACGGCAACGACGGGGCAACCGGAAGCGGAGCGGTCGCATCCAGCGGCTTGCTGTCGTCGATCTCCTCTTCTTCCTCTTCCTCGGCGGCGATCGCCGGGACGTCGGATTCGGCCGCGGCTTCGTTGGCCGCGACTGCCGTTTGAGAAACGATCGGTTGTTCGTCGCCCATTAGAAGGCCGTACTCGCGCCGTTCGCTCTCGCCCATTTCGTCTTCGGGCGTACGAATTTCAACCTCCTCGCGATTTTCGGTCAATACCTTGACGTCGAGCGCGAGCGACTGGAGTTCCTTGATCAACACCTTGAACGATTCCGGAACGCCCGGTTCCATGACGTTCTCGCCTTTGACGATGGCTTCGTACGTCTTGACGCGGCCCACGACGTCGTCGGACTTCACCGTAAGCAGCTCCTGCAGCGTATACGCCGCACCGTAGGCTTCCAACGCCCAGACTTCCATTTCGCCGAAGCGCTGGCCGCCGAACTGCGCCTTCCCTCCCAACGGCTGTTGGGTGATCATTGAGTACGGACCGGTCGAACGCGCGTGAATCTTGTCGTCCACGAGATGCGCGAGCTTGAGCATGTAGATCAACCCAACGGTAATCGGACGCGAGAAGCGCTCGCCGGAGCGGCCGTCGCGCAACCACGTCTTGCCGTCGCTGGGTAAGCCCGCATCCTGCAGCCATTCCGCGATGTCTTCCGCGTGCGCGCCGTCGAACACCGGCGTGGCGACGCTCATGCCGAGCATGCGAGCCGCCCACCCAAGGTGGGTCTCCATGATCTGTCCCAAGTTCATGCGCGACGGGACGCCCAACGGGTTGAGCACGATGTCGACCGGCGAACCGTCTTCCATATACGGCATGTCTTCCTCGGGCAACACCTTGGCGATGACGCCCTTGTTGCCGTGACGGCCCGCCATCTTGTCGCCCTGTAGAATCTTACGCTTCTGCGCGACGTACACGCGGACCAGGTGGTTCACGCCCGGCGACAACTCGTCCCCATTTTCGCGTGAAAACACCTTGACGTCGATAATCTTGCCCTTTTCGCCGTGGGGCACTTTCAAACTGGTGTCGCGAACCTCGCGCGATTTCTCGCCGAAGATCGCACGCAATAGCCGCTCCTCGGCGGTCAGTTCGGTCTCGCCTTTAGGGGTAACCTTACCAACTAAGATATCTTCGGGCCGAACTTCGGCGCCGATGCGAATGATGCCGCGCTCGTCCAGATCTTTGAGCGCGTCCTCGCCGACGTTGGGAATATCGCGCGTGATTTCTTCGGGTCCGAGTTTGGTATCGCGCGCCTCGCACTCGTACTCTTCGATGTGAATCGAAGTGAAGCGATCTTCCTTGACCATCCGCTCGCTGATCAGGATGGCGTCTTCGTAGTTATAGCCTTCCCAGGGCATGAACGCGACCAGGACGTTTTGCCCCAGCGCGAGCTCCCCTTCGTCCGACGACGGTCCGTCGGCTAGTACCTGCCCCGCTACCACGCGATCTCCGAGCGAAACGATCGGACGCTGGTTGATGCACGTGCCGGCGTTGCTGCGGACGAACTTCAGCAGGTCGTAGAGTTTCTCGATCCCAGCGGAAGTTCTGATCAGAATGCCCTTGGCATCGACGGACGTTACGACGCCGGCTTCGTCGGCAACGATCAGACTGCCCGAATCCTTAGCGGCGCGATACTCCATACCGGTGCCGACGATCGGCGTTTCCGGCCGAAGCAGCGGCACGGCTTGGCGTTGCATGTTCGCCCCCATGAGCGCGCGGTTGGCATCGTCGTGCTCGAGGAACGGAATCAGCGCGGTCGCAACCGACACGATCTGCTTGGGCGAAACGTCCATCAACTGGACTCGCGACGCGGGTTCTTCGATGTACTCCTCGGCGTAGCGGCAGACCACCGAGTCGGTGAGAATCTTTCCGCTGCCCGAATCGACCGGCGTATTGGCTTGCGCGATGATGTACTCGTCTTCCCGATCCGCCGTCAGGTACACGATTTCGTCGGTGACGATTCCTTCGCGAACGACTCGATACGGCGTTTCGATGAATCCGAAGCGATTGACGCGCCCGTAGGTGGCGAGCGAGCCGATCAAGCCGATGTTCGGCCCTTCCGGGGTTTCGATCGGACAGATACGACCGTAGTGCGAGTGGTGAACGTCGCGCACTTCGAACCCGGCGCGTTCGCGCGAAAGGCCCCCCGGCCCGAGCGCGGACAACCGGCGCTTGTGGGTGAGCTCGGCGAGCGAGTTCGTCTGGTCCATGAACTGCGAAAGCTGCGAAGATCCAAAGAACTCTTTGATCGCCGCGACGACCGGGCGAATGTTGATGAGCGCCTGAGGAGTGACCGTTTCGATGTCCTGCACGGTCATGCGTTCGCGCACGACTCGCTCGAGTCGCAACAGACCAACCCGGAACTGGTTTTGCAGCAGTTCGCCGACCGAACGGACGCGCCGGTTCCCGAGATGATCGATATCGTCCCTCACGACCACGCCGGTCGCGACCTTGATCAGTCGACGAATCACCGCGATCATGTCTGCGCGCGTCAAGCAACGCGTCTCGATGATCGGCATTTCCAAGCCGGCATCGGCGTACTCGTCGATAACGACGCTCGGCTTGTCGACGCGCTGATCCGGATCGGGATTGGCGATTCGGTAGTGAAACTTGCCGTTGAGCTTGTAGCGTCCGACGCCCGCCAAGTCGTAGCGCTTTTCGTCAAAAAACAGCGACTCGAGCAGCTTCTCGGCATTTTCTGCATTCTCGGGCTCGCCGGGACGCAGTTTCTTGTAAATTTCTTTGAGGGCGTCCTCGCGGGTCTTGACGTCTTTGTCCTTCTCGATCGAGTTGCGCACCAACGGGCTGTCGTCGAACAACTTCAGGATCGCTTCGTCGTTTTCCCAATCGAGTCCGAGATCCGGGCGCGAGAGCGCGCGAATGAAGGTGGAAACATAGATCTTCCGGTTCTTATCGATCCGGACGCCGATGGTTCCCTCGGTCTCGTCGTTCTTCGTTCCGTTGTCGGTCTCGAACTCGATCCAGGCTCCGCGGTTCGGGATGATCGTCGCGTTGAACGTCGGCCGCGCGTTGGTATCCGAATCCTGGCTGTAGTACACGCCGGGAGAGCGTACGAGCTGGCTGACGATCACCCGCTCGGCGCCGTTGATCATGAACGTGCCTTTATCGGTCATGAGCGGGAAATCGCCCATGAAGATTTCCTGGTCGGGAATGCCCTTGATTTCGCCCGACTCGGCGGTAATGAGGCGCACGCGGACCCGGAGCGGGGCGCTATAGGTCATGTCGCGTTCGCGGCACTCTTCAATTGAATACTTCGGCTCGCCGAGGCTGTGTTCGCCGAATTCGAGGATCAGGTTCCCGGTGAAATCCTTGATCGGGGAAATCGAAGCAAAGGCTTCGGCCAAGCCCTCGGTCTTGAACCAGTCGAAGCTGGCCTTCTGCAGTTCGATCAGATTGGGGATTTCGAGGACGTCGGGAATCTTCGCAAACGGGTGACGGGCTCGCTTGGGGCCCGGATCGGGAGGCTGCTCGACCGTGAACGCTCCCGTCGGCATCGGGAACGTGGCCGGCATGACCTTTGAGGCGCCGTTCCTCACGGCCTCGGCGGCCGTGCGTTTCGACTTGCCCTTGGTGCCTGCGGAGCTTTTCGCAGGGGACTTCGGAGCGGTCGTCTTCGCCATTACTCTCTTTCTGTACGAGTGCTTAATAAAAAGGAAGTGCGTTCGGCTGCGACGGAACTGTGGGCACGCGAAAAAGACGAGCTCACGCTCTACGACTGCAGAGGTGACCCGCCTGGGGGTTACGTTTGCGGCCTATTCGCCCCGGGGCATAGGGTACGAGTTTAGCACCCCGTCGTCAAGAGCGTCAAGGAACCCTCCTTCCTGGGGACTATATACGTCGCAAACTCGACTTTTGTCGTGTGCGACTATAGTCTCCAGAAAGATGGGTTTAGTGGTTGATTCAAGATGCTAACCGACCCCTTAATGGAGGGGCCTGCTATAATGGTCGGGATGAAAAAAGAGCCCCTGAAGCTGATGCCGATCGAGGACCTCAAGAAGGTCATCTCGGTGATCGCCAAGTTGCCGAAGGACGCGGTGGCCGACTTGGACAGCCCCAAGCCTCCGAGGCCCAAACGGTCCCCCAAGGCGGGTTAGACGATTCGAACCATGCCCGTCGCGAGCGGGCGTTGCTGTTCTTGCGGTTCTACTTTGAGCGATCGGACTGTGACGTTTCGAGGGGTGAGGCAGTCGAAGCGCTTGATGGCGTTCTCGCGCTACTCCATGGTGATGGTATAACCGAGCCGATTCTTCAGGGGTCCTTGCAAACGTGGCTGGAATTTACTCCCGAAATACATCGAGACGTTCCCCTCCGCTTTTAGTATTTTTTGGAGCACGGCCTCGAAATCTGATTCGTGATACACTTCCATCTCGGCGTGAGACACCCGACCACGCCATATCAGAGACTTTGGGTGCTTATCGCTAAGCGCCCAGCGCCCATGTACGACGTAGTTGCGTTCCTTTTGAACGCGTTCCAACGCCTTCAGTCGTTTTCCAAACTCGACGTAGTGCGGGTCGTCTAGCCCAAATCGGAATTCTAATGCCCGCAAAAGGTTAACGACCTTCCCCTGAAACGATGTTGTTCGTTCCATAACGTCCAGGGCGATGTACTCGCCTAGGTCCTGTTTGCTCACTTCGCGCAGTCCGAAAATTACGAATGCACAGAACTGAGCGAGCATGGACTCGACACTGGACCATTCGGCCGCGATAAGGCCAATTAGCATGGCGCACTCAGGCCTTTGTCTCAGGCATTCCGATGCGATATTTGACGGGCCGCGATACGCTGTTGGCATCTATTTGGTTTCCTCGGGCGGCTTTTCGGCCGGATTAAGTTCCGCCTCGGCCGCTTTCCGCGCCTCCTCTTGCTGTTTCTGTTGGGCGTCGTTGACTGACGCTATACCTCGATGATGGAGTGAAAATGAGCAACGCTCTGAGCAAAAGACAGTCCCGGAAGCATGTTTCCGGTGGCGACATTCGGCAAATATTGTGTGATGGCTCCCATGATCGTCAGGCTGTTGTTACGGGTGTCGATGAAAAAGACTGGCCCGCCACTAACACCGTTTATGGCTACTCCGTCTATCAGGTAGCCTTCGCCAAGCTTTGCGCTGACGCTGCCAGAGAAGAAGCACAAGCTTTGCGGGGCCACGGCGGGGAAGCCGATCCATCCGAGCTCGACACCGGGATAGACAAAACGGTCGGCTTCGAGAAGTGGCAGGAGTTCTTCCGGAAGCTTCAGCTTGCCCTTTGGGATAATTATAATCGCGGAGTCGTTGGCTGGGTTCACTAAAAAGGCGCGCTCACTTGGATTGAAAAATGCCGCGGCTGCCGTTGGGCCATGGATTAGGCGAAGTGGTTCCTGCCAATCGTTCGCATGTTGTATGACATGATGCGCGGTCGCTATTCCGCAAATCTCGCCGCCTGCGCCGCCATAGAAGCAAAGAAACCCGGAACCGTGCCCCCCGGGGGTTTCGATCTTTACAACGTATTGGGAAACGCTAAAGACTAATTGAAACCAGTCGGGCTTTGGTGGTTTAGATGCCACTGTAAGTTTTGTCCTATTCTGCTTGCCGTTCGCTCCCAGTCATACTAGGGCTTGCGGAAGGCTTTGAGCGCCCGCAGCTTCAGGGCGATAGCTTTGCGTCCGGGTTTCAGTCTCCACGTTGGATTCGAGCCCGTGAGCGCCTTGTACGTTAGGCGTTTGCCCTCGGCACCCTTAAGCGCTTTGACAAACCGTGGCGCGTCCTGGTTCTCGCGCTCGTTGTAGCGAAAGATTTCTTCTTCGACGTACTTGGCAAGATGCCACGGTTGGACCGAGATATACGTTCCGCCAAGCATCCGCTTGAGAACCGACCAAAAGTTTTCGATTGTGTTCGTGTGGACTTCATCGCGAACGTATTCGT
>DASXDV010000134.1:0-2190 GCA_036490465.1 Candidatus Tumulicola sp. | reverse complement strand
TCGGCGTGCCTTAATCGCACACGTCGAGTCGGCCGATCCGATCGAGCACGTTCTGGTCGCGCGGTTCGAACGTGACGACGCGATCGACGATGCGGGCATCGAGCCGCCGCCGGCGCGTTTGATCGTTTCCGTCGCGGCGATCGTTCGGGTCGCCGCCGCGATCGCGCTCGTTTTCGCATTGGCGTTCGGGCGCTGATCCTTTCCTCGATGGTGCGGCGGTTCGCACCGATGATCGCGGCGTTGGCGGTGGCCGCGCTCGTCTTGTCGTTTGCCCCGCCGCACGCCATCGGTCCGTGGTGGATGCTGACGCTGCTGGCCGGCCTGGCCTTGGTTTGGGTCGGTTTGCAGCCGATCGCCGGCATTCGCGACGACCTGCTGCCGGCAATTGCCGTGGCGCTGTCGGCGCTCGGGCTGGCGGTGGTCGCGCGGATATCACCGGACCTGGCGCACCGGCAGCAAGCGTGGCTTCTGGTATCGCTGGCGCTAGCGATCGCCGCGGGCCCGGCGTTCGCGCAGTTCCGGCGCTTCGCGGCTTACAAATATCTTTGGGTGCTCGCGTCGCTGGTGCTGTTCGGTTTGCTGCTTGCGTTCGGCCAAGAGATTAACGGCGCGCGTTTGTGGATCAAAGTCGGGCCGGTTCAATACGAACCGATCGAATTGATCAAACTCTTTATCGTTCTGTTTTTAGCGGCCTATCTGGCCGAAATGGCCGACGTGATCGCCAACGCGCGGCCCTGGTCGCTGCAGGCCAATCTCAAGTATCTCGGCCCGCTGTTCGTCGGCTGGGGCGCGTCGATGGCGATTCTGGTCGTGCAGCGCGATCTCGGGATGGCCACGCTGCTGCTGGCGACGTTCGCCACGCTGCTGTACGTCGGGACCCGGCGCGTCGACATCGTGGCCTTGGGCGCCGGCGTCTTTGCCGCCGGCGCGTACTGGGCGGTCCGGCACTTTCCATACGTGCACGCCCGGATTGCCGTCTGGCGCAATCCGTTTTCCAACCCGCTCGGCGCCGGCTATCAATCGTCCCAAGCGTATTACGCGCTCGCGGCCGGCGGCATTTTCGGCACCGGCTACCGGCTGGGACACCCGAACTTCATCCCCGACGTCGCGACCGATTACGTGTATGCGGCATTTTCCGAAGAGTTCGGACTGATCGGCGCGCTGATCGTCTTAGCGATCTTCATCGGTCTGATCCGCCGAATTCTCGCGGTCGGACTCGAGCAGCCCGATCTCTATACGAAGCTGCTCGCGGTCGGGTTGGGCGCGACCCTAGGATTCCAAGTCTTCATCATCGTCGGCGGGGTCATCGGCGTCTTTCCGCTGACCGGAATCACGCTGCCGTTCATTTCGTACGGCGGCAGTTCGCTGGTCGCGAACTACCTGTTGGTCGCACTCGCTTGGGCGATGAGCTCGCAGCGCGCCTCGTGAACGCGCCCCGGCGCGCGGCGTTCGCGCTGGCCCTGGCCGGCGCGCTGGCGGCTTGCGGGCGAGCCGGGCATAATGCGCCGGGCGCTTCGCGCAACGCACCCGCCTCGGCCAACGACGGCGCGCGGATTTACCTCACCAACTGCTCGAGCTGTCACCAACCCGACGGAAAGGGGATTCCGGGCGCCTTTCCGCCCTTGGCCGGCAACCCGGTCGTGGTGGGCGACCCGGGCCGCCCGATTGCGATCGTCAAACGCGGCTCGCGCGGCCCGATTCGAGTGGCCGGCAGGCGGTACGACGGCGAGATGCCCGGGTGGGACGGCCTGCTCTCGGATGCGGATATCGCGGCAGTCGTGACCTACGTCCGCTCGGCTTGGAATAACGCCGCCGGTCCGGTGAGCGAAAGCGACGTTCATTGACGGAATCTTAACACAAAGTCTCTTGTTTCCCAGGAATCGAGGAGGGGAAAGGGAGCGGCCGCGTCATAGTCTTGGCTCCTGAACCCGGAATTGGGTCTCCAGCGGGTTGGAGGTCGTGTTTATGCGGATTGCGTTTATTTACGCGCTGCTTATAGGCATTGCAGCAATGCCAATTCCGGGACCGGCGCAAACGGCCTCGGCGAAGCCACCGGCGGGGATGGCTTCGCCGAAGCCCGCGCCGGTCGACGAGCTGTTCGGGCGCTTCGAGCAGAGCGTATTGGAAATCGAGAACCGACTGGCGGCCATCGCCCTCAAGAACGACTTGCAACTGCGTACGCCCGATGAA
>DASXDV010000067.1:0-2887 GCA_036490465.1 Candidatus Tumulicola sp. | reverse complement strand
CGTCGGCAGCGAAGCGGGCAACGCCGTATCGCGCGATCGGATTGAGGTAGCCGAACAGCACGGTCGCCGGTCCGCCGGCGAAGCGCGCACACAGATCGAGCGTTTGCGCGAGGGTCACTCCGTTTTGCAGCGCGCGCTGAGCGGCGGCGGCGATCGTGGCGCCGTCGCCGACGGGGTCGCTAAACGGCATCCCGATTTCGACGATTTCTGCGCCGCCGTCGCGCAGGGCGGCGATGACCGCTGCCGAGGTCGTCATATCGGGATCGCCCGCGCACACGTACGGAATCACGGCCGTTCGCCGGCCTCGCGCGGGGTGTAGAATCTCGCCGAGGCGGTTCATGCCCGCGACAGATCCTTCTCGCCACGGCCGCTGAAGCAGACGAGGATGAGGTCGCCGGTTGCCGCTCCGGCGACGAGCTGTTCGGTAAAGGCGAGGGCGTGCGCGGTTTCCAGCGCCGGAAGAATTCCTTCGAGTTCGGCGCAGCGGCGATACGCCGCACGCGCTTCTTCGTCGGTGACGCACGCGTAGCGAACTCGTCCCATGTGGCGCAAGTGCGCGTGTTCGGGGCCGACGCCGGGATAGTCGAGGCCGGCGGCGATGGAGTGCGTCTCGCGAATCTGGCCGTCGTCGTCTTGTAGCACGTAGGAGTGGGTGCCGTGCAGAAAACCGCGGCTGCCGGCGGAGAGCGTCGCGGCGGTATCGGCAGACGCGATGCCGCTTCCCGCTGCCTCGACGCCCCACAAGCGCACCGCCGCATCGTTCACAAACGCCGAGAAGATGCCGATGGCGTTGCTGCCGCCTCCGACGCACGCGACGACGTCGCTGGGAAGCCGGCCGTACCGCCCGAGCGTGGTTTCGCGCGCTTCAGCGCCGATGATCTCCTGGAACTTTCTGACGATCGCCGGATAGGGATGCGGGCCGACGACGCTGCCGACGAGATAGTACGTGTCGGTGCAGGTCGCGGCCCAGTCGCGCAGCGCCGCGCTCGTTGCATCCTTGAGCGTTTGGGTTCCGTCGTCGACCGGCCGCACCGTCGCGCCCAGGGCGCGCATCGCCGCAACGTTGGCGGATTGCCGTTCGATATCGCGCGCTCCCATATAGACTTCCACCGGCAGCCCGAGGCGCGCACCGACCGTCGCGGTCGCGACGCCGTGCTGTCCGGCACCCGTTTCGGCGATGATGCGCTTTTTCCGCAGCCGCTGCGCGAGCAGTCCCTGTCCCAACGCGTTGTTAATCTTGTGCGAGCCGGTGTGGTTGAGATCTTCGCGTTTGAAAAGCACTTGCGCGGAGCGTGGCCCAAACGCCCCGAAAGCTTCCAGAAGCGGCGACGGGCGGCCAACAAAATCGCGAAGCAGCGCCGTGTAGGCGTTCCAAAACTCCGGATCCGCCAACGCCTTGGTCGCGGCGCGCTGCAACTCCACGAGCGGCTGCACGAGCACTTCGGTAACGAAGCGGCCGCCGAACTCGCCGTAATAACCGATGCGATCCGGTTGAAGGCTCTTCATTAGGCGCGCCGGGCGCGTTCGAAGACCTCGAGCGCCGCGCCCGAGCGCAGCGCCTGGCGCGCCAGCGACAGACCGTCGGCGAGTGAGTCTGCGTTGCCGGCGACTTGCAGCGCGAGCGCCGCGTTTAGCGCGACGACGTCGGCTCGAGGGGAACGTTCCCCGGCTAAAATCGCAGCCAACGCGGCCGCATTACCGGCGACATCAGCGCCGGCAAGATCGGCTTGCGAGGCGGCGATGCCGTAATCGGAGGGATCGATTTCATAGCGGAGCGTCTGCGCTCCGTTGAAGCGGTAAACGGCGGTTGAGCCGTCGCCGGCGATTTCGTCGAGCCCGCTGCTCGAGTGGACGACGGCCGCCGCTTCTGCGCCCAGCATGCGAAGCGCGCTTCCGACCAGTTCCAGGTGCTCGGCTCGCGCCACGCCGACGATCTGGCGCGTCGCGCGCGCGGGATTGGCCAGCGGCCCGACGAGGTTGAAGATGGTTGGAATGGCGAGTTCGCGGCGAAGCGACGCGATGGTTCGCATGGCGGGGTGGTAGTCTTGCGCGAACAGAAACGTGAAGCCGTCGCTTTCGAGCGATTCACCGGCCGCCGGTGGCGACCGATGGATCGGCACGCCGAGGAACTCGAGGACGTCGGCGCTGCCGCAGCGGCTCGACGCCGCCCGGTTGCCGTGCTTGGCCGTCGGCACGCCGCACGCGGCCACGACGAAGCCGGCACACGTTGAGATATTGATCGTCCCGGCTTTGTCGCCGCCGGTGCCGCAGACGTCGAGCACCAGCCGAAGATTGTGGGGAACGACCAGCGCCCGCTGCCGAAGCGCTAACGCCGCGCCGACGAGCTCACCGATTGCTTCGCCTTTGCCGGCGAGTGCCGCGAGAAACCCGCCACCCTGCGCTTGCGTCCAGGAACCGTCAATCAGCGCGCCCACGACGGTGGACATTGCGTCAGCATCGAGGTGACGGCGGGCGAGCACGCCGTTTAGCACGTCGGGAAATCCCGGCGGCTGGGTTCTTTCGGAAAAAGCTGATCGAGTGGTTAACACGCGGACCTCGTATGGCAGAAGAGTAATAAAAAAAGCCACCCGGTTGCGGGTGGCTCATGCGACCTAGCGATCGAATGCGCGCAGCTACGCCACCGTACAACCTGAAGTCGGCAGCCACCACCACGCCATGAAAGATCGGAGGCGAATCATTGCCCGAACCTTAGCACACGACTGACGCGAACGCAAGCGCGCCGGCCTGCGGATTCATTTGTGCGGAAGCGTCGGCATGGCGACGTAGGTGGTGCGTTTTACATCGCTGCTGCCGCTGCAGGGATGCTTGCTCGGGTTGTTGGCGATCTCGATGCTGGCGATTTGCGCGGCCGGGTCGGGGGGCGTGT
>DASXDV010000066.1:0-1545 GCA_036490465.1 Candidatus Tumulicola sp. | reverse complement strand
AATCCCCTCGGAAGCCTCAAGCTCTTGCGTTCGCATCACGAGCTGTGGGGACTCTCCTGGGTGAACTTCATCACCTACACGGCGCACGAAGTCTTTCCAACCGTCTGGGTCATCTACTGCATCGCGGCGTTTGGCTGGAGTACGGGAAGCGTCGGACTCACGCTGGCACTGGTCGGCGTCGTCTCGGCCATCAATCAAGCGACGGCCGTGCGACCCGTCGTCGCCAAGTTGGGCGAACGGCGCGTGCTGCTCGCAAGCCTCGCGGTCGCGGCCGCCGGCCTCGCCCTGATGGGCGTCAACAACGGCTTCGCGTTCTTACTTGCCGCGACGATCATCGCGCTGCCGATGTACCAAGCCTCGTCGCAAGCCCTGATGACGCGCCGCGTCAAGCCCGACGAACAGGGGGAACTGCAAGGCGCGATCGGATCGGTCCGCGGCCTTTCGATGCTGATCGGTCCGGCAATCTTCTCGCTCACGTTCGCGCAGTTTGCCGGTCCGTGGCGATCGTCGGGCCTGATCGGTGCACCCTGGATCCTTGCGGCGCTGATGTACGCCGCCGCACTCCTCGTCGCGTCGCGCGCGACTTCGCGCGCCGACGACGTCGTGTTGCCCGTCGACGTGCCGCCGCCGCAGTACGCGGAGAGCTTCGAAACATAGCGCTTAAAAGTTCGGGTTGGTGAGCTCGTCGACGCCCGAGGCGTGGAGCAAGTCCTTCGAATCGATCGGGCAGAACGCAACCGGTTTGGGGTCGCCGTCGCCGGCCGAGTCCCGCCGCCAGCACTTTCCGGGAAGAATCGCACAGTAGCAGATTCTGAAATTCAGCCGGTTGTAGCCCTTGAGAAATGGGCGCGCGAACCGCTTGCTGGTCAGCGCAAAGCCGATGCTGCGCTCGCCCGGGCGAATTACCGATCCGGGCGCTGCACTATCGATCGTGAGCCGGATCTTCTCGCCGCGCGCCCTGCGGGCGACCAAGTGCTCTCCGAGCAGTGCGTGGAGGATTTCCGTAAAGCTGCCCTTCGGGACGCCGTCGACGAAAGCGGTTAAGCTGCGCAGCACGGCAGGCCCGAGGCCGTCGTTGCTCACGCTAAACGCGACGGTGTCGCCGTCGATGCCGCCGGTGAGACCGACGTACGGCCAGACCTGTGCGCCGAGCTGCTCTTCGAGCACCTTCGTCTGCGCCTGCATCACGCGCGCCTGCCACCACGACGCGCCGGTCGCCAGCGTCGAGATCAGTAGCGCGCAGACCGCGATCGCTAGATCGAGCCGGATTCCACGCGTTATATTCGACTCTCGATCGTCGTCCTTTCGCATTTTTCTTTTAGTCGAAGCGCACGATCGGTTTGACGATACGCGCCTCCGCAAGATCGCGATAGGCGCTCGGCACGTCGTCGAGTGCGATGAAGTTCGCGCCCGCCCTCTGCGCGCTCACGATCCCGCGCTCGATCAGCGAGAGTGCCTCGCGCGTGTCATCGGGTCCACAGGAGTAGCTAGCGACGACTCGGAGGTCCCCAAAATAAAAGCGCGTCGAATCGAGCGACACCGCGA
>DASXDV010000032.1:0-22546 GCA_036490465.1 Candidatus Tumulicola sp. | reverse complement strand
GCGGCGTTCACCACGACGTCCGGCCCAACCGAGCGCACGTACTGGCCGATCACTGGAGCGATGCCAACGCCCTCGCAAAACGCAAAGGCGTAAAACAGCGCGAGCGACAGCGCTTCGTTGGCGCGCGTTTTATAGATCGTCAAAAGCAGAATGAAGCCGACGATCATCGCCACCAAGCCGAGACCGGACGGCACGCCTTGAGCGATCCAAGCGGCCAGAGCGGTCACGCCGAGCCCCAGCGCCGTGATCCCTAGAACTTGGGCGAGCAGCGAATGGGTCGGAACCGCCGGCGCCAGGGTGCCGCCATACGGATTGGCCGGTCGTTGCTGGAATTGAAACCCCATACGCTAGCTTATAACCCCCGTCTCGGCTCGAAGTTACGCAGCCGATTCGGCGAAGGCTTGGCCGCTCCATTGCGCGTACGCTCGTGGGGATGCGACGCAGGACGTTTCTGGCGGCCGCCGGCGGCGCCGCGCTAGCCTCGGGTGCCGGCGCGCGGGGCGCGCAAACGCCGGCCGAATCCGACATCTCCCTCTCCACCCCAACCGGAACGATCTTCGGAACCCTCACGCTGCCGGCAACCGCGCCCGCACCGGTCGTCCTAATCGTCGCCGGATCGGGACCGACGGATCGCAACGGCAATTCGAGCATGCTGCGGACCGACACGTACCGTCTGCTTGCCGAAGCGCTAGCGACCCGCGCGATCGGCTCGGTACGCTACGATAAACGCGGCGTCGGCGCGAGTTCGGCAGCCGCGTCCGCCGAAAAAGACCTGCGCTTCGAAACGTACGTCGGCGACGCCGCCGGCTGGCTGCGCCAGTTGCGCGGCGACTCCCGCTTCACCAAGATCGTGCTGGCCGGGCACAGCGAGGGGTCGCTGATCGGAATGCTCGCCGTGCAAAAGGCGCCGGCCGACGCGTTTGCGAGCCTCGAAGGCGCCGGCCGGCCAGCCCCCGTCGTCCTGAGCGAGCAACTCAAGCCCGAACTTTCGCCGGAGCTCTACGCCCAAGCCGACGCCATCATCACGCAGCTTCAAGCGGGACATCCCGTGGCCGAAATGCCGTCCGAACTGACCACGCTTTTCCGCGCGTCCGTTCAGCCGTATCTGATAACCGAGTGCGTCGACGGCGAGGGTCGTGGTTCAAGTACGATCCCGCTGTCGAAATCGCGCGCGTCGCGCAACCGGTGACGATCGTGCAAGGCACGGCCGACTTCCAAGTAACTATGGCCGATGCGGACGCGCTCAAACGCGCCGCCCCGGCGGCTCGCCTGGTCGTCGTCACCGGCATGAACCACTTCTTGCGCTACGCTCCGGATACGTCTTCGCCGGCGGCGATACTCAAGGGATATCGAGACGCATCGCTCCCCCTCGACCCACGGGCGGTCGCGGCGGTCGCCACGGCGTGATCGTGCGTGCGGTGGCCGCGGCGATCGCGCTGGCTGCGGCACCTTCGAGCGCACCGGCGGCGGCGCCGTGCGTGAAGCTGGACGGTCAAGCGTACTGCCGCGTTTGGTCGGCGAAGAACTCGGCGGAAAGCAAGACCGAATTTTTGCGCGCGGCGAGACGGTCGACCGTTGGCAGAACATGATTACGATTCTTCGCTACGATCGCGCGACGCTCAAAGCGGCAGTCGCGAACTATCTATCGATCGTGCGCGCGTACATGGGTCTCGACGACCACCCCGTTTGGATCAAACCGACGCACGGCCCGCATCACGAGGCCGTCGCAACGCGCTTGGTATTGCGAGACCCGCACGGAACCGACGGCGAGTACGTGGTCGTCTATTTCTTTCACGATCCGGGCAAACCGGTATACGCCGTCGCCTTTTCGCAGCACTTGCCGCTGCCCTCGGGCGAAATCCCAACCAAAAACGCAGTACGGGCATTGGCTCGCCGACATGCAAGCCATGCCCGCAGCCGCCGTAACGCACTAGGACCGCCTGCGCGTGCGGACGACCGCATCGCGTTTGTGCCCGGCGTTTGCGACCGCATGCCGGTCCTCCAAGGCGCTCGCCAGCTTGGAATGGCCTCGGGACGCCGGCACGAAAAGGAAGGCGATGATTCCCAGACGCGAGCGTGAGGGCCGCAACGATCGGATTACGGTCGCCCGCGACGTCGTCGAAGTCGTGGCGATCGTCGCTGCCGGGATCTGGGCGTTCTATATTTTCGCCTACGAGAATAGCTTCAAACCGGCGCACGCGCCGCCGTCCATCAACGTCAAGACGACGATTGCGAAACTGGGCTCACACGACGGCGTGATCGGAGTGCGCATTCGTACCGAACTGCGCAACAGCAGCACGGTGCCGGTCCGCCTACTTGGTTTTGCGTTAACGCTCTATGGGCAGCGCGTTTCCCGGTCGGCGCACGAACTGCCGCCGGTGGTTACGGCGACCGAAGAACGGCTGCGCGCCTTCTACGACGTCTCGGCGCCGGTGCCACTGTACAGCTTCGCGCACATTTCCAAGGCCGTCGACCCAACCTCGGAATACGATAGCGAACTCGGTCCGGGAAATAGCTGGGACGAAGAAGAGATCGCCTACGTTCCGCAACACCGCTTCAACCTAGTCACGGCGAGCGTCAACGTACTCTACGCACGCGACGGCGCGACGGGACTGCGCGTCCGTCTGGTCACGCCCAAAGGCCGTGGACCCGACTTCGCCTACGACCACAACGATCCGCGGATCAATCAGTTCGCGGTCGATCCGCTGGATTCGCTCGACCTCGACGCGCGCTGAGGGCGCCGGCCTACGGTATCGCCGCGATATCGGTGCGATACGTGAGGTCGGTGGTGCCGAGCCGATGCGAGAGCGTACGGACCGCATCGTAAACGCGCGTACGCGCGTGCGGGAGGTCGTCGCCCAAAGCGGTCACCGTCAGGACCCGGCCGCCGCCGGTTTCGATGGTGTCCCCGGTGCGCCGCGAAGCACCCCAAAAGACTCGGCAGCCCTCGCCCAGATCGACGTCGGGATTCAAGCCGTGCAGCGCCGTGTTGCTGCGCGGATAATCGCTCGTCGCGAGCACGACCCCGGCACAGCTCTGGGCCGACAAGGACGCGAGCGACAGATCCATCGCGCCGTCGGCGGCGGATTTGAGCAGCGCCGCAAAATCGCCGGAAACGCGCGGCATCAGCACCTGAGTTTCGGGATCGCCGAAACGCGCGTTGAACTCGATCACGTACGGCCCGTCCTCGGTCCACATTAGCCCGCAGTACAAGACGCCGACGTACTCTTCACCTTCGGCGAGGAGCCCGCGCAGTACCGACGCAAGAATCCGTTCGCGCACGCGATCGTCCATATCGTCGGGAAATCCGCTGGGCGGCGAATACGCGCCCATTCCACCGGTATTCGGGCCGGTGTCGCCGTCGCCGGCACGCTTGTAGTCGCACGCGCCGGCAAACGGCGCCATCGCGCGCCCGTCAGCCAACGCAAAGACGCTCACTTCCCGGCCGACGAGCTTCTCCTCCAGCAAAACATCGGCTCCGCCGCCGGGAACCTTGTTTGCGCCGTACCACTGACTCAAAACGGCGAGCGCTTGCGCCGGATCGGCGGCCACAACGACGCCCTTCCCGGCCGCCAAACCGTCGGCTTTGACCACCACGGCGCCCTTCCAGCCGGCGAGGGCTTTAGATGCGCCGTCCAACGAGTGCACGATCGTGCCGCGCGCCGTGGGAACGTTGTGGCGCTCCATGAATTTCTTGGCGAAGACCTTGCTCGACTCGAGCCGTCCGGCCGAACGATTGGGACCGAAGACGGAGATTCCGTTCTCGCGCAGCCGATCGCCGATGCCGGCCGCAATGGCGGTTTCGGGTCCGATGACGACCAGATCCACGCGCTCGAAGCGACAACGCTCGGCGATCGTCTTGCCGTAGGTCGGGGCGACGTCCCAGTTTTGTCCGCGCGATGCCGTGCCGGCGTTGCCGGGCGTCGCAAAAATCGCCTCGCACGACGGAGACTGCGCGAGCCGCCACGACAACGCGTCCTCGCGCGCGCCGTTGCCGATCACCAAAATCCTCAAACGTCTACTCCCACTCCACGGTGGCCGGCGGTTTGGTCGTGATGTCGTAGGCGACCCGGTTGACGCCCGCGACTTCGTTGACGATTCGTGACGAAATCCGTTCGAGCAGATCGTCGGGCAGGCGGGCCCAGTCGGCGGTCATCCCGTCTTCGCTGGTGATCGCCCGCACCGCTACGAGATTGGCGTAGGTCCGGCCGTCGCCCATCACGCCGACGCTCTTCACGGGCGTCAACACCGCGAAATATTGCCACGGAAACGGATCGAGGGCGGCCGCATCGATCTCCTCGCGGACGATCGCATCGGCCTTACGCACGATTTCGAGACGCTCCGGAGTGACGTCGCCGACGATTCGGACGGCCAGCCCGGGGCCTGGAAAAGGTTGTCTTCCGACGATCGACTCCGGCAGACCCAAGACGCGCCCCAGCTCGCGCACCTCGTCTTTGAACAACGCGCGCAACGGCTCGAGCAGGGCGAAGTTCATCTTCTCGGGCAGGCCGCCGACGTTGTGGTGCGACTTGATCTTGTGGCCGGCCTTGCTGGCCGGCGTCTTCGACTCGATCACGTCGGGATAGAGCGTACCTTGCACCAAATATTTGACGCCGGGAATCTTGGCAGCCTCTTTTTCGAAAACTCGGATGAACTGGTGCCCGATGACGATCCGCTTCTTCTCCGGATCGGCGATCCCGCGCAGCTTCTTCAAGAAACGCTTGCGGGCGTCGACCGCCGTGACGTTGAGATGCAGCACGTCGCGAAAGGCGGTCACGACGTCGTCTGCCTCATCCTTTCGCAGTAGTCCGTGGTCGACGAAGATGCACGTGAGCTGCTCGCCGATCGCCCGCGACACCAACGTGGCCGCCACCGCCGAGTCGACCCCGCCGGAAAGCGCGCAGATTACCCGATCTTCGCCGACTTGCGTGCGAATCGTGGCGATCGCGCCGTCTACGAACGAGTCCATCGCCCAATCGCCGGCCAGATTGGCGATCTTGTGCAGGAAGTTTCCCAACACGGTCCGTCCGTGATCGGTATGCACGACTTCGGGATGGAACTGCACGCCGTAGATTTTGCGCTCGGGATCGCCCATCGCCGCGACGTTGCAGCGCTGGGTCGAAGCCAAGCCGGCGAAGCCCGCCGGCAACTTCACGACGGAGTCCCCGTGCGACATCCACACCCGCGAATGCACCGGCACGTCGTCGAACAGCGGGGTGGCGCGATCGGTCACCCACAGGGTTGCCGGTCCGTACTCGGCCCGGTCGAGTTTGATCAGGTCGGCGCCGAGGTCCCGCGCGAGCAACTGCATTCCGTAGCAGATGCCCAGCAATGGCACCCCCGACGTCACGATCGCCGGATCCATCGCCAGCGCATCCGCGACTAGCGTGCTTTCGGGACCTCCCGACAACACAATCGCCGCCGGCGATCGCTCGGCCAAGCTCGCCCATGGCGTATCGAACGGCACGATCTCGCAATAGACTCCCAGCTCGCGCGTACGCCGGGCGATCAGCTGGCTGTACTGCGCTCCGAAATCGAGAATGAAGACGGTGGCCGGCACGAAAGAATCGAACGCTAAACCGCGGCCGCCGCCGCCCGTAACGCCGCGTCGTAATCGGGCTCGTCGGTAACTTCACTTACGAGCTGCACATACTTCACGGTTTTATCCTTGCCGATCACGACGATCGCGCGCGCCAATAGCCCTAACTCGCCGATCAAGAGACCGTAATTGCGACCGAAGCTATGGTCGCGAAAGTCTGAAAGCATGGCAAGTTTTACGCCGCCCTCCTGCGCGCCGGCCCAACGCGCCTGCGCGAACGGCAGATCCATGCTCACCACCCAAGTCGTCACGCCCGGCGGCAGTTCGCCTAAGCGTTGATCGAACTTCCGCGACTCCAGCGAGCAGACGCTGGTGTCGAGCGATGGTACGACGATCAGCAGCGCCGCCCGGCTTCCACCATCGACCAGTTCGGCCAGCGTGACGTGCGCGAGGTCGCCGGCAGCGAGGTTAAAATCGGGCGCGGGATCGCCCGCCTGAAGCGCCGCGCCCAGCAGCGTCATCGGCTTGCCTTTGAACGTCACCGCGCCGGCGCGTTCCTGCACGTTTTGCGTCGTCATCGAAAATCTCCTAACGTTGATTTGCGGTTTACGTTACGTTAAAACCTCGGCGAGGCGATTGGTGTCACGCCCCATGACGATTTCCATGGCAATCCGCTCCCCGACCGAAACGTCGCGGCCCCAGCGGTACGCCGAATACGGGGTGTAGCGCGTTCCCGGCGACCCGGGGATGCGCAGCGACACGTCGTAGCAGACGAACTCCTTGGGCGGCCCCGCAACGATCGCGCACTGCAGCGCGAACGGCCCGATCACGCCGGGGGGATTCGCCGCGGCGGCCGCGGCCACGAAACGTTCGCCCATCTCGAAGGCCTTCTCGAGCATCGATTCGGTCAGGGTGGCCGCAATGTGTCCGGCTTCTTCCAAGCGCATCGGCACGTCGAGCACCGCATCGAATGCCGCCGGCGGCAGGTTGCGAAAACCCTCGAGATTCGTTTGACGGCGCGCGTCGGTACCCATCAGCTCGAGTTCGCCCAGCAGCGGAGAATAAAAGAAGTTTAAGTTGACCGCGGGTCCGAGCGCATACTCTTCGATCACGGCGGCGCCGAGGCCGGCCCGCGCCAGCGCTCCGTCGGCAATCAGCCGCTCCGCATTGCGCGCGTATTCCGCAGGCGACGACGCCAGAAAAAAGGCTCGCTCGAAGCTGACCTTGGCGTGCGGAGCCTTGACCATTACGAGCCGATCGATCTCGCCGGGCGACCCGAAGCGGCGTGGATACCTAATTCCGGCTCGTTCGAGCAGATCGTATTGATTGGCCGGCTCGTCGCGCTCCTCGGCGCGCAGGAGGCTGCGATTGCCGAAGATCGGCACCCGCATGCCGCGTTCGATTTCGTCGTACGAATAGCGCTGGTGGAGATACACTTCGAACGAACGGTTGGGGACGAAGAGCGCGTTCTCGCGGAGCAACCGCTCCTGAACGTCGTCGCGCAGGATTTCGGGAAATGCCTCAAGTTCGAGCACCGCATCCACGCAGCCGCGCTTGGGCGCGGCGCGCGCGACGAAATGCTCGGCGTACGTGCGTTCCCGTCCCCGAGCGGTGACGATGAGGTTGCGCAAGCCCTGCGCGCGCGCGCCGAAGGCCACGTCGAGTGCCGAGTGACTGCCGATCGAACACAGCGTGAGGCGCGTGGGATCGTAAGCGGCCAGCACGCGCGCGACGTTCGGATTCACGCCGCGCCTATTCGACGCGAATCTTGGCGGCCATGCGTCGCCACACGACCGAACCGTAAACCAGCGCCGCGGCGCTCCCGGCGATCGATACCGTCAGAGCGACCTCGAGCGCCGTTCGCGACGGCGCCGCATCGTAAATCGAGAGACCGCCGCGACCCGCCGGGAATGCCGGAATCAAGTAAGGGTACAGCGCGCGGGCGGCTTCGGCCAGCAGCGCCGCCAAAAAAACCGACGACGCGGCGAAGGCCGCCGGCGCGCGCCCGCGCAGCGAGGCCGCACGCAGCCAAATCAGGGCCGCGAGCGATACGGCGGGCACGGCGACCGCCCCCACCGAGAGGTGAACCCCGCGGACGACGACGGTGGCCGCGCCGCACAGCAGATAGAGTGCGAGGACCGCCCACCACAGCCCGCGCATGAGCCGGGCCGCTCGCAGGGCCGGCTCGCCGTCGATGCGCATCGCCGCAAACGCGGCGCCGTGCTGGCCCAGCGCCGCCAGCCCGAAGGCCGCAATCAGCAGCGCGTACGGATTGAGCAGAAACGCGAACGTTCCCTGAAAGTACCCGGCCGCATCGAGCGGAACGCCGCGAATCAGATTTCCCAGCGCCACGCCGAGCAGAACGATCAGCAGTCCGCTCGAGAGAAAGAACGCAGCGTCCCAAAAATCGTGCCATAACGGCGAATCCAGTTGCGCGCGCAGTTCCAAGGCGATTCCGCGGAACATCAGCAACCACAGCACGACGACCAACGGCAAGTAGAATCCCGAAAAGGCGGTCGCATAGGCCGCCGGAAAGAGCGCGAACAGGGCGCCCGCGCCGGCGATTAGCCAGACTTCGTTTCCGTTCCAAAACGGTCCGATGCTCCGCATCGCGGCTGCCCGCTCCCGGTCGCCGCGGGCGATGAGCGGCGAAACGAGCGCGACGCCCAGATCGTATCCGTCCAACATGACGTATACCCCGAGCATGAACGCGACCACCCCGAAACCGAGACTCTCAAGCACGGGCCAGTCCGTCCCCGATCGTGCGCAGCATCAACGTCAGAAAGAGAATGCCCAACAGGCAGTACATTCCGGCGAAGCCGATCGTCGTAAACAGGGTCTCCCCGCCGTTGACGGTTGGGGAAGCGGCGTCGGCGGTCAGCATCACGCCGTAAACGATCCACGGCTGGCGTCCAACCTCGGCGACCATCCAGCCGGCTTCGTTGGCAATGTAGGGGAACGGCACGATCAGCATCAACGCCCACAGAATCGCGCGCGTGCGATGCAGCCGTTTGAGCAATAGAGCGATTAACGCGATCCCGCTCAATCCCCCGAAGATCGTGCCCAGTCCCACCATGACGTGGTAGGCATAATACGTCAAACCGACCGGCGGCCAGTACTCGCGCGCGAAGGCGTCGAGCCCTTTGACCCCCGCGCTAAAGTTCCCGTAAGCTAAGTAACTCAGAAACCCGGGTACGTAGATCGGATCGATCAGCGTCTGGTTTTCCGTATCGGGCATCCCCAGGATCGCCAGCGGCGCACCGGTGGTCGTCTTGAACAGCCCCTCCATCGCGGCCAGTTTTGCCGGCTGGTATCGGGTCACGTTGTCGGCGTTCAAGTCGCCGGTTGGAAACGCCGCCGCCGCCGAGAAGACGAACGCGACGATCGTCCCCGCCGTCACGAATCGCCCACCCAACGCGGTCTCGCGGCCGGCCAGCACGTAATACGCGCCGATGCCCGCAACGATAAAGGCGCCGGCAACGATCGCCGCCACGATCGTATGGAAGTATTGCCACACCGCCCAACGCGATCCCAGGACGGCAAAGATATTGATGAGTTCGATCGTGCCGTGCGGACCGTGGGCGAATCCAACGGGATGCTGCATCCAGGCGTCGGTCGCGACGATGAAGTAGCCCGAAAGCCACGCCCCCACGCAGACCAGGACCGCCGACCACGCCTTGAAACGCGACGGCCGTCCTCGCGCGCCGTACAACAATGCCCCTAAAAAGATCGACTCGAGAAAAAACGCGAAGACGCCTTCCATCGCGAGCGGCTGACCGACGACCGCACCGCTGGCCCGCGAGAAACCGGCCCAGTTGGTCCCGAACTGAAACTCCATTGGAATCCCGGTCACGACGCCCACGGCGAAGTTGATGGCGAAGATCTTCGTCCAGAAGGCCGCCGCCCGAGCGGTGGCTTCGTCGCCGTCGCGAGCGGCTTTCCAGGTATAGGCGGCCACGAATGGCGCGAGCCCCATCGTACCGATCGGAAACAGATAATGAAAGGCGATCGTAAACGCGAACTGGATCCGGTCCGCCAGAATGGCATCCATTAGGAGCCGGCGCCGTCGAGCAATTTACGGGCCTGGGGACTGTCTTGGTATTCGACCGTAAGAACGGCGCGCACGTGGGCGGCCGCCTGGCGCGATGGAGCGTCGTCCATTCGCTGCAACGTGGTGTAGCACCAGTAGAGCAGCATCGGTAAGTCGCGATCGCGCGGATAGACCTTGTGCATGTCGTCGACTGCTTCGGCGACCAACACGGTTTCGGAACTCTCCAAATTGCCGTACTTGTAGTCGAGCATGAAGTTGATGTGCTTGAGCTGGTTCTCGATGCCGAGAATCGAGTAGCCCATGCGTCCGAAGTACTCGTCGGCCGGGGCGAGGGTCGTGAGATATTTATCGTGCGGGAGCGCGGTGACGGTGGTGATCACGCGAATCGGATCCACCGCTTTGAGGCGTGCGAGGAAAGACTTGGCGTTGCGCTCGTCGCCTTCGGTAAAGCCGTTTTGACCGGCGGTCGCGGAGTTTGCCGCCGCCACCAGTTCGTTGCCCCACGACGTCGGAAGGTGGGCGACCGGGAAGCCGGGAGCCGCCGCGCGCTGCAGCGCGAGCGTGCGCCAGGCCGGATCCTGAGTGAGCACCCAACCGCGCCAGTTCGCTTCGACCTGCGCGAGCAGCGCGTCGACGTCGCGCGGATAGGTTTGAAGATTTGCGGTCGCGTCTTCGTCGGCCAGCCGCGCGATTTTTTCCGGCTCGTCCTCGGAGTTCACGCGCTCGAGCAGGCCGCCGGCGCTGGCGATCAGGGTGGCGTCCTGACCGTGCTTGGTCACCCACTCGCTCGCCTCGCGGACCCACCAGGCCGCCGCATCGTGGTTGGTTAGCGGATCATAATGCAGTCCGGTGCCGATTTGGACGGTCAGGGTCGCGAGTTCGGCGTAAGCCGGATCGTTCGGATACTGCAGCGAGTAAGCCCGGCCCGCGTTGAAGATGGTCGACAAGTAGATTTCCTGCGAGCGGTAATTCCAGCCGTCGGTGTTTCCCTTGTTGAACGCGTCCTTCATCTGTTGGTAGAGCACCGCCGGATCTGCCTCCAGCGCCGCTCGAGCGGGACGCATCGTCAGCACGAAGACCGCGGCCAGCACCGCGAACGCCGACGCACGGACGAGCCTAAAGGACGCTCGAGTCATCCAATACCAAGCGCAGGTTATTGGTCAGCAGGGCGTTCTTGATCTCGCGCGCAATCCGCCGCCCGGTCGACATCGGTTCGGAGTAGCTCAAGTACGAGTAGGGCGACCCGTCGATGAACAAGTTGGTGCCGGCGACGATGCGCGCCGAGATCTCCATCACAAAGAATTGAATGTCCGGCGTGATGATCGTCTCGATGCAGAACGCGCCGAAGAGGCCCTTCGGGCCGCAGATCTGCTGGCTCACCGCAACGACGCGATCGCCCATCCGCAACGCCTCGGCCAGCATCGACTCGCGCAACGAGACCGGCTGATTGCCGACGACGACGTACGAGGGACTGACGTCCATTCCGCCTTGAGCGTCGGCGGGGATTCGGCCCAGCGAGTCCACGTTGGTTTCGTAGCGCCGGTCCATCGACATGATCTCGAGCTTGTTTTCCAGCGGCGAGTAGAAGTAGTGAATGTAGAGCGGAACCCCGATCACGTACTCCTGGATGATGTAGTCTTCTTTGAGATGCGCGGCACGCGCCTCGAAATCGTTGGTGTCGCGGATAAACATGTAGCCCTTGCCGCCCGCCGCTCCGTAGAGCTTCACGATGACCGGGCGGTCGATTTCCGCGCCGCTGCGGAACTGCCGCGGCAGCGTCAGGCCGGCGCTCGAGAGCCACTGGCGCTGGAGTTCGCGACTCGCTTCCCAATCGAGCACTGCTTTGTTGCCGAAGTAGGGGATCGTCATCTTCTTGTGCTCTTCGAGCGACAAGTACGCGACGAACGACCCGTGCGGGACGATGATCACTTTGCGCCGCGCCAGTTCGTCGACGCAGTTCATGAACTCGGAGTAGTTCTCCAGCGCGATGACTTCGTCGACGAACGCGAACGAGCGGTACAGCCGCTCCGTATCGCGATTCGAGATCGCGAGGGTTTTGAAGCCTTCGTCGTGGGCGCCTTTGAGGATTTGCAGCGCCGAGTGCGACCCGAGCGTGGCGATGGTATACGGCCGATTCAACTTAATAGATCGCTTTCTCGATGGCGGGATTGCACAACAAGCCGGCGACCGCCGCGGCGAGCGTCTCGCGCGACGCCGGCTCGCCGCCGGAGGTTAGGAGCCGCCAGCCCGCATACCGGCGGGAGGCGTTGACGCCCGCAATGCCTTTGCCCCCGAGGTGCGCGCGCACCTCGTCGCCGTCGTCGCGGCGCTCGATCCACGTCTCGCCGGGACGCGGTCGCATCGTTTCCAACTCCACCAAGCGATGCTTGTTGGGATTGAAGATCGTTTCGTTGGCGCGGACCCGGTCGGCGAGGGTCGCCGGGTCGCCTCGATCGTCGAAGCGCCAAACCTCGCTGCGCTCTACCCGGGCAACGTCGAGCCCGAGACGGCGCAGAGCAAGCAGCGCGGTAAAGGCCGCATTATCGGGGATCTTCAGCGCAATCTCTACCAGCCGCTCGCTCATCGCGCG
This sequence comes from Candidatus Tumulicola sp., assembly GCA_036490465.1. Lineage (GTDB taxonomy): Bacteria > Vulcanimicrobiota > Vulcanimicrobiia > Vulcanimicrobiales > Vulcanimicrobiaceae > Tumulicola. Next base: position 10,366 of record DASXDV010000032.1, on the reverse strand, counting down.
TCGACCGCCGCGACGAAGCTGGCAAACAGCACCGAGCCGCCGGAGGGAGCGAGCACGTCGCTGCCCTGGCGCCGGTCGAGGTGGTTGAAGTTCCAAGCGTCGCGCTCGGGATGCGGCATGATGGCCAGCACGTTTCCGGCCGCGTTGATCAGGCCGGCGCAGCCGAGCGCCGAACCGTTGGGGACCGCGGCGTCGTCCAGCCGGCCGTCCGCGTGGGCGTACACGAAGGCGAGGCGATCGCCGGCGACGATTTCGTCCAGTTGCGCCGCGTCGGCGGCCAGCCGCCCTTGCCCGTGGGCCGCAAACGACGGGATCAACGCTTCGTCGGGGAGCGCGGCGGTAATCGGACTGCGGGCGGGCGCGACGGCCAGCTTCATGTAGACGTGCCGGCATACGAAGTGCGGAACCGGAGCGTTGTCGGTGAAAGCGGCTGCCGGCCGGCGAATCGGTCCGGTGCCCGGCACGAGGCCGGCCTCCAGTAAAATTTGCGCGCCGTTGCACACGCCCATTACCAGCTTGCCGACCTGCGCGCCGCCAATCACGAAATCCATCATCCGGTCGTGCGCCGAAATCGCGCCGGCGCGAATGCGATCTTCGTAAGCAAATCCGCCCGGCAGCACGTACGCATCGAAGTCGCCGAGCGTTTCACCCCGCGACCAGTGCACCAACTCGGCTCGGCCACCGCAGTCGCGCAGTAGCCGCAGGGTCTCGTTTTCCGAGTTGGTTCCGGGAAACACGAGCACCGCGATCGCGCCGCTCACGGGTATATCTCCGCCAGCGGTTTGGACCAGACGTCGTAGAGTTGCCCCACGTCGAAGTTCGTTCCGTTGACGATCAGGCGCGGTTCGGCGATCGTCGTGCCGACCTTGAGCGTGCCGGAGACGTCGACCACCGGGGCATCGCGAACTTCGCACAAGAATCCGCCTGCCTCGCACAAGGGATTGCCGAAATCCAGCTCGGCGCCCAGCGCCCGGCCGGCCCGCCGCGCGTCGAACGCCAGTCGCGCGAGAGCGGTCAGCATTCCGCCTTCGGCCACCACGCGGCACGACAGCAGCGTTCCCGCAGCGATCGCACCGGCCACGATGCCGATCGCCGCCCGCTCGGCGTCGTACGAGATCGAGGGCAGCGGACCGTCGATGCCGAGGACGTCGGCCAAGACCGAACCGCCGACCGCGAGCTCGCGGCTGCCGATCCACAACAGCGCCGAACCCGCGCTTTTAAGTCCGGGAACGATCGCCTGCGACACGTCGTCGAGCGCGCCGACGCACGCGACGATTGCCGAGGCCGGTACCGCAACGCCCGCCGAGGATTCGTTGTAGAGGCTGACGTTGCCCGAGACGAACGCGAGTCCCAACTCGCGCGCGGCGCGGTCCAGCCCGTCGATTGCGGCGACGAGTTCGCCGTACTGTTCGGCCTTGCGTGGATTGCCGAAGTTCAGGCAGTCGGTCAAGCCGATCGGCCGCGCGCCGACCGCGACCGTGCGCCGCACGGCGTCGAGCACCGCACGCTCGGCCGCGTACCGCGCGTCGATCCGGCCCAAGCGCGGGTTCCCGGCGATGCTGAGCGTCACGGCGAGCGGCGAACCGGGAACCGGCACCAGCATCCCGGCATCGGCAGCGTCGCGTGCTATCGCGGTCGTTCCGCGAACGACCCAGTCGTAATGGCGGTAGAGCGGCTCGCGCGAGCACACGTCGGGATGGGCGAGAATTCGGGGAAACGCGCGTTCGACGTCGACGGCCGGCAGCTCGGCACCCTCGGGTTCGTGGCGAATGACTTCGACGTAGGGCAGTTCGTCGCGAATGGAACCGGTTAGGAACTCGACGGCGACGTCCATCACGACCGCGCCGCGATAACGCAGGACGTAGCGCTTTTCCGCCGTCAGCCGGCCGACGACGGTCGCTCGCGCGTTGTGCGCGATCTCCGGCAGCGAATATTCCTCGTTATAAATCCGCAGGACGTCGGCGGTCGCCTCCGGCGGGAGCGCCCACAGCAGCCGCTCCTGGGCTTCCCCCACCGCGATGACTTCGGGTGCCATGCCGTCCACGGCAACGTTGACGTCGTCGAGGTTGAGATCGGCGCCATATCCGCCGCTTGCGGCCAATTCCGCCGAACAGCCCATGATTCCGCCGGCGCCGAGATCCTTGAAGGCCGCCGCGATCCCGCGTTCGTGCAACAGGTTGAAGACGCGGTAGCTCGCCCGCATCAGAACGTTTTTCAAGAACGGGTCGGGAACTTGGACGGCGCCCTTGTTTGCCGCTTCGTCGCCGGCGTCGAGCGGGACCGAAGAGAACGACGCACCGCCGAATCCGCTCGGATCGGTGGACTTTCCGACCAGTACCAAATCCCATCCGCCGGCACCGGGCGGCGCGTACGACGCGATCGCTTCCGATTCTTTGACGATCCCCAGCGCGATCACGTTTACGAGGCAATTGTCGTCGAAGCCGGCATCGAAATACACGTCGCCGGCTAGGTTCGGCACCCCGATCGCATTGGCGTACGCCCCAATTCCGTCGACCGCACTTCGAGCGACGTAGCGCGCGTGCGAGCCGGGGTCGTCGACCTTGCCGAAACGCAGCGCGTCGGCGACCGCGATCACCTCGGCGCCCATGCACAGCACGTCGCGGACGATGCCGCCGACCCCGGTGGCCGCGCCCTCGTACGGAACGACCTGCGACGGATGATTGTGCGACTCGTGCGCGACCACCACGCCGTAGCGTTCGCCGGCGTGTTCGCCGAGATGTAGAATTCCCGCGTCCTGGCCGGGCCCCAACACGACGTCTGCGCCCTCCGATGGCAAGCGCTTGAGGTGATGGCGACTCGACTTGTAACTACAGTGCTCGCTCCACTGGGCATCGAACGCATGCAGCTCGACGACCGACGGTTCGCGGCCGAGCCGCTCGGCAATCCGGCGCAATTCGTCATCGCGCAAGGCCACGCCGGGCCGGACGAGTTCGGGATTAGCCAATGGCCGCGCCTTGCGGCACCGGGGTGGGGTGCTGCAGCGATGCATCGGCAGCGATCACGCCGGAACGCGCGTTGGCCTGCATCAGCAGCGCGCGTCCGTACGACACGGTGTCTTCCAAGCCAAAGAGCTTGGCGCACTGCATCGCGAGGCGCTGCGGGGAGATGCTGCCGTCGAGCGTCGGCGACGACGACGCCGCGTCGAGCATCGCGCGCAGCAGATCGTCGTCGCCGACGGCGACCAGCGCGAGACGGGCGAACGATGCTTCGAGCTGAGCGATGAGTTGGAGAACGTAACCCGGCGTCGTAGCCGGACTGGCAACGTGACGCACCGCGGGCAATCCGAACTGCCCTAACGCCGCCACGACTTCGTTGACCCGGTCGACCCGCTCGCTCGCGTCGGCAATGACCGCGACCATGCCGGGACGCATCACCGGGAACGATCCGACCATCTCCGCAACCCGCTCGTAGGCGCGTTTGACGCCGGCCAGCGCGGCGTCGTCGATCGTTTCGAGGTTCCGGTACATCTGTTTGTCGAGCATCAGATCTTCGCGTGCCTGCGGCCAAATGCGCCACGAGTCATTGTCGATCACGTCGGCGATGACCAGCTGTCCTTGATTCTCGCCGCTAGCGAGGCGACCGAACTCGATCTTGAGATCCACCAGCATCACGTCGCGGCGGCGCCAGGCGTGCGCCAGAATGTCGAACGTCAGGCGGGCCATTTCGGTCATCGCCGCAATTTCGTGGGGAGCGGCGATATTGTCCGCGACGATTCGCTCGGGGGCAATCAGCGGGTCGTGATTGGCGTCGTCTTTTAAAAAGAATTCCACGATGCGCGGGACCAGAAGCATCCCGCGTGCGACCCCGGGATTGCGTTTTACGAACGAACCGGCCGCCACCCCGCGGGTCACGACTTCGAGCGGAATCATGTTGCAGCGGCGCACGACCATTTCGTTTTCATCGTCGTCTTCGCCGCCGTTGAGGTAGTGGGTCGGTAGTCCGCAGAGATTCAGCAGCCGAAAGACTCGCGCGGTCGTCTGCGCGGCAAGCCGGCCCTTGCCGGCGATTTCGTGGCGGCGCGCGCCGTCGCCGGCCGAAATTTGATCGGTTTGGGCGACCACCAGAGCCGCCGGTTGCCCGGGCACTTCGTACAGCACCTTGGTCTTGCCGCGAGCGATTTCGATTCCCTTATTCATCGGTTGCGTCATCCTGTGCGAGCGCGACTTCCGCCTGTCGGGGAAACGGCTCCAGATTGTCAATGATGTCGGCAAGCTGCCCCGCGCGAGCCGGAGCCGTACCGACGTGTTTTCCCGGATCCAGCAGCCGGCGAATCTCGGCCGGATCGACCAGAGCGGTCAGTTCGCGGTTTTCAGCGAGCAAACGCGCCAGCGGATTGTCCTGCTCCCGAGCGAGCGCTTCCCACGATTCCATCGCGGCGTTTCGAATGGCTTCGTGCAAGGCCTGGCGATGGCCACCCGAGCGCACGCCTTCCATTAAAACCGCTTCGGTGCCGGCAAACGGTCCGTACGTGCGCAAGTTGGCGGCGATTCGCCGCCGGTCGACGCGCAGGCCATCGACGGCGCGGCGCGCGAGCGAGACGATTTCGTCGGCACACAGCAGCGCTTCGGGGAGAATCGTCCGGCGATTGGCGCTGTCGTCGAGCGTGCGCTCCAACAGGTTGTTGGCCGCATTTTGCCAGGCCGTCTCGCTGTATCCCAGCAGCAGACGGGCGAGCGAGTCGATCCGCTCGCACAGGATCGGATTGCGCTTGAAAGGCATCGCCGAACTGCCGACCTGTTTGCTGCCGAACGGCTCGGCGACTTCGCCGAACGCGGGGCTGCCGAGGACCCGAACGTCGGCGGCAAACTTCGAGAGCGACGCTCCCAAGCCGGCCAATCCCGATAAGAGCAGATAGTCGAGCTTGCGCGGGTAGGTCTGCGTGCTGATCGGTCGTGCTTGCAGACCGAAGTGCGCGAGCACGTGGGCCTCCATCGCAGCCGAATGCCCCGAGCCGTTGAGCAGATGCTCGTAGGAGGCCGCCGTCCCGACGGCGCCCCTCAGGCCTTTGGCGGTGAGATTCTCGAAAACGAACCGCAAGTTGGAATCGTCGATCAACAGGTCTTGCGCGTACACGGCGAAGCGATAGCCGAGCGTCGTGGGCTCGGCCGGCTGCAGGTGCGTGAAGCCCATGCACACGAGGTCGGCGTACGCCCGGATCTTCTCGCCGAACGCCGCGATCAAGGCGTGCAGACTCTCGCCGACCCAAGCCAGCGCCAACCGCAGGCGATAGGTTTCCACGGTGTCTTCAATGTCCATCGAGGTCGCGCCGAGGTGAAGCTTCCCTCCGCCGGTTGCCGCTTGCCCCGCGAAAACCCGAATCTCGGCCATCAGGTCGTGGTGGATCTCGCGTTCGATCTCGAGCGCGGCTTCCACATCGATCCGATGCGCGTGCGCGCGCAGATCGGCGAGTTCGGCGTCCTCGATCAACCCTTCCGCAGCTTGCGCCTCGGCCAAGGCGACCCAGACGGCCCGCCACAAACGCCGCCGCCGGTCTTCGGAAAAGAGCGAACGAAGCGCGGCGCGTCCGTATCTCCACGAGAACGGCGAGGCATAGGTCCGATAATCCATGGAAGGTCACTCCGTTCGCGTCACCTCACCCGCGGTCATCCCGACGCAGCGAAGGGCGAAGGGCGCGTGACGCGTGGACCCGTACATGCGACTTATGAAGTACGTCGCCGCAATGATACTGCTCGTGGCGACGGCCGCTGGATGCTCCCGGTCCGGCTCCGCACCGTCGGCGTCCGGCCGGCACGCTTGGACCCAACCCGGCGTCTTGCGGATCGCAACGATCCAAGAGTCCAAGACCCTGAACCCGCTGCTCGCGTCGACCACCGACGACGGCTTCATCGATCGTCTGATGTTCGAGCCGCTGCTGTCGGCCGATCCGGCCGGAAACCCGGTTCCGATGCTGGCCGCCAGCGTCCCGACGATCGGCAACGGCGGCGTCAGCCGCGACGGGCTCACCATCGTGTATCACCTGCGAAAAGACGCCTTCTGGACCGACGGAGTACCGGTCACGTCGCGCGACGTGAAGTGGTCGTGGCAAGCGATCGTCAATCCGAACGATAACGTCATTTCGCGCCACGGCTACGACATCGTGCGCGCGATCGAGACGCCGGACGACCATACGGTAACGGTACGCCTAAAGCGCCGCTTCGCGCCGTTCGTCAATACCTTCTTCGCCGAGAGCGACCAGCCATACGACGTCGTTCCCGCGCACGTGCTCGCGAAATACCCCAACGTCAATCAAGTCCCGTTCAACGGCGAACCAACCGTCAGCGACGGCCCGTTCAAGTTCGTCTCCTGGGTCCGCGGCGACCGGATCGTGTTGGCCGCCAACCCCCGATTCTTCAAAGGCCGGCCCGGCCTCAGCCGGATCCTTATCCAGGTCGTTCCCGACGAAAACACCGGGATCAACTTGCTGCGAACGCACGCGATCGACTACTTGTTTCAGGCGTCGATCGCGACGTATCCGGAACTCAAGGACGCACCCGACGTCAAACTGGTCTGGGTTAACATGAACGCTTTCGACGCGCTCGAGTTCAACGTCGCCCGCGTCCCAAATCCCCTAGTGCGATTGGCGATCGCCTACGCTCTCGACAAGCCGAGCCTCGTCGCCCGGCTGACCCACGGCCAGGAAAAGGTCGCGACCGAAGACCTTCCGGATTGGATGTGGGCGTTCGATCCGACGGTGAAATCGTATCCGTACGACGTCGCGAAGGCCAAAGCACTGCTGGCGCGCGCCGGAGGTTCGCCGCACCTGCTGCTCGCCACCGAAAACGCCAACGCGACGCATCGGGAGGAAAGTCTGCTCGTGCAAGAAGCGCTGCGCCGGATCGGCCTCGACGTCGAGATCAAGTACTACCCGCAAGCCGTTCTGTACGCCACCGCCGCGATGGGCGGAATTCTGCAGGGCGGCAAGTTCGATCTCACGCTCGCGCCGTGGTACGGCGGAATCGATCCCGACGACTCGTCGCAGTTTCTGTGCTCGACGTTCCCACCCAACGGTTACAATACGTCGCGGTACTGCAATCCCGACATGGAAGCGGCGCAGCGCCGGGCGCTGGACAACTACGATCAAGTCATCCGCGCGTCTGCCTACGGACGCATCCAGCATATCCTCGCGCGCGACAATCCGTACGTCTTCTTCTGGTGGCAACGCCAACTCGAGGCCATCAGCGTCGACTTCAAGGGCTTCTCTCCCAACCCGTCCACCGAATCGTGGAACGCGTGGCAGTGGCGGATTTAGCGACCTGACGAGTCGCCCGGCGGCGTCTGGAGTTCGAGCGTCGTATGGGTCGAGACGGTGACGCCGACCGATCCGCGGTGCATTTCCATGACCGTCGTTTGATCGAGCCGGACCGGTAACGCATGCGCCGCGTCGTACTCGATTCGGGCGCTTATCTCGGTCGCTTCGGCCGACCCGCGCGGCGTGCGGCGAGCGCTCTCGACGATGTCTAGCAACGGCCCCGCGCTCCGAACGATCGTGTAGTCGGACGCCGTTGCGCCCGGACCCTGCGGATCGAGGTGCCAGTGGCGACGCGAGTCGAGTCGCGATGCGTCGACGAAATCCTTACCGAGCGCGCCGAGCAGTGCCGCAACCTCCGGCCCGACCTCGCGATTGGGATCGCACACGACCGACGTGTCGCCGAAGGCGACGCACGTCACCGGCGCGGCGCCGTCCGGCGGGACCGGCGTCTCCCGCACGTTCAGGACCAACCCGCCGTCGCTCTCTTCGCGCACGACGTCGACGGCGATCGTTCCGGAACGCGACTGCGGCTGGTCGAAACTGGGGGCGATGTAATGCTGATTGACGTTGTGAAACAAGAACGTTCCGCCGCCGCCCGGATCCATTTTATCTACGCCGTGCGCGTGGTCGGCCCCGTCGGTTCGCGCGACTTCGTACGTGTACGCGTAGACGAGCGGTCCCGGTGCGCTCGACGCAACCGCACACGCAAAGGCCGCCGCAAGGACCGCCGCTCCCATACCGAATCCAGCGCGCGAGCCGAATCGAGCGTGACTTTTCGCTTTCAGCGAGCCAGCAGCGCGGAGACTTCCACGCTAATTCGATCGACCAGCGCGCGGAATTCGTCGGGCTCGCTGCCGACGCGGCCGGTCACCACCGCTTCCACGCCGCCCAGCGCGCGCTCGAAGGCGCGTTGTGCCCGTCGCCGTCCGATCCTCCGAGCCAGCGGGCGCAACCGGTTCTCCCGCCAGCGAAAACGCGCGGCCAGCGCGCCGCCGGGCTTGGCAAGTTCCCATACGCTGCCGCACTCGCTCGCCAGCGCCGACAACAGCGGCATCGCCGCCCGAGGATCGCTGGTGAAAAACTCGTGCGCGATCGCCAGCGCCTCGCCGATTCGCCCCTCGACCAGCGCGCCGGCATAGTGGTAGCTCTTCGGATCCTCAACCGAGAGGGCTTCGCGCTCGAGGTCCGCGACGGTAATCTTCTTCGAACCAAGGGCCAGCTTCTCGAGATCGTTGCGGATCGCGGCTAAGTCGGCGGTGCTGCGCACCAGGGCGTCCACGGCCGGCGCTTCGGCGCGGACGCCGAGAACGGTCAGCAACTCTTCCACAAATCGGCCGCGCACGTCGTCGGTCGCGGTGGTATCGACTCGCAAGGCGCCGCGTCCGGCCAACGCCCCGAGCGCCTGCGGGCGTTGCGAGCGCGGCGACACCAGATCCGTAATCACCAGCGTGTTTCCCTCGGGGACCGCTTGCGCGGCGGCAAGCAAGTCGCGGCGGGCCGGCGCCTTGAGCGACTGCGCCTCGGTGACGATGGTCAGCCGGCGGTCGGCCAGAAACGGCATTGCCGCTACCGCCTCGCGCACCCGCGTAAAATCGCCGGTTTCTTCGGCGCCGAAACGCTGGAGGTTCAGTTCGCGAACTTCGGGCGCGAGCAAGCGTTCCGTGAGGATTTCCAGCGCGCGATCCGCCAGCACGCGTTCGGTGCCCTCGATGACGACGAGGCGCCCGACCGGCGGCTGCTTATCGACGAATTCGTAGAACTTCACGCTGCATCTCGAGCACGCTCAACGATTCTTCGTACGGCGGCCGGAAAATGCCGGCCTCGGTAACGAACGCCGTTATCAGATGCGCGGGCGTCACGTCGAATGCAGGATTGTACGCCGTCGCTCCGGCGAGGGCCACGCGCCGACCGGCGAACTCCGCGACTTCGTCGGCAGACCGCTGCTCGATCGGAATTTCGTCTCCCCGCGCCAGCGTGAAGTCGAACGTCGAGCGGGGCGCCGCTACGTAGAACGGGATTCCGTGATGCGCCGCTAGCACCGCGAGTCCGTACGTTCCAATTTTATTGGCGGTATCGCCGTTGCGCGCGATCCGGTCGGCGCCTACGAGAACTAAGTCGATCGCGCAGCGGGCCATCGCGCTCGCGGCTGCGGCGTCGGGCTGCAGCACCGCATCGACGCCGGCATTGCGCAGCTCGAGATAGGTCAATCGCGAGCCTTGCAGCAGGGGCCGGGTTTCGTCGACGAAAACGCGCGGGTGCTTGCCGGCGCGCTGTGCCGCGAGAACGACCGCCAGCGCCGTTCCGGCACCGCCCGCGGTGGCCAAGCCGCCGGTATTGCAATGCGTGATGATGCGGGGGCTCTTGCCGACGAGTTCGAGTCCGCTTTCTCCGATGGCCTCGTCGATCCGGACTTGTTCGGCGGCGATGGAGTGGGCCTCGGCGAGCATGTCCTCGGCGACCAGCACGCGATCGACCGCCCAAGCGAGGTTTACCGCGGTCGGACGCGCCGCACGCACGCGTTGCGCGGCACCGGCAAACTCCGCATCGTCGCCGATCGTCCGGCGCAGCAATGCGATGCCGAACCCGGCGAAAACCCCGATGCACGGCGCGCCGCGCACCGCGAGCGTGGCGATCGCGTCGACGATTTCGTCGACCGTACAAGCGCGCTCGTAACGCATTTCGTGGGGGAGGAGCCGTTGGTCGAGATAGACGACGGCATCGCCGTCCCAGGCGACTGCCGTGAGGTCGTTCACACTCCGGCCGGCACCTGCGCCGTGTAACACGTGCGACAATACACGGGCCGGTCGCCGCGCGGCCGGAACGGCAAGGTCGTCTCGACGCCGCAAGCGGCGCATACGGCCTCGTAGTTCGGGCGCCCGGGACGCGGCGCGTGCCCGTCCGTACCACTCGCTCGTCTGGCTTGCCGGCAGTCTCGGCACCGCTGCGGCTCGTTTTGGAACCCCTTTTCGGCAAAGAACTGCTGCTCTCTCGAAGAGAACACGAACTGATTCGAGCAGTCCTTGCAGGTCAGCATCTTGTCTTCCAACGCTCCAACCTCCAACGGGTTAAGGCCGCTTAATGCGACCTAGGTCACCG